>CANQDW010000001.1 GCA_947593975.1 uncultured Lachnospiraceae bacterium
AATATATTAAATGCAAATGAATCATTTCGCCATTTGGGCAGGGAAGAAGTGGATGTGTTAAATACCTGTGTGGGCGCGAATATAGAAGTAAAACAAGACGAGGAGGCGGTCGATGTGTGTCTGGCAATACAACAATTGCAGGAAGAAGCAGCAGAGAAAGCGTATAAGGAGGGGTATAATAAAGCATATAGGAAAGGATATAAGCAAGCTTCTAAGAAAACAGCTAAGAAAGTATCTAAAGAAACAAGAATATCTACGCTGTGTGCTAATATTAGAAGCCTTATGGAACAATTAGGCTTATCAATAGAGCAGGCCATGGATGCGTTAAGTGTCACAGACAGTGACCGAAAGACACTTTTGCAGTTACTTAAATAATATTTGAAAAGCGTTTATAAATACATAAGTAACTCTCTGCTTATCCTTGACATCTGTCACACTCTAATTTATTATTTATAAATACATCATAACAGAAAGAAGACATGTAAAATGAAACGCTCAAATATGGATATGCTGCACGGAGGCATTGCCGGCAAACTGCTTTTATTTGCTCTTCCGCTTGCCGCTACCGGTATGCTGCAACAATTATTTAATGCCGCAGACGTAGCGGTTGTGGGACGGTTTGCGGGCAAAAATGCAATGGCTGCCGTAGGCAGCAACAGCCCGGTCATAGGATTGCTTGTCAACGGATTTGTCGGCATTTCACTTGGCGCCAATGTTGTCATATCCAGATTCACCGGACAGGATAACAAAGAGGGAATCTCAAAAACCGTACATACTTCTGTTCTTTTTTCTGTCCTTGGCGGCCTGTTCATTACATTGCTTGGCGAACTGGTTGCTCCATTTATCCTGAGTCTCCTTTCAGTGCCTGAAGAAGTATTTCCGATGGCTCTGGCGTATCTGCGCATATATCTTCTCGGACTTCCGGTAATCTTTCTGTACAATTTTGAGTCGGCAATCTTCCGAAGTCAGGGCGATACACGTACACCGCTTATATGCCTTGTAATATCAGGCGCGATCAATGTGATACTGAATCTGTTTTTCGTATGTATAGTGGGAATGACGGCGGACGGCGTAGCTCTTGCGACGGTAATCTCCAATGCTGTCAGCGCGCTGCTGCTGTTCACTCTGTTGTGCCGCAGAAACGATTACATAAAAATTACGGTTTCTAAAATAAGGATTCATTCAAACGTTCTTAAATCAATGATAAAAATCGGACTGCCCGCAGGACTTCAAGGCATGGTATTTTCCCTGTCCAATCTGTGTATACAGTCGGCGGTAAACAGCCTTGGCGCGGATGTAATGGCAGCTTCTTCAGCCGCTTTCAATATAGAGATCCTTGCTTATTATGTGATCAATTCTTTCGGACAGGCATGTACAACTTTTGTCGGTCAGAATTACGGCGCGGAAAATATCAGCCGCTGCCGAAAAGTTGCGCGTATAAGCCTGATAATGGATATCGGGATAACCGCGGCCGCATCGCTTATCATGCTGGCTTTCGGAACCAGTCTCCTTGGACTATTTAACAGCGATCCTGCTATAGCTTCTATAGGAATAGTCAGGCTCAGGTTCATTCTTGCAGCCGAAGTGGTAAATGCGGTTATGGAAGTTATGTCCGGAGCAATGAGAGGTTACGGATATTCAGTAGTTCCTGCAGTAATCACCTTTATAGGTGTATGCGGGGTCCGCATCGTATGGGTTTACAGTATATTTAAAGTCTCGCAGACATTCTTCACTCTTATGATGGTATATCCCGTAAGCTGGATAATAACTGCTGCCGCGCTTACAATCGCCTATATGCGGTTTATGCGCAGGTTTCTGCCGACATGATCCGTATGTCCACGCAGCAGTCTGACAGATACATATAATTAACGTCCAGAGTATATTCTATATGTATCTCTATCATATCCTTACTTTCATTTATACTGAGCTTTGACGTCGTCGTGCCCATAAGCATCCGCCCGTAAGGCATGTCATATGCTGCAAGACAGTTTTTGCCCTGTTCAAACAGCATATGCACTCTTCCCTCGTCGCCGTCTCTTCTTACTTCGATACAATTATCGCTATATATTATCATGCACTTGGATACATTATCAAATACATCCACCTGTTCATATTTTACATATGTTTTTCCGTCCCTGCGATAGAACCGCCCTTTTGATACAACTTCAACAGGCTGCTCCTTATCATCGTTATGCAGGCCGTTTATTGATACTATTACATCCTTGTTCATTGCGATACCTTTCATCAATTATATTGTTCCATATTCACACATTCTACCGGGCCTATCTCACATGGAAGTATTGTCCCTGCGAAATTGCGGAATCTCTCCACGCTGTCGCTTACATAAAAATGATGCTCCGCCTTGTTTGCATGCGCGCGGATATCTTCTCCTGCAAGTATCCTTTCAAGTTCCTTCGCGGTCTCATACGCGGGGCTTACGAGCGTAACCTTATCGCCGACAACTTTCTGTATCGTGCGCCGTATAAGCGGATAATGGGTGCATCCGAGCACAAGCGTATCTATATCATAAGACATTATATCGTACAGATATCTGTCCGCGATCTCATATGTAACGGAATCATACTGCCAGCCCTCTTCCACAAGCGGCACAAACAGAGGACACGCCTTTGAAAACACCTGTATATCCGGATCGATGGATTTGATCACCTTCGGATATGTATTGCTCTTTATCGTACCTTCCGTTGCGATAACCCCTATCCGTTTGTTTATGGTCGTATCGGCTGCCGCCTTCGCTCCCGGTTCAATAACTCCGATAACCGGTATGTCCGTTTCTTTCGCGATCGTATCCAGCGCAAATGCGCTCGCGGTATTACACGCAACAACTATTGCTTTTACGTTCTTTGTCATAAGAAACTTCATGATCTGTCTCGAAAAGGATATTATCGTATCCCTGGATTTGCTTCCGTACGGAACCCGCGCGGTATCTCCGAAATATACCGTACTTTCGTCCGGGAGCTGTCTCATGATCTCCCGGGCTACGGTAAGCCCTCCGATACCCGAATCAAATATTCCTATCGGTGAATTATTCATACAAACCTCTTTTCTGCAATACCGTAATAACTACATGCGGCATTTTGCCGAATCTATAAGTTTAGTTATCAGCTGCATCTTATCTATTCCCTTTGCCTCCCACAACATAGGATACATGCTTATCTCGGTAAATCCGGGCATAGTATTGATCTCATTAAACACTACTTCGCCGCTTCCGTTCTCAACAAAGAAATCAACTCTTGAGAGTCCTGCTCCGTCAATCGCGTTAAATATGCTTACCGAATCTTTCCTTATCTCTTCCACTGTACTTTCCGCAAGATCGGGGTTGATCACCGTTTTTGATTCGGAGTTATTATATTTGGCGTCATAGTCATAAAACTCCGCCGCTGCAATAATCTCTCCTACGCCTGACGCCTTAACCCCGCTCTCATCCTGCAGTATCGCGCATTCTATCTCCCTTCCGCATATCATTTCCTCGACAAGTATGCGGACGTCGTATAATGCCGCCTCTTTAATCGCGGCGCATAATCCGTCTCTGTCGGAAGCCTTTGACACCCCTCTTGAAGAACCTGTGTTAGAAGGCTTTACGAATACGGGATATCCAAGTTTTGCCTCAACCTTAGCGGCGGCTTTGTCCATATCAGCAAGTTCTTCTTTCATTATCGGTACATAATCCGCCTGCCGTATCCCCAGTGATTCTACAATCTTTTTAGTGGACAGTTTATCCATTGCCGCCGAAGACGCAAGCACTCCGCAGCCTACATAAGGTATGCCAGCCATTTCAAGGATTCCCTGGATCGTTCCGTCTTCGCCATACAAACCGTGCAGTACCGGAAATACTGCGTCCACATGTTTTATGTAACTTTTTTTTCCGTCATTTATAAGTATCCCCCTGCTGCACTTATCCGGAAGCAGCACTGCGGCAGTATCTTTATCCCTCCATGTTCCGTCTGTTATCTCTGATACATCGTCAACCAAAAGCCATTTTCCCTCTTTTGTGATTCCGATCATGATGACATCATACAATTTTCTGTCTATATTATTTATCACGGTAGTTCCTGATATACAGGAAATCTCATGCTCTGAAGATTCTCCTCCAAATATAACGCATACAACTTTTTTATTCAAAAAATCCCCTCCTGTCAAATATTATGTCATTTTACCACATATCTTGTATCCATTCAACAATACGCAGCCTAAATTTAATATTTTCATCGCCGCAAGGCTCGTTTTTGCTTTGTATATCACTCCCTTCCATTACCTGATACGCCTCGTCTGCCATGCACAGCGACGGGAAAAGCACGCACCACCAGTTTTTCCCCTCCGCTTTTCCTATACATAACCTGAACGCGTCATATTCGCCCTCGGGAAATATGTAATTTCCATAAATCTTTACCGGAAACCAGCTCTTTCCGACGCTGCCTTTTATTTCATATGAATATCCTTCGTTTAGTATAACCTGCTCGGCTTTTTTCGTGTATCTGTCAATATTATTTTCTACATATCTCTGCGCCTCTTCCTTGGAATCTATCCCCTGCTTTTTCATATCATCCGCAACGGCGGCCGCAACCGAATCCCGCACGGTCAGTTTCAATTTCTGGTCTTCTTCGGTATCGCTGTTCGCGATTATATGGAACCTGAGCACGGAATCCGCTATACCGCTGTCAAGCGCAACTAAAGTATTATTTTTTGTTCCGGCAATGCATGCAATGGCAATCACTGCTGCTGCGATCGTTATAAATATTTTTTTCATTCTGTCAATCTCCCTGATATATTATTCTGATATCTTAATTGTTGACAGAATTTTTCCTTATATACATCCGATATTTACAGCCGCAGATTGAACCTTGCCCGGATATATGGTAAAATAGCGGTATTTCCAAGGAGGTCGTAAAATGAATTATACAATTAAAGCCCCGGCAAAGATAAACATAGGCCTTGACGTCATCCGAAAAAGAGAAGACGGCTATCATGACCTGAAAATGATCATGCAGACAATAAACCTTTTTGACATACTTACATTTGAGATCGCAAACGGCGATAAACATACGCTTACGTGTCCGCAAAGCACGGTTCCCCTTGACGAAAACAACCTTATCCTAAAAGCCGCAAATATGCTTACGGAAGAATTTAATATAACCGAAACCCTGAATATATCCCTCGAGAAAAATATACCCGTTGCCGCCGGAATGGCAGGCGGAAGCGCAGACGCCGCAGCCGCGCTTATTGCGTTAAACGATATATTTGAGCTTAACCTCGGCATGAACGACCTTATGAAACGCGGCGTACAGCTTGGCGCGGACATACCGTACTGCATTATGAAGGGCACTGCCCTGTCAGAAGGCATCGGCGACATACTTACACCGCTGCCCGCATTTGAGGACGTTATACTTCTTATCGCAAAACCGCCCGCGGACGTATCGACCGCATATGTTTATAAAAACCTTCGGCTTACGCAGGATACCGTACATCCGGACATAGATGCGACAATCGCGGCGATGAATGATAAAAACCTGCCCCTTATGGGTTCTCTCTGCGCTAATATACTTGAAACCGTGACCATACCCGCATATCCTGTGATAAACACAATAAAAGAGACGATGCTTTCCTGCGGCGCGTATGTTTCCCTTATGAGCGGAAGCGGTCCTACGGTATTCGGCATATTTGAAAATGAATCTGAGGCGTATGCCGCAAAAGAAAAATGCCTTGCAATACAAAAGGGCATGTTTGCCGCGGTCACATCCACATATAACTAAACAACGGCCATAGCTGCGGCTATACCCGCCGCCGTTGCGAATAACGCGCCTATAAGCGTGTATCTCGTCTTTGTAACTTTTACCGTGACGAAATATATGCTCATTGTATAAAATATCGTCTCGGAACAGCTCATTATTACCGAAGCAAGCGTCCCAAGGTAGCTGTCCGGGCCCATCTGTTTATATATGTCTATGAGGAGGCCCACTGCTGCCGAGGAAGAAAACATTTTTACTGCCACAAGAGGCAAAAGCTCCGACGGAAATCCCGTAACCCTGCTTACAGGCTTCATAAGCGACGCAAGATAATCAAGGCTTCCGGATACTCTCAGTATCCCCACCATAACCATAAGCCCGATGAGCGTGGGAAGTATTTTATATACCGTCTTAAACCCGTCCGCTGCGCCTTCTATGAACACGTCAAATATATTTATTTTATTTAACAGCCCGTAACCCGCGATAATGATAAATACAAACGGTATTATGCCGTCTGACAGATAATACAAAAAATTCATTTTTCATCCTTTTTTCCACACGAAGCTTTCTTTCGCATCTTTGCAAATTTCCTTGCCGCGACAGAAAATATAACCCCGCAAAGAGTAGATACGGCAGTCGCGATAAGACCCATACCGATAATGCCCGCCGGCGATACCGAACCGTACTGCGTCCTGTATGCGATTATATTTACGGGTATAAGCTGAAGCGACGATATGTTGACTATAAGGAATGTACACATATCGGTACTGGCTATGCTGCTTTGGTTATTCAGTTCCTTAAGCTCCTTCATCGCTTTAAGTCCCGCCGGCGTCGCCGCCCAGCCAAGTCCAAGCATATTGCTTATCATGTTCGACGCTATGTATTCATTGGCCTTATGCCCTTTAGGTATATCGGGGAACAAAAATCGCAGGACCGGACCCATGCCTCTCGTGAGAGAATCTATTATACCGGCTTTTTTTGCTATATTCATAAGCCCCGTCCAAAGCGACATGACCCCAAGCATCGTTATGCCAAGCGATACAGCTTCCCTTGACGAATCTATAACCGCCGTGCTTACATCTCCGATACGTCCGTTAAACGCAGCTATGCATATTCCAAGGATGATCAGAAAGCCCCATATTTTGTTAAGCATAAATAAGCCTTTTTTTTAATTTTATGAAATTATTACCATAATATTACAATAACAAATTAATTTATTTATTGACATAATTTTCCATAAATGTTATAATAACTACACTAAAACCATTAATTTGCAGATAGGAGGAACATAACTATGAAAACTACCGGTATTGTTAGAAACCTTGACCCGCTTGGCAGAATCGTTATTCCTAAGGAAATGAGACGGATTCTCGGTATTGCTGAAAGAGATCCTCTTGAAATCTTGATCGAAGACGATAATATTATTTTAAGAAAATATGAGCCCTGTGATATTTTTACCGGAGACACCAAAGACCTTATCGACTATCACGGAAAACTCGTCTCCAAAAAATCAATCGAAGAAATGGCGTCTATTGCAGGAATACTTTAGATTTTTGCATATAAAGAACCTCCGGGCCGGCGTAAACGATCTGCGCTCCCCGGAGGTTTTATTCTTTTAACAAAGTATTGTATATCTCTCTTTTTGGCACTCCCCTGTCTTTTGCAACAAGTTTCATGGCTTCTTTCGTACCGATTCCTTCCGATATATACATATCCATATGCTCTTTGACCGAAAGGGCGCCGTATTTTTTACGGTTCATATCCTCTATATCTTCTTTCTTAAGTCCCTCTACTACGAGAACATATTCTCCTTTCGGCTCGCATTCCGCATACATATCTATCGCCCGGCTGATTGTCGTATATATATTTTCCTCATGCTTTTTTGTCATCTCGCGGCAAATCGTGATCACTCTGTCGCCAAGTTCGGCGCCAAGTTCGCGCAGTGTCGATAAAAGGCGGTGCGGTGCCTCGTACATGACTATCGTACGCGTTTCCGTCTTTAATTCCTCAATGATCTTCCTGCGTTCTTTTTTTGTCTGCGGCAAAAACGCCTCGAATGCAAATCTCCTCGTAGACAGCCCCGACATCGTAAGCGCCGTAATACACGCGCATGCTCCCGGCAGCGATACGACCTCTATCCCCGCTCTTACCGCCTGCCTTACAAGCTCTTCGCCGGGATCTGATACCGCCGGAGTGCCCGCATCCGTAACCAGCGCGATATTTATTCCGCCAAGCATCTTATCCACGAGCTGTTCTGCTTTCTCTATCCTGTTATGCTCATGGTAGCTTGTAAGCGGCGTATGTATGTCAAAATGGCTCATAAGCTTCATACTGTGCCGCGTATCCTCCGCCGCGATCAGATCCGCTTCTTTAAGCGTATCGATAACCCTGTATGTAATATCCCGGAGGTTGCCTATCGGCGTTGCGCATATATATAATTTACCAGGCATAATAATGCTCCTTTTATAACTTATCAATATCCGTATACAGTACGGATTTCTCCGGTATACTCACCGTCATCGTCATATATTATCACGGGCTTTTCAACCGTAAGCCTGCGTTTTCCGCCTTTTACCGCCTCGATAAGCACCATTGCCGGCTCCTTATCAACGTACGGATGGACCATTTTAAGTACTTTTGGTTCCATAGAATATCTGACGAACAGCTCTATTATGTCAACCAGCCTGAAAGGCCTGTGCACCATATAAAATCTTCCGTTCGGCTTAAGCACCATGCTTCCCTCACGTATCACGTCTTCAAGTGTACATAGTATCTCATGACGCGCCACGGCTCTTGCGCTGTTCGGATTCAGTATGCCGTGGTTCTCCGTCATGTACGGGGGATTAGAGACAACTACGTCAAATGACGATCTTCCAAATATGTCCGACGCGCGCTTTATATCTCCGGTAACTATATCGATCTTGTCCTGCTGCCCGTTAAACATCACGCTCCGTCTCGCCATATCGGCGCTTTTTTCCTGGATCTCAAGCCCGGTAAAATGGCGCCCTTGGGTTTTTGCCTCCAAAAGTATCGGGATGATCCCGCCTCCGCAGCCAAGGTCCAGCACATTTTCATTTTTCTTAACTTTTGCAAACCCTGAAAGAAGCACTGCGTCCATGCCGAAACAGAACCCCTCGGGGTCCTGTATGATATGGCAGTTATTCCTTTCAAGATCGTCAAGCCTCTCGCCCTCATGCAGTATATTATTCATTTAGCTTGGATTTTCCTTCCTGTTTTTCAAGCATTTCAAGCTGCTTTAACTCATCGTCAATATCTACCTTTTCTTTTCGCTTCCTCTGGCGGAACTTAAGCTCGCTGACATGATATTCGCGGACGTCCTTCTCGTCGTCGTCAAGTTCGACTATGACTTTAACTTTCTGCTTAAGCACGCTTACGCCGGCAACTTCTCCTTTAAGATTGTCTGCCGTCCTTACGATATCGCCGACATTCGGGAGCGTTTTATTAAGCTCCTCGTATGCTTCCTCTTCATTTTTCAGGCAGCACATGAGCCTTCCGCATATACCTGATATCTTTGTAGGGTTCAGTGAAAGGTTCTGCTCTTTCGCCATTTTGATAGATACCGGCGCGAATTCCGAAAGGAAACTGTGGCAGCAAAGTTCCCTGCCGCATATGCCTATGCCTCCAAGGATCTTCGTCTCGTCCCTTACGCCGATCTGCCTGAGCTCTATCCTTGTGCGGAATACTGCCGCAAGAGATTTAACAAGTTCCCTGAAATCAATCCTTCCGTCTGCGGTAAAATAAAACAGCACCTTATTGTTATCAAAGGTGTATTCCGCGTCGATAAGCTTCATTTCAAGCCCGAACTGTTTTATCTTTTCAAGGCATATGGCAAACGCTTCTTTTTCTTTTTCCCTGTTTTTTGCATCCACTGCGGCGTCTTCCGCAGTTGCTGTCCTTATAACCGGCTTAAGGGGCTGCACAACCTTATCTTCTTCTATTTCCTTTACGCCGAGCACTACACGGCCATATTCCACGCCTCTTGCCGTTTCCACGATAACATGATCGCCTTTTTTGATCTCCAGCTCGCCCGGCGCAAAATAATACACTTTGCCGGCGCGCCTGAACTGTACTCCTATAACACTAATCATTCTACCAGATCTCCTTTAAAGTAATAAGCAAAAGCTCAATGGTTATATCAAAATTTACATTTGCATTAAGCCTGATTTTCGCTTTATCTATAGCTTTTATACATGCTTCCAGATTTCCGTAACTCCTGAGTTTTGCATCTGTTGCAATACTCTTTGATTCCTCGCTGAAAATAAGCATATTGTTATCTTTAACCGCCTTATACAAAAGGACGTCCCGATACCACAGCGTCATAATGTCAAGATAATCGTTAATATCATACTGGTTATCCTTTATGCGCTTTATTATGGCCGACAGCTCGTCTATCCTTTTGGTGTCGATATTCTTAAGCAGTTTCAGGACCTCGTTCAGTACCTGCGAAAAATCATCGCAGGATGCGTATCTTACGGCTTTCCCTATATTGCCCTGCGCAAATACCGCGCATGTGTGCGCCGCATAATCGGGAAGTTTTAGGGTGTTCATAAGATATTCCGTTATTACGGTCTCGCTTACCGGCTTAAGGTTTAGGATAACGCATCTTGACAAAATGGTCGGAAGGAACAGGTCTATATTCTCCGCTATAAGAAGCAGCACCGCATATCCCGGCGGTTCTTCTATCGTCTTAAGAAGCGAGTTCTGCGCCTGCGCGGTCATTTTATCGGCGTCAGGTATTATATACACTTTATATGGTCCCTCATAAGGTTTTATAAGCACTGAATTATTGACCTGACGGCGAATCTCGTCAACGCCTATCCCCTTTTTTTCATGGTTCACAATTATCACATCCGGCTGGTTCCCCCCTGCCATCTGCTTGCATGACTTACACTTTCCGCACGGTTTTTTTTCGTCATTGCCCGCGCTGCACTGAAGGGCCGCTGCAAACAGTTTTGCAAGGGCGTTTCTTCCGCTGCCGCGTTCCCCGCACAAAATATACGCGTGCGACACTTTGCTTTGCTGTACGGACTTTTGTATAAATTCTTTAATCTGCTCCTGTCCGACTACCTGTTCATTTCCCATAATGCTGTTTCTCCTCTGAATATTTACAAATCAATTATATCATAAATATATCAATTCAGTATTACTAATTTCTGCCTTTATGAATATCCTGTTTTATAGCTTTGATACAATCTTCAATATCATCATTTCGATACCGTTTTTCTATGCCTGCGGACACAAGGTTCTCCTCCGAAAAATCATGCTCGTCCGCAATATACCTTCTGCATACTTCTTCATAACTCGGCTGCTTCTGCCTGCTCTCCCTGTCTATCGCGCGCCTTAATCTCTCACGATCATCTGCTTCGATGTATACAGGGGCCACACATTCCGCGCCATAATATTCCTTCAGCTTATTAAACGCTTCCAACGTCGTTATCATAATGAAATCCCGTCCGGTTTTTGTATATTCATTATCATCTACGGTAAAATAGTTCCATATCCCGTGAACAGTATTATACTGCCGTCTTTCAATAACTTTTCCTTCACTTATATATTTTTCAAGCTGGGCAGCGTCTACAAAGTGGTACTCTTCGCCGTCGGTCTCCCCGGCTCTTACAGGTCTTGTCGTGTAAGGAATTATACGTGTAAGATTAAGTTCTTTATCCTTGATAAGCTGCGCAAATATAGTGTCTTTACCCGTTGCGCTTTTTCCCATTATAATGTATATCATAATATCCCTCTCAGTATATTCCTTTATATAATAACATATATTTCAGGTATTTTAAACATTTTTGCATACCCTGATTTTCCTGCCCTGTTCGTCCGCCATTCCGTGAAGTTCACAGCCGTATTTCGGATACGACTGCAGCAGCTTTATCATGCTGCCCGATATCCGCTCCCCTGCCGCGGCAAACGGTACTCCGGGTGGATACACATATATCATTTCTGCCGATACTCTTCCTTCCGCAAGAAAAAGTTCTATATCCTCCGTCTCTGATACCGACGCCTCATAAGGCGTGATGACATATTCGCATCTGTCCGCCTTTGGCATTTTTTCTTCTTTGCCCTTACCGCAGTTATCGTCTATGTCTTTTAACGCATACAGCAGCTTTTCATATGATTTTCTGGCATCCCACACCCCCGTCATAAGGATCACATGCTGAGGCGCTGACATTTCGGGCTGTATATTATATTTTTCCCGCAAAAGCCTGTAACACTCCCTGCCGTTTATTCCCGCCCTTTCAGTGCGCACCACGATCTTTGACGCATCCCGCGTTTTTCCATACGGAAGTACGTAAAGGTTTTTTAATGAGGCAAGTTTGTCGTATATATACCTGAGATTTTCTTCATATACGGCAAAATCCCGCTTCCCGGCATGTTCGATATACGACATGCAGTGATCGGCGGCTCCCATAAGGACATAAGACGGGCTGCTGCTTTGATATGCCGCCAGATATTTTTCGAGCATTTTTATATCCGCGATATCTCCGTTTACATGAAGGAGCGCAGTCTGTGTAAGCGAAGGGAGCGTTTTATGTATCCCGTGAATGACTATATCCGCGCCGCACTCTGCCGCGCTTTCCGGGAATATATCGGAAAATCTCATGTGCGCCCCGTGCGCCTCATCTACGATAAGCGGCTTTCCGTACGAATGGACCGCTTCCGCTATCCCCCTGATATCCGATACGACCCCTTCGTATGTAGGCGACGTTATAAATACGCAGGAGATATCCTCGTTTTTTTTCAGCATATCCTCAACGCTTTCCCTCGTAACGGCTCCATCTTCATCGGGCCATACATACAGCGGTTTAAGCCTGTTTATAAGCACTGCATTATATGCGGATTTATGCGAATTCCTCGCAAGAAGGATCTTATCTGCTTTTGCGGTGCACGCGGATACCGCGGCAAGTATTCCCCCGGTACAGCCGTTTATAAGAAAATATGTTTTCTTTGAACCGTATATTTCTGCCGCCCTCTTTTGCGCATACGCTATGCATCCCGTCGGGTGGTGCAGATCGTCAAAACCATCTATCTCGGTTATGTCAATGGCATACGGATCGATATCAGGCGCTTTTTCTTTATTTCTTTTATGTCCCGGCATGTGAAACGGCTCCATGCCGCTTTTGTCATGCTCTTTAAGTTTTTCAAACAACGTATCATTATATTTCACGGCGTCACCTCTTACGGTAATTTCTTATATGCCTGTTATTGTAACATATAATCCGCATATCTGCTAACATGCTTTTTTTCTTGCGGCGCGGTATCCATAATGGTATACTGTGTTCAGATGTACAAATACTCTCCGGGAGGTTTTAATATGTTACTTGGTTCACATGTCGGAATGAGCGGAAAGGATATGTTTGCCGGTTCGGTCAAAGAAGCCCTGTCTTACGGCGCCAATACATTCATGGTATATACCGGGGCTCCTCAGAATACGCGCAGGAAATCACTTAAGGACCTCAATATTGAAAAAGCGCACGAGCTTATGAAAGAAGGCGGCATAGAGACATTCGTCGTACACGCGCCGTATATTATCAATCTTGGCAACCCCGTTAACGCCGATACTTATAAACTTGCAGTAGAATTTCTTGAAATAGAGCTTTCGCGTACCGCGGCAATGGGAAGCGATACCCTTATACTCCATCCCGGCTCACATGTAGGCGAAGGTTTTGACGCAGGCCTTAAAAAAATAATATCCGGCCTTAACAGCGTGCTTACTGCCGATACCCCCGTCAATATCGCGCTTGAAACGATGGCCGGCAAAGGAAGCGAGATAGGACGTTCGTTTGAAGAACTCGCGAAAATATATGACGGCGTAAAATACAACGACAAATTAAGAATATGCTTCGACACCTGCCATGTAAATGATGCGGGCTATGATATCGTAAACCGGCTGGATGACGTCATGGCAGAGATTGATTCCGTTATCGGCCTTAAAAATGTCGCCGTTGTGCATGTAAACGACAGTAAAAATGAACGCAGCGCGCACAAGGACCGTCATGAAAATATCGGTTTCGGGACTATTGGTTTTGACGCCCTTATGCGTATAATAAATTATGCGCCGTTTGAAAATATACCGAAAATCCTTGAAACGCCTTATGTGCCTTCGCCCGACGACAGCAAAAAGTCTTTCGCCCCGTACAAATACGAAATAGCAATGATCAAAAGCGGCGTCTTTGATCCGCTTCTAAAGGAGAAGATCCTACAGGCGTGACCACATATAGCAATAGGTCTGGGTTCTTGCTGCAAAATATTTGTCTTTCAGCAGTTCTCTCACCTCTGCTTTTGTGTACCATGCCGCTTCTATCTCTTCAAATGTTGACGAACTTTCCGCAAATTCTCCTTCGGCGACTCCGATTATGCACTTATTCTTTTCGTTGCTGAAACCTACCGCGCTGTAACTGTCAAACAGTACATGGTCCACGCTTACAAGGTCAAGCCCGGTTTCTTCTTTCAGCTCTCTTTTTGCGCTCTGGAACACATTTTCACCTTTATCGATAAGTCCCGCCGGGAAATTATATATCGGCTTTCCGACTGCCATGCGGAACTCCCTGTTAAGGAGTATCTTTTCGCCGGTTCGGTCATGCATTATGAGGACTACCGCGTCTTCTTTATTTTCCGATAACGATTCATAATCGGTTATGTTCTTGTTGCGGCTTATCATTTCATAGACTTTTTCTTTGTTGTCGATCGTTTCATAGGTCACATCATATCGTGTGATAAATTCACCTTCGTGGATTTTTTTAATAGATTTGAATTTCATATTTTCTGCTCCTTATTAGTCATTTGGGTAATCCGGATCTCTTACAGAGCTTTTGATAAGAAAAGTCTAATATTCGCTCCTTACGTTCGCGAAGCATCGTTTTATAAAATTCCTTCTGTAAATCGGAAATAAATGGTGTTTCGTCTGCAATTTTATAAATCTTTTCCATATCAATCTTTGGCAGTATCCGTTTCAGCGCCTTATTGCAGTCCTCATTCTCCAATGAGGAAATAAACTTAAAATACTGAATTTTCTGTCCGTTAATCTTTATGCCGGAAAGCGGTCTTTCAAAGATGCGGCTTTTGCGTTCGGCAGGATCATCCAACGTTTTTTGCATAATTTCCTCATCAGCCTGGGGAAACAAACAACTGCCGCAATCGTAAATAGGCGCGAGGAAGATTTCGTCTGTAACCATGTTATAAAGAAACCCCCAATTTCCGTTGTGTCTGTCCCAGTTTCCAATTAAAGCATCGACGATAAACATATCCCAAAACCATTCGGTCAGCTTTTGAGGATCCGTGGCCGTCTGTTCTTCTAAAGTTTTTACAATATCGCTCAGCTCTGTGCCGTAACCGTTATGAGCGGAATCAATAATCGTATTCTTCAATGAAGCGAAGTCCTGAAGTACAAGTCCGCCGGCTGTAAAATCTTTACAAGCTACAACAATTTTTTGCCTGCCGTTTTTTGTATAAGTCCCAAGCAAAGTCTCTTGAACCAAAATACCAATGCTTTCAAATATATGACATCCCAGATATTCCGATATGCAGCTGTTTGCATAACTCATTTGCTTGTTAATGGCAGCAACGGCGGGGAACTTCAACATATACAATTCACCGTTATACAGTACGGAAATCTTACTGCCATTGGCTCCCGCATATGTTTTATTTCGAATAGGGCAGTTCGTAAAATCAATCACAGGCTAATCACCTCGTTTCATTCTTAAATAATTTTCGCGCAAATACCAGGCCTGTTCTGCGGATATCTCCTGCTCAACTTCGGCAGAATTAATATCCGCATTTAATTCATCCCAGCACATATCCCAATGGTAATCCTTTTTGCCGCTGTCTATAATTTTCCACGATGCCTTCATATTTTCCAGGGAAGATTGCAAATATGGCGGCAATCCGCACTCAAGATATTTTTTATTTTTGGGCAGTCCCGTTTCTTTATCGTACTCTGTATCCGCCTCATCCAAAGACATAATATATTCCATTGTACAATCAAGAGCCTTTGCGAGCAGCTGTACTGTACGGGCAGAACACTTCTGCAAAGAGCTTTTGCCTGAACAAATATCCATAACAGTTGTTTTTGGGACGCCGCTTATTTGTGACAGGTGATATTTTGTGATATTTCTGCTGTCAATATATTCCTGCAGGTTCATTTGCAACACCCTTTCTTTTATTTATATATCATATCGGTATACCGACCGTTTGTCAATGGCGTTTAATATGCATATATATTTCTTTATATCATAAAATATAGATAACTATCTTTTTAGCGTGGTATTATCAATGAAGATCAATATTAAAACCTTTATTATCTGCATAGCCGTCCCGTTAGCCGTAGGCGCGCTGGCGGCATTTTTAATCAGGGATTTTATACCTTTGTATGCTGCGGCCCCTAAGCCTCTTTTCGCCCCTCCGGGCTGGCTTTTTCCGATTGTATGGACTGTCCTGTACATTCTTATGGGAATAAGCTCATATTTAATTTATGTTTCCGATTCCCCGTACCGTCAGGGCGCTTTAACCATATATGCCTTACAGCTCGTTCTTAATTTTATATGGCCGCTTGTATTTTTTAATATGCAGAACTATCTTTTTGCCCTGATAATACTTATACTTCTCTGGGCTGCCGTATTCAAAATGATACAAACATTTTATGCTGTAAGCCCAATCGCCGCCAAACTCCAGGTCCCTTATCTTATATGGCTTACATTTGCAGCCTATCTCAATCTCGCGATTTATTTGGCTTGACATTAAAAATAAGAGGTATATACTAATAAATACTAAGATTTGGGAGGCAGTAAAATGGCAAAAATAGATATTGTATCAGGCTTTTTGGGAGCCGGTAAAACTACCCTTATTAAGAAACTTATAAGCGAAGCGCTCCGCGGAGAACAGATCGTCTTAATTGAAAATGAATTTGGCGAAATAGGTATAGACGGAGGCTTTTTAAAAGACGCAGGTATTGAAATCACGGAAATGAATTCCGGCTGTATATGCTGCTCGCTTGTCGGCGATTTTGGCACTGCATTAAAAGAAGTGATCGATAAATATGCGCCCGACCGTATCATTATCGAGCCGTCAGGCGTAGGCAAACTGTCTGATGTGATCAAAGCCGTGCTTGATGTTAAAAAATCTGCGGATATCGATTTAAACAGCGCAGTAACTGTGGTTGACTGCGGTAAAGCAAAGATGTATATGAAGAATTTCGGAGAATTCTTCAATAATCAGATTGAGAGCGCCGGCTGCGTAATCTTAAGCCGTACACAAAGTACTTCAGAAGATAAAATCCGGGACTGCGCGGACAGGATAAGACAGCTGAATCCAAACGCTGCTATAGTTACCACTCCATGGGAAGAAACCGACGCCAAAGTTATCCTTGGCGCAATGGAGCATACTAACGTTTTGGACAACCTTATTGAGGAAGTTATACATGACCACGAACATGAGCACGATCATGAACACTGTGAGCATCATCACGAACATGACGGGCACCACCATGAACATGAGCATTGCGATCATCATGAGCATGATCACGACCATGAACACTGCGGTCATCACGAGCATGATCACGACCATGAACACTGCGGTCATCATCATGAACACGGACATCATCATGCTGACGATGTATTTACAAGCTGGGGAAAAGAAACTCCGAAAGTATTTTCAAAAGAAACCCTTACCGCCATACTTTCAAAATTGTCTGAAACAAACGACTATGGTTTCATATTACGCGCAAAGGGCATGGTTCAGAGCGAAGGTTCCGTATGGCTGCACTTTGACCTGACGCCGGGCGAATATGAGATCCGCGAAGGCGCTGCGGATTATACCGGAAAATTATGCGTTATAGGTACTAATATTAACGAAGACAAACTTACAGAACTGTTTTTAGGCTGATATAAAGGAGAGTATTATGTTTCATCGGGAAATTCCTGTATTTTTATTTACCGGTTTCCTTGAAAGCGGTAAAACTTCTTTCATACTTGATACGCTAAGCCAGGACTATTTTGCAACCGGTGAGCGTACGCTTATAATCGCATGTGAAGAAGGCGAGATTGAATATAATGTGAATGATCTGCAAAACTCCAACGTATATGTTGAATTTGTTGAAAATGAATCCGATCTTACCCCGGGGCTTCTTAAGAACTGGAATACGGCGCACAAACCGCGCCGTGTTCTCATAGAGTATAACGGCATGTGGAACACGGATTCAATTATGGAAGAAATCTATCCTGAAAACTGGGTGCTTACACAGGTCATATCTACCATAGATTATACAACTTTTAATATGTACTGGAATAATATGCGCAGCATGCTCATAAACCAGCTTGCCCTGTCTGATATGGTCATATTCAACCGATGCGACGCGACAACAAAAAGGAATGAACTTCGCCGAAGCATAAAGGTATTTAATAAAAAAGCCCAGGTCGTATACGACTGGGTTGACGGAATAACCGCCGAAAACGTACCGGAGCAGCTTCCTTTTGACATAGACGCGCCCGTTATCAATATAGAAGACGACGACTATGGCATATGGTATATGGACGCCATGGAGAATCCTAATAAATACGCAGGAAAGACCGTAAACTATAATTGCCTGTTCTTCAGGCCGTCAAGTTATTCGATGGATAAATTCGTACCGGGCAGATTTGCAATGACCTGCTGCGCCGATGATATAGCATATCTTGGCCTTGTATGTCATACAAAGAGCGATATAGACCTGCCTGAACGTCAGTGGATCAATATCACTGCGGATGTTAAAGTTGAATATGTACGGGATTATCATGATCTGGGACCGGTATTATATCTGACTGATATTACCACAGGAGAACGTCCTGAAGACGATCTTGTATATTTTTAAAACAAATCGGGGCAACAGGATTTGAACCTGCGACCTCACGGCCCCCAGCCGTGCGCGCTACCAAGCTACGCCATACCCCGAAAGGCTGAATTATCTCACCCATAGCCACAGAATATCACGATTATACCGTCATCGTCAACACCTATTTACATTTTAAGGTTCACAGTTTCACAAAAATATTTAACATAATTAAAATAATAATGTAAAATTATCATAACACTTATATTTTTGCGCCTGTTTATATAGCTAAAGTTTGGGGAAACTAATTATATGCCGATTAAAAAAGCGAAAAAAAGAGCTTATGAGGTGTATTAAAGCAAAGAAACGGATGAGAGGCATCTGAAATTCAAACGCCGCTCATCCGTATAATATTGATACCCGCTCAGAAATGGGTATACACTTATGGTTATAATGGATTCTCCCTTATTTCCCAATCTTACTCTCTTCAAACAGATTCCTCTTATCAATAACCCTGACAGCCTTGCCCTCGCTTCTCGGTATGGTCTTTGGCTCAACAAGATGAACCTCTACTCCGATTCCAAGCATTGACTTCAGGGAAGAAACAAGCTTCTTTTCCCTGCCCGCCTTGTCGGCATCATCTGCCGGCGGATTTTCAGGTATCCACTCTACATCACAGGAAATCGTATCGCTGTTATTTACCCTGTCTACAACAAGCTGATAATTTGCTTCATAACCATTGTTAAGAAGAACTGTCTCTATCTGCGAAGGGAATACGTTTACCCCTTTAACAACCATCATATCGTCGCTTCGTCCGAGCGGTTTACTCATCCTTATATGCGTACGGCCGCATGAACATTTCTTGCGCGAAAGCACGCATATATCACGCGTACGGTAACGAAGCAGCGGAAAAGCTTTCTTAGTTATACATGTAAATACAAGTTCGCCTTTTTCGCCTTCCGGAAGCACTTCACCCGTATTAGGATCTATAATCTCAGCTATAAAGTGATCTTCATTAATATGCATGCCGCGCTGCTCGCTGCATTCAAAAGATACGCCGGGACCGCTGATCTCGGTAAGTCCGTATATATCATAAGCCTTTATCCCAAGCGATTCTTCAATATTGTGGCGCATTTCCTCAGTCCATGCCTCTGCGCCGAATATACCTGCCTTAAGTTTAATCTGGTCCTTAACGCCCTTCTCCTTAATGCTCTCCCCCAGAAATGCCGCATAAGACGGCGTACAGCAAAGAATAGTCGAACCCAGATCCGTCATAAACTGAATCTGCCTGTCAGTATTGCCAGATGACATCGGAAGCGTAAGAGAACCAACCATATGTGAACCGCCGTTAAGTCCCGGTCCTCCTGTAAACAGTCCATAGCCATAACACACATGCACAACGTCGTCTTTCGTTCCGCCTGCCGCTACAATCGCCCTTGCGCAGCATGTATCCCATATATCAATATCGTCCTGCGTATAAAATGCGACTACACGGCGTCCGGTAGTTCCGCTTGTTGACTGTATGCGCACGCACTCCGAGAGCGGAACCCCAAGAAGCCCGTACGGATACTGGTCACGCAGATCGTCCTTATTAATAAACGGAAGCTTATGTAAGTCCTCAATTCCATGGATATCTTCAGGTTTTATGCCTGCTTCATCCATTTTGCCGCGGTAAAATTCCACGTTATCATATACATGCTTTACCTGCTCAACCAGCCTCTCGCTTTGGAGTTTTTTAATATCCTCCACAGCCATAGTTTCAATTTCGGGATTAAAATAATTTGACATGTAATACCTCCTAATACATTTGTTTTTACTGCATTTTTCAATTAATTATATCATTTAAACCGCCTCAAAGCAATATATACGGCAGTTTTAACCCCTTTGCCGGCATGTGGTGATTTTGCTCCATTTGCCGTATACCTTCCCTTTGCCGGCTGCCTTATATGCCCGCATCCTTATATAATATTTTCTGCCGGCTTTCAATTTCTTTATCTTTATTTTTGCTGTTTGGCCTTTCTTTATGCCGACGGTCTTTACCTTTCCTCTTAATTTCTTCTTTAACGCATACTGCAGCTCGTAACCGTCTGCCGCGGCGTCTTTTTTCCATTTTACGGTAAGTATCTTCTTTTTAGTCAATTTTACTTTTAAGATCTTTACCCTGCCCGGTCTTTTACTTGCGCCTACATCTGATATAACATTGCCGGTATCCGAAACAGGGTTTCCCAAAACATCCGGTCTGTCAGTTGCTTTCGGATTATCCGCTGTATCAGGACTGTCCGCTGCTTCCGGTTTATCTGCTGCGCCGGGCTTATCCGCTGCCGCCGGTTTTTCCGTTGCTGCCGGTGTTTCTGTTTCCTCAGGTTTTTCCGTTGCCGCCGGCTTATCCGTTACATCAGGTTTTTCTGTCACAGCCGGTTCTTCTTCATATATCTTTGCCGGAGCAATTTCAAAATTATCAAACCGCGGTGTAAAATCATCCTGCAGCGAGCTGAATTTATATGAGTTGTCATTTGATACGGTTATTGTATTTGTTCCCTCTTTTAATACGACATCTATCACCGTATCTTTATAAGTATCCCAGCATAAAGTATTTCTGCAATATACCGTCTGAGGGGCGTCTTCATTAACCCTAACCTGCGCGTACCTTTCCACAAGGTCCGTATTATACGGATGTACGTAATACTCTCCGTACTGCGTTGTCATGACCGGGGCAGGTTCATTATTGGAATACCTTATTAAAAGCACATAATCGCCCGCTTTCGGTACATCCACATTAAATACAAGCTTATTATCCGAGCCGCCCCTGAACCCTTCTACCGCCTTTTCTTTCGACGCGTACTTTGTTTCAATCACTTCCGGCGCCGCCGCGCTGCCAAAAAGATAATCATAGCCGTCATCTTTTTGAGTCCCTGACAATTCGCAGTCTTCAGCTTCCTTTATGACAACCTCTTCTTCTGTCTTTTTTACATCCTCGGTAAATGTCATCCCGGTTATGCCGTCCCCCTCGGCATACAGATGGTTAATGCCCTCTGCAAGATATATATATCCCCCGTTTTCTGCATCTGCGCTAATATCAAAAAGCTTTATCCGGCTTATACTTATATCCGACTCTGCTTTTGCGTCTTTGGCGTAATTTACTTTATATCTTGAAATCGATACATTGCCTTCCCCAAAAACAGCTGCTTTATAATATCCGCCGCGCGGCGCGCACACATAAAAGTCATAACCGCCTGTTTCCTCGTTTTCTTTTAGGAATTCTTCTTCGCCTGCCGTTATCACCGCGTCTTCGCCGGGTTCATAGACGAGATCGATCTTATCAAGCGTTGCGCACAGCATCGAACCAAATTCTTTTATATTCTGGTCATCGCCCTTATACATCAATAATATATTATGTCTTCCCGCGAACAAATCCACGTATATTGTCTTATAATTGTAATATCCCCATTTTACCGTGGAATCATATACTATTTCCCGCTTCGGGCCGCCGTCTACAGACAGCGTGTGGCGGCTGAGCGCCCCTACAGCTCTGTTTTGTCCCCCGCTATCCACATATTCCAGCGTAAGCGGGTCTGTCTGCGGCGCCTGGCTGCTATAATAAATATTCATCCTGTATCTTCCGCTGTAAGGCACGTTTACGGTAAATTCCACTCCGTCATTTTCCGTATTCATATTGCCTGCGTCATAACGGTTTGAACGGGCAAGCGCGCCGTCGTCTGTCTGTTCATACTTTTGTGCGGCGCCGATCATCCGTGCGTTTTCCGCCTCGTACGTTTTTTCCCAGTTCTTCGTATACTCCGCGATCGTTGTATCTGCGCCTTCTTTTGCCGGCATGATAACCGCAAAATACGCATCGGTCAGTTCTGCGTCAGGCACGGTAAATACCAGATCGTCTCCGGTAAATGAAATATTTCCTTCAAACTGCAGCGGGGTCGTATCCGCAAATCCCTGCTGCCCCGTATATTTAGTTCTGTAAATCTTCACGTAAGCGCTTTTCGCATCTTTAAATGTCTGCGCGGAACATATATTCTCAATGCTTACCGTCTGATTACCCGCCTGTCCGCCAAACAAACTGTATACGACCCTCGCTTCATCATCTGCGCTCGCGAGTCCGTACAATCCCCCGTATGCCCCGAAAGGTTTGGTGTTCTCGGCGGTAAGCGGCATTTTATCCCCGCTCATTTGGGCATACCACTTATATACCCACCATGCGCCGTTTGGTTTATTTGTATCTGCCGCAAGCTCATTTAAGCTGTTCGCAAGTCCCCAGAAAGGAAGCGACGCATACACGTTCTGTTCCTCAAATACGGACAGCCAGCCCACAAGCGCGCCCGGATTGCCAAGGTCTGAGAAATTGACCGTTTCATTTATAAATATATCGGGCTCGATTCCCGAACCGGCATAATATGTATTGATATAATCTTTTACCTCGGCGCACCTTGCGGCAAAGCTTCCGAGCCTGCCTTTCTGGAGCTCATGCCATGTTATATATTCCGGCAGGCATTCATTGCGCCTGCAGAATTCAAAGAATGTTTTATAGGCATTACTGTCGTAAAGAGAATAATTAGGCCCGGCAACTTTTAAGTCCGGGTCGATATCTTTTACCGTCTTATATATTTTCAGCCAGTCCCTGCACAGCCCGCTGATATTATTTCCGTACCAGATCATATCCGGTTCATTAAAAAGGACAAAGCTGTAATGGGATAATTCCTCTTTGCTTTTTCCTTTTACCATTTTATTTACAACCATTTTTACTTTTTCGCTGTAATCGTCTATCCCATTATATTCATAAGGCCATTCCAGGTAATAATCCTGTATATACACCTGGATATTTTCCACGCCGCACTCGCGCAGAAACGGCGTCAGCCTGTAGGCGTCCCCGGACGGGTGCTGTCTTCCGTCTGCTGCCTTCTGCACAAGTATTTTCGGCGAAATCGCCTGTATCAGATTTGCCGAAGGGACACCCGGCTCGCTGACTCCGTACAGAAAACCTGTTGAACCATGCAGGAGTTTGCCCGTACTGCGTTCCTTTGACGCATCAAAATGAAGGCATGCCCCGCCTGTTTTCGTTTCGCCGCTTTCGTCTGCCTTAAGCATACCTGCGGGAATTACCATGCTTATAAGTACAAATATGATCATGGCAAGTATTCCCCTGCTTTTTCTTTCCCCCATGATTATCCCTCCTTTACAATATCAAGTTGCTTATCTCCACCTCATAACCTGCCGCCCAGTCCGCATACCGGGCTTCAAATATTTTCTTTTGTTCTGCCGCGATCATCTCTTCTTTCTTCTGCTTTGTCATATCTTCGTTATAATCGCTTACGCAGTATATTATATAATATCCGCCGTCGGCGGCGACAACCCCGCTTGTCTGTCCTGCCGTAAGGGCAAACGCCGCATTCGTAAACTCATCGCTCATATCTCCCCTGCCGAATGTGAGCTCTGTCTTGTCCGCTTCGGTTTCCTTCTCCGCAAACGACTGGAAATCCTCGCTTTTTGCAGCCGATTTTCTTATCTTTTCCATACTGTTTTCGTTTGCGTTAGCCGCGTTCTTATACAGATACTGCACTGTTATCTGCTTTACGCTATCCTCGCTTATATTGGTATCCACCTCGCTTATGCACGAATCGTATACCTTATTTGCAATATCGTTTTCCATATATATATCTGCTAAAAGTTCCGCGTCAATATCATATTTTAAGCTTTCTTCCTCAGGCATGGCTTCAAATACCGTCTGCGCATATCTCTTTATATCTTCCTGCTCATCGGCGCTAAGTTCTATGCCGATATCTTTTGCCTCTTTTGATATAACTTTAAGTTCGGTAATAAGGTTTACCGTTTCTTCTTTAGCCATATATTCAAAACTTCTCCCTCCGGAAAAAGTATAAGACCAGATATTTTCATCTATTGAATTCTGATACCTGTTTTTTAACATGTACATATATGCCATAAACTCCCTGTACTCCACCGTTTCATCGCCAACAGCGATAACGGCCGAACCGGGCGCAAGGGTCTTTTTTTCAACCTTTTCCGCTTTTTCTGCCCTTCTGTCTGCCTCTGCGCTTCCTGCCGCCGTATTGCTGCTGCCTTTCTTACAGCCGCCGCATACCGTGACTGCCGCCGCCAGGCATATTATTCCGAGTATCTTCAATCTGCTTTTCATATTGTTGTATCATCTCCCATAATTAAAATTTTCATTTTATCAAGCAGTCTGCGGATTATTTCAAACAAATCCTCGCCGTCCTTAAGCCTGTATACAAATCTCGGCCTGCCTTCAGCCTCAAACTTAAGCCTTTTGCTTTCGCCCTCAAGGAACAAAGGGATCTTATTGATATCAAACGGCGCGTTCTCATACAGCATGAACGTAATTACATCCTGCGGCTTATTTGCCTTAAGGCTCGATTTATCCTTTTTGTGCGTCACCTGCGTAACGTACACCATATGGGCCTTTGATTTAATAAGCGCGATCTCCATAAGGTTCTGCACCGCATCCGGGTACTTCCCGAAACGGTCCATAAGTTCATCGCGGCAGTCGGACATCTCGTCTTCATTCTCTATATCGGCAATCCTTTTATACATTTCAAGCTTATGGAATTCACTTTTAATATACGATGAAGGGATATATGCGTCAACCTCCATATCTACAGAAGTTTCAAATACGGTTTCTTCTTCTGTTTTCTCACCTTTAAGCGCCGCCACGGCATCGTTGAGCATCTTGCAGTAAAGGTCGTATCCTACGGCTTCGATATGACCGTGCTGTTCCGCCCCCAGGATATTTCCCGCGCCTCTGATCTCCAAGTCGCGCATGGCTATCTTAAAGCCGCTTCCCAGATCGGTAAATTCCTTGATGGCCGCAAGCCTCTTTTCCGCTTCTTCTTTAAGCATCTTATCCCTTTTATACATAAGAAACGCATATGCCGTCCTGTTGGAACGCCCTACGCGCCCGCGGAGCTGGTAAAGCTGCGACAGCCCCATGCGGTCTGCCTCGTCGATAATTATCGTATTTACATTCGCTATATCCAGTCCCGTTTCAATGATCGTAGTGGATACAAGCACATCTATATCCCCGTGTATGAAGTCAAACATTATATTTTCAAGCACTCTTTCACTCATCTGCCCGTGCGCAAACGTAACGTTTGCTTCCGGAACAAGTTTCGCAACCATGTTTGTTATCACGTCTATGTTATTGACCCTGTTATACACATAATATACCTGGCCGCCCCTTGAGATCTCCCTCGTTATGGCTTCGCGTATGATCTCATCGTTATGTTCCATTACAAATGTCTGTACAGGCAGCCGGTCCATAGGCGGCACGTCAAGCACGCTCATATCCCTTATCCCCGCGAGGCTCATATGCAGCGTCCGCGGAATAGGCGTCGCGGACAATGTAAGGACGTCTATGCTGTCTTTCATCTGCTTGATCTTTTCCTTGTGGGCAACGCCGAAACGCTGTTCTTCGTCTATTATAAGAAGCCCCAGATCTTTAAACGCCACGTCTTTTGAAAGCAGCCTATGCGTGCCGATCACAATGTCAATGTTCCCTTTCCTTAACTTTTCAAGCGACTTTTTTATCTCAGCCGGCGTGCAGAATCTTGAAAGCATCGCGATATTCACCGGGAAATCCTGCATCCTCTGTACAAACGTATTGTAATGCTGCTGGGCAAGGATAGTGGTCGGAACCAGATACGCCACCTGCTTTCCTTCGGAAACAGCCTTAAACGCCGCCCTTATGGCAATCTCTGTTTTGCCGTAACCTACGTCGCCGCATATAAGTCTGTCCATGATCCTCGTACTCTGCATATCGCGTTTGGTATCTTCTATCGCCGCAAGCTGGTCTTCCGTCTCCTCATATGGGAACATCTCTTCAAATTCTTTCTGCCAAACCGTATCTTCCCCGTAGCGGTAACCTGTCTTTTCCTGCCTTTTCGCATACAGCTCCACAAGGTCTTTCGCTATATCTTTTATCTCCGAGCGCACTCTCGTTTTAGTATTATACCATTCCCTGCTGTTAAGCTTATTTAGCTTCGGCTTCCTCTTTCCCGCCTCTGCCGATGCGGAATATTTCTGAAGCGCCGAAAGGCCTGTTGCGGGGATATACAGCACCCCGTCTTTTGCGTACTCAATCTTTAAATAATCCTTAATTATTTTGTCTACCTCGATCTTTTCAATGCCCCTGTATATGCCAAGGCCGTGGTTTTCGTGTACGACATAATCCCCCGCGCTAAGCTCCGAAAAACTCTGTATCGCTTTGCCGCTGTAGCGTTTACGCCTTTTCTTTGTTTTTTTGCCGCCAAATATATCCGCCTCGGTGATAACCGCAAAACGTATCTGCGGATAAAAAAATCCTTTATGTATAGAACCGTAGGCGGTCATTATTTCCCCTTTATCAAGCACCCTGTCCTCTCTGTCGCTGTAAAATGCCGATATGCCGTACTCGTTAAGGCTCTCGCTAAGCCTTTTCGCCCTTGTGGTTGAAGGCGAAAACACAAGTATCCTGTATCCGTTCTTTTTCCATTTTTCAAGATCTTTTACCATTATATCGAATTTGCCGTTATACGACTGGACCGACTGCACGCTCAATGTATGGACCGACTCATATTCAATATGTTTCGGCCGCGTATCTATTGCCGAAAGCATGACCGTCCTTCTTCTTCCCAATTTGCCGAATATCTCCGCCGGCTGATACAGCACGTCCATCTGTCCCGGTATTATATATCCCTTTTCCAGCCTGTTTTTCATGCTCTCGGAAAATTCAAGGAACACCGCCGAGCCATGTTCGTAAGTCATATTAGGCTCATCTATAAAAAATATCGTTTCATCTTCGTCAAAATATTCATAAAACGATTCCGTTTCATCATAAAAATAGCGCAGGTAACTTTCAAGTCCCGCCATTCCCTTATAATATTCAATATTTTCTTTAAGCTGCTCAAACGATTTACGAAGGTTCCCCGCCGCCTGCGTATTGCGCTCCTTCATAAATTTTGCTTCATACTTCTTAATCTCATCGCCGATCTTTGCAAGCCCTTTTAATATCCTGTCCTCATCTGCCATTATCTCTGTAGCCGAATACAGCGTAAATTCGCTGACGGAATCTATCGATCTCTGGCTGTCCACGTCAAAAGCGTGGATACTGTTTATCGTATCTCCCCAGAGTTCTATCCTGTACGGGACTTCCTCGGTAAGAGGGTATATATCCGCGATCCCGCCCCTTATCGAAAACTGCCCCGGCATCTCAACCTGCGTGGTATTCTCATATCCAAGAGCCGAAAGCTCTTTTCTAAGCTCCGCAAGGTCAATGCATCCGTCCACGGCAAACTTTATTACCTGTTTTTCATAACACGTCCCGGGGACACAGTGCTCCATTCCGCAGTCAAGCGTAGTAATGATAACCGCGGGGCTTTTCGAAAGGATCTGCTTCATCACCTGCATACGCTCTTTTACTATCGTATGTCCGTGAACGTCTGCGCTGTAAAATATTATATCCTTTGAAGGGTACCAAAAAACAGGCATGCCGTACAGCTTCATATCATCATAAAGCTCGCGTGCCTTCGCTTCACTGTAAGTTATGATCACTTTATACTTATATCCTTCGCCCAGGCCGCTTATCAAATGGCATTTCTGCGTATCCACGCATCCGGATATGAACACGGGCGTCCTGCCGCGCGCAACGCCTTCCCTTGCTTCCCTGAATTCCGAAAGTTCATTTAATGGTTCCGTTAACGCTTTCAATAATAATCTCCCGTTAATTGTTATGTCTGTTCATGGCTTCATCTATTCCATACAAAATATAATCCCTGCATGCTTCGCTTCCCTTTGCGAGCATGGTTCTCATCTGTTCATTCTCTTCATCCGAAAATCTTCCGAGAACATAATCCTTAAGATCCCATTTTTCCGGTTTCTTACCCACGCCTATCTTCATCCTCGGAAATCTGTCCGTCCCAAGTTCCGCAATTATATTTTTTATCCCGTTATGTCCTCCCGCGCTGCCGCTCCTTCGCATACGTATCCTGCCTATATCCATGCTGACGTCGTCATAGATGACCATAAGCTCGCTTTCCGGATCTATCTTATAATAATTCACAAGGCTTCGTATGCTTTCGCCGCTTAGGTTCATATATGTCTGCGGCATTGCAAGCAGCGCTTTGTTTCCGCATATAAAACCTTTCCCGCATATCGCCTTATGTTCCTTATCATTCATCTGAATGTTATTATCATCCGCTATCCTCGTCACCACGTTAAAACCGACATTATGCCTTGTCCCCGCGTACTCCCTGCCCGGATTTCCAAGACCGACTATTATATACATATTATCCCCTTTCAGTAAAGAACTGCTACATCAATCTCTTAATGCAGCAGTCCATATCATTTGTCACTACGTTAATATCAGATATTTAATTTGACGCCTTCTTATGGAATATCCTCATGAAGAAATTATACATTCCCGGTTTGTATACCCCGCCGTCATGTCCGCCGCCCGGCACTTCATAGAATATATGCGGCACGCCGTTTTCTTTTAACGCCTCATGGTACTCCATAGGGAACTGCTTAACAACGCTGTCATTTCCGCCCTTTACTATCATTACAAGCGTATCATCCATATATTTGTCCTGCAGGGTAAACGTTTCCTTTGTAAACAGCCCCGTATCGGTTACTCCGTTATCCGTAAAGTCAAAGATTCCCGGAGCGGGACAGAATGCGCCGATATATCTGAACGTATCCTGAAGCGCAAATCCCAAATGGAGCGTTACTCTGCCTCCCATTGAGAATCCGCCTATCGCCGTATACTCACGTTCCGTAAGCGTTGAATAATTCTCGTTAATATATGGCATAAGGCACTCCTGCAGATCGTTCAGGAAATTGTTGTATCCTTTATAATGCTCGACGCTAAAGAAAGGATCCGAACCCTGTCCGTTTGCTTCATTGGCGCAGCAGCTTGGGAATACCGCTATCATCTCTTCGGCGTCGCCGTTTGCGATCGCGTTCCATATTACATTCTGTACGTTATCAGCCGGAAGCGACCCCTCGTTTCCTCCTATGCCGTGGCAAAGGTATACTACCGGATATTTTTTATCTTCCGTGTAGCCCTTAGGAAGCGCTACCTTAGCTTTGCGCTGTACTACGGCGCCGTCTTTTATCACCGTGGAGTCATAAGTAATATCTTCCAGTACGCCTTCATTCTCAGGGATCTTTGCATCAAACCCATCCGGTACCGGATAACTTTCATAATTCTCATCGCCCAGATACTGCGCGATAGGTTCCATTTCATCTGCAGGCTCCGCCGTAGGATCCGGAGCTTTAGTTGCATCCGGCTGCTTTGTAACATCCGGCTGCGGACCGGATAAAGGAGCGTTCGTCTGCTGAGGCGGCAGGGTTGCCTCTGCCTCGCTCGGCTTAATGGTAACTTTCACTTTTCCAAGTTTTGTTGTTTTTTTCTTATATACCTCTTTCACGGTAATATTAACCTTTCCGGCTTTCTTAGCCTTAATAATACCGCTCTTTGACACTGACGCTTTTGCTTTTTGTGAAGAAACATATTTGTAAACCGCTTTTTTCTTCTTATTCTTTATGACGATCTTTTTCTTCTCGCCAACCGACATCGTAATATTTTTGTTCTTAATGCCCGCTTTCTTTGCCGCGCGCATAACATCGGATGATGCGCCCGTAAATACAAGCCCGAAAGCAAGCGCAATACAGATAAATTTCTTTATCATACCCTTCATAACAGCCTTCCCCTCTCAAGTATATTTTATTACAAGCTTTATTATATAATTACTTTACATTAGATGTCAATTACTGTTTCTCGCTATGGGGCAGGCTCACCCTGAAAAATCTCCTTGCAAGATGACGCGCGTTAAACGGCACGAGCGGATACAGATAGCTTCTGCCTTTGAACGTCTTGTTAAACACAAGGCCCGCGACCGCAAGAAGGATGCCTCCTATATATCCGTATATCCCAAATAATGAAGTGGCTATAAGAGTAATGATCCTTAAGAACTTAAGCGCATAGCCAAGCTCAAAATTGACCTGCGTATAATTTGCTACCGCAACAAACGCCATATACAGCATTATTTCCGCGTTAAACCAGCCCGAACTTACGGTAAAATCCCCAAGCACGATACCTGCGACTACGCTTAACGGCGTACTTAACATATTAGGCGTATTAAGCGAGGCGAGCCTTAGCCCGTCTATCGCAAACTCCAGTATGAGAAGCTGGATTATTATAGGTATATTTATCGGGTCGTCGATCATTATAAATTTAAGGCAGTCCGGTATATACGACGGATGCATTATCAAAAGAAGAAACGTCGGCGACAGAAGGAGCGCCGCAATATTTATTATAAACCTCGAAAGCCTGAGATACGTTCCCGTAACCGGCGGAAAATAATAATCGTCGGCATCTTCAACGATATCGAACATCGACGTAGGCACAATGATCGCGGACGGCGAATTATCGACAAGGATAGCTATATTTCCTTCCAAGATACACGCCGCCGTGGTGTCGGGCCTTTCCGAAAATTTGAATTTCGGGAAAGGGTTGTACCACCTATGCGGATAAAAGCACTCCACAAAGCTTTCCTGGTTCATCGTGAGAGAATCGACATCTATAGCGGCAATCCGCCTCTCCACTTCTTTTAATACATCCTTTTCCACCCTGTCCGACATATAAGATACGACCACGTCGGTTTTGGAACTTTTTCCCACGGAGTGTATCTTCATCACAAGTTCGGGATTGCGTATGCGCCTCCGGATCAGCGCGGTATTAAATACAACCGTCTCAACAAAGCCGTCGCGCGAACCTCTCATTACTTTATCTTTCTCGGGTTCATCCACGCCTCTTGCCGGATAAGTCCTGAAATCCGTTCCGATAAGCATATCGTAGCCATCCACAAGAAGGATGGGTATCCCCGCCATGAACGACCGGATAAATGCATCCTTATCGCCGATAAGGTCACATTCCCCGTACGGCACAAACCCTTTCATGAACCCTTCCGCATCCTCCGGCATTTCGTCCGCCTGTACCTTAAACAGAAATTCCATGACCTTTTCCATAACTTCATCTTTGCAGAACCCGTCTATAAAGTAATAGCATGCCTTTTTTCCCCCGATAAAAAAAGGCTTTTCCATCACGTCAAAGCTATCCTTTACATGTATCAGATCATCCAGATATTTTTTATTCTTTTCATAATCTGCTGAAAATTTTGATTGGTTTACCGGCATATTTATCAACTCCAAAAATATTTACAACTTAGTATGTGAAAATAAATGGCAAATATTCATGGAACTATCAGTTTTAATATGCTAAAATGTAGCCGTACAAAAAAAAGGAGGCGACAGATATGGAACTGCCAAAAGACCCGGTAATACTTTTAAGTTATGTAAATACGCTGCTAAGAGACAGATACGGCAGCCTTAAGGAGCTATGTTCCGCCATGTCCGTATGCGAATCAGACATCACAGAGCCCCTGGCTGCCATTGATTATGTTTATAACGAAAAAACCAATCAGTTTGTATGAGGTTTCTTCCTCTCCGTATAATTATACTCAAACACCCTTGCGGAAAGCGGCGGGAGTTTTATCTTAAGGCTGTAGTCCCGTCCGTAATATTCTTCCTTAACCGCCTTTAAAACTTTTTCCTGCGCGCGTCCTTCGCCGCCGAATATCACATCGTCCGAATTAAGTATCTCGGTATATTTTCCCGGACACAAAACGCCTATCTTATAAACCTCGTGTTCCACAGGGGTAAAGTTAAATATAAAGAGCAGATGCTTTTTCGTGCCCGAACCCCGCCTTACAAATGAAACTACGCTGTTTTTATTATCATCGCAGGTAAGCCATTCAAAACCTATAGGGTCGCAGTCATTATAATACATCGAATCATTCGACACATAAAGTTCATTAAGTTTCCTGATAAAATTCCTGACCCCGGCGTGCGCCTCATACTCCAACAGATCCCATTCAAGCGAAACCGCTTCGTTCCATTCATGCGTCTGCGCAAATTCCTGTCCCATGAACAGAAGCTTCTTTCCGGGATGCGCGTACATAAACGCATACGCCGTCTTAAGATTGGCAAATTTATGCGGCATATCCCCCGGCATCTTATATATCATCGACGCCTTTCCGTGAACTACTTCGTCATGCGAAAGCACCTGGATAAAATTCTCGCTGTAAGCATACATCATGCTAAAGCACAATTTGTTATGGTTGCCCGCGCGAAACAGCGGATCGGTTTTCATATAATCCAGAAAATCGTTCATCCAGCCCATATTCCATTTAAACATAAATCCAAGCCCGCCGAACTCTACCGGCGCGGTAACGCCCGCCCATGCCGTAGACTCCTCCGCTATCATGTACAGCCCCGGAGCCTGGCTTTCTATAACGGAATTAAGGTGCCCAAAGAATCTTATAACATCTTTATTGTCATTGCTTCCGTCAGGGTTAGGCAGCCACTGCCCGTCCTGCTTGCCGTAATCCAGATACAGCATCGATGCGACCGCGTCTACCCTTAACGCGTCTATATGAAATTCATTCGCCCAGTACAGTGCGTTTGAAAGCAGGAAATTACACACTTCGTTGCTTGAATAGTCAAATATATAAGTTCCCCAGTCGGGATGTTCGCCCTTTCTCGGGTCGCTGTATTCATATAAAGGCGTGCCGTCAAACCTTCCAAGCCCGTGCGCGTCCCTCGGGAAATGCGCCGGAACCCAGTCCAGTATAACCGATATCCCGTAAGAATGGAGCTTATCCACAAAATATTTGAAATCTTTAGGCGTCCCGTATCTGCTTGTCGGCGCATAATAACCCGTAACCTGGTATCCCCACGAACCGTCAAACGGATACTCCGATATGCCCATGAGCTCAACATGGGTATAATCCATTTCTTTAAGGTAACTTCCAAGCTCGTCCGCAAGCTGAGTATAGCTGTAAAAGCTGCCGTCGGGATTTCTTCTCCATGAACCTATATGGCACTCGTATATGGACATCGGCATCCTCTGCCTGTCGCTTCGGGTAATGCTTTTTCTTTTATTCATCCATACATTATCTTTCCACGTATAGCCGTCCGGATCGTATACCACGGACGCATTCTGCGGCCTTATCTCGCAGTACGATGCGTAAGGGTCTGTCTTAAATACAGTCTCGCCGGCAGCGGTCGTTATGCTGTACTTGTATACGGCGCCCTCGCCTATGCCGGGAATGAAAAGTTCATGTATGCCTGAATTTTCAAGCCTTCTCATCTGGTGAAGCCTCTTGTCCCACATATTAAAATCACCGACAACGCTCACAGACCTTGCGTTAGGCGCCCACACGGCAAACAGCGTTCCGCTCACTCCGTTTATCTCCATGATATGCGCGCCCAGTTTTTTATATATCTGATAATGCGTGCCTTCGGCAAAAAGATACTTGTCCAAATCGCCGATCACGGGTTCATATATATAAGGGTCTTTATATGTTATTATATCTTCTTGTGAATACTGCACGCTGTATTCATATGAGCCGATACTTCCTTTATCGTCGTACAGCGCAAAAAAGCCCTCGTTTCCCACGCTTTCCATATCGTATGTTTTTTTGCCGCACACAATGCTTATCTTTCCGGCGCCGGGCCTGTACGCGGCGAATATAACGCCGCCGTCACATTTGTGACGCCCGAGGAGCCTCTGGGGATTATCGCATTCCCCCGCTATTATACGGTCGTAGCACTGCCAGTCCATCCATTTTTCTATTTTATCGCGCATAGAATCCACTCCTGTATTTTATTATCCCTATAATGCTAAGCGGTTATCTCATCGATCATTTTAATCATGGAATCTGCAAAAGCTTTCGACTTTTCTTCCGCGCCGCTAAGGCTGTCCGCTACTATTCCATAATAGAATTTAACCTTTGGCTCGGTACCCGACGGCCTTACGCAGAACCATGCGTTATTGTCAAGTTCATAATAAAGTACGTTCGACTTAGGAAGCCCTGTTTCCTTAACCTCGCCCGTCTCCATATCCGTTACGGTATTCTGCATATAATCCCTTGCCGCCATAACTTTGTATCCGCCTACCTGCTTCGGCGTATTCTTCCTGAGGGAATCCATGATAGCCTGTATTTTTTCAAGCCCCTCTTTTCCTTTCATTGTAATTGCCGTAACGTCATCTTTGTAATAACCGTATCTCTCATACATATCAAGCATAGCGTCCCAAAGCGACTTGCCCTTAGTCTTATAATACGCAGCCGCTTCGCACAGTTTCATAACGGCAACGATCGCGTCTTTATCACGCGCGTGGGTTCCCACAAGGCATCCGTAGCTTTCCTCGAAACCAAAGAGATAATGTCCCTCTCCGCTCGTCTCAAATCCAAGTATCTGCTGTCCTATATACTTAAATCCCGTAAGGACTTCAATAAGTTTTACTCCGTAATACTTCGCAATGGCGTCCGCCATATTTGAAGAAACGATCGTTTTTACCAGAACGCCGTCTGCAGGGAGTCCCTCTGTGGCTTTTCTCTGTCCGATCTCATAATCTCCTATAAGGCAGCCTGACATATTGCCCGTAAGAGTAATATATTCGCCGCTCTTAACATCCTTAACATACACTCCGAGCCTGTCTGCGTCGGGGTCTGTCGCAAGCACGAGATCCGCATCCTTTTCTTTTGCAAGTTTAAGCGCAAGTTCAAACGCCTCCGCTGCTTCAGGATTAGGATAGCTTACGGTCGGGAAGTCTCCGTCGGGAAGTTCCTGTTCGGGCACTACATACACATTTTTAAAGCCGATTTCCTTAAGGATCCTCCTTGCAGGGATATTGCCTGTTCCGTGAAGCGGCGTATAAACTATTTTAATACTGTCGCCCGCTTCATCTATACACTCCTGATGTATGATAAGTTTCTTAAGTTCGGCAATGTATCTATCATCGACAGCCTGTCCGATAACTTCATACAGTCCTTTCGCTTTGGCGTCTTCTTTAGACATTGTCTTTACGGTATTGTAATCCGTTACGGCCTTTACCTCCGCCATGATCCCCGTATCATGAGGCGGCGTGATCTGCGCGCCGTCTTCCCAGTATACTTTGTATCCGTTATATTCCGGCGGATTGTGGCTCGCGGTTATATTGATCCCGGCGATGCAGCCAAGATTCCTTACCGCAAACGAAAGTTCCGGAGTAGGCCTTAAACTTTCAAATACATACGCTTTTATCCCGTTTGCGGCAAGGCACAACGCCGCTTCATCCGCAAACTCGGGAGACATCCTCCTGGAATCATATGCGATAGCCACGCCCTTTGCCTCGCCATTCTGCTTAATTATATAGTTGGCGAGTCCCTGCGTTGCCTTACGCACTGTATATATATTCATTCGGTTGGTTCCCGCGCCGATAACTCCTCTTAGCCCCGCGGTGCCAAATTCAAGCTCTTTGTAAAACCTGTCCTGTATTTCCTGTTCATTTCCCTCAAGTTCTTTAAGCTCCCGTATGGTAGCCTCGTCAAAATACGGATTATCAATCCATGACTGATATATCTCCTTATAATCCATTCATGTATCCTCCCTTAATTTTATTAAATAACTATAATTAAAAAACTAATTAATTATACCAATTTTTCAGTTTTTTATCAACCTTATTTTGCCATAATTACCCGATTTTATCTGCGAACTTTATACGGTTGTCAAACTGCTCGTTTAACAGCTCAAGCTTTTTCATATTTTTTTCCGTCATAAGCGTCTTTTTCCCATTCATATAATAACTTGACAGTTTCCAGAATTTTTCGGGATACATAAGGAAAACCGCAAGGATATGCCTCTCTTCGTCGCTTAATTTTTTCACGCTTTCATACCCTTTAATGACTGCTTCTCCGTATTTTATATCCCATCCGTTTTTTTCCATGACTTTTCTTATAAAATAATAAAGGTCCATTATCTGCATCCCGTACGCGCACTTGTCAAATACCGTAGTGGAAACGCCGTCTTCGCACATAAGTATATTGTGGTATGTATAAGAACCGTGGTAAACTTCCCCTTTGTCGCACACTTTGCCGTACATATCCCCGTACGCGCTTTCCGACAACATTGCGGCGGCATTTTTCGCCTGTTCAAAATACATCGGGAATACTTTAAGGAACGCTATCTCAAATTCATTCTTATCATTATGCGACCTTATATAATTTTTTATATGCTTAAGTTCGGTATTATGGCGTCTGAATACGGAGGACATATCTTCCGCAGTGGTGCACACATCCCTGTTCCCGTATCTTATGCCGGTAAGGTTTGCGTGAAGCTTTCCCATATTTTCGGCGGCCATATATATATCATTTAAATCGTTAAGGTTACATTCCTCGCCGATATACCAGTCTTTTACGACATACCGTGTCCCGCTCTGGTCCGCGCTGCTTATATTTCCCTCATTGTTAAGGCAGAAGCTGTCTATCCTGTCAAATCCGTTTTCCCTAAGGTGCGTCTTTATCATATTCTCCCATACAAGCCTTGTTGCAGACGTCCTCGTCTCCTTAAAAAGTTTATACCCCTTATCCGTCTCAAGAAGAACCGCTCCGCGCACCCTCTTTGTCCCCTTTACACAAAAATCATATTTTGCAAGCACCTCATCATATTTATCCTCCAACAGTAACCCTCCTTTTCCGGCTGCCCGGCCGGTAAAATGTGTCTGTTCAATATTTATGAAAATATATCCTTATATATTCTTACAAATAATTAAGAATACTTACCCGCATCGCGAATAGATTATTGTAACAGGGAGGAATGATCATTTATGCGGCAACATTTAAACAAATTGATATATTTACTTTTGACTGCTTTTCTTCTATGCGGCTGCGCGAAAAATGCCGGTCTTTCTTCAAATGACGTCTCCGGCGTATCAGAAAGCGCGCTTTCTGTAGAAAATGAATCCGCCGCCTTTCAATTTAACGCGTTATGCGACGAACTTTTTTCACATATGCTGCTTTCCGACAGCATTACGCTTAATTACTCTCTTTCAGATCCGTCCGCATACAACATTGCCGAAACTGCCGCCACGCTTGGAGAATATTCCGAAGAATCGGTTTTGGCTGAGAATACTTACTATGAAAATATCCTTACGCGCCTTAACGATATTGACAGGGATCTTTTATCCGAAAAAGACCGGCTTACATACGATATTATTTACAAAACGCTCCGCGCGTATGCCGAATCGGAAGAATATATGCTTTATGAAGAACCGCTCTCGCCAATATCCGGGATACAGGCAAAACTCCCCGTGCTTCTTGCCGAGTACCATTTTTATGACGCGGCTGCGGTCGAAAAATATTTCGATATCATCGAATGTATCCCAAGCTACGTTGACAGCATAATCAGATTTGAACGCAAAAAAAAGGAAGCCGGCCTATTCATGAGCGATTCGCAGGCCGATGAGATAATAAGGCAGTGTATGGATTTCATATACAGCCCCGACAACAACTATCTCATAAAGATATTTAAGGATAACCTGTCAGGCGTAAACGGCCTTGACAAAGAGCAGGTTAAAAATTACTGCGCGCAAAACAAAAAGCTTATAACAGAAACGCTTATTCCCGCTTACAAAACCTTAATCTCCTCCCTTTCGGAACTAAAAGGAGGAAATCAGACGTTAGGCGGCCTCTGCCATTTCCCGGAAGGCAAAGAATATTATGCCGCGCTTGTCCGCTCACAGACAGGTTCGGACAAATCGCCAAAGCAGATTTTTTCACTTCTTGAATCCACTCTTGCCTCATGCAAAAAAAACATGACGCGTATAGTCGCCGCCAATCCCGACATATACGACAGCGTAAGCAATCCCGCATTTGCGGAATCAGAACCGGATGCAATCATGCGGTATCTTATAGAAAATACGAAAAATACCTTTCCCGCGCCCGCAAATGCATACGCCATAAAATATGTGCACCCTTCGCTTGAAAATACATTAAGCCCCGCAATGTACATCACCCCTCCGATTGACTGCGAAACAGCGGATTCCATATACATTAACCGGGCAGAAACCGGCGATTCTTCCCTGTTTCCGACCCTTGCGCACGAAGGCTATCCGGGACACATGTGCCAGACGCGGACTTTTATGGCGGCGGCGCCGCACCCCATACGGCTCATACTTGACTTTGGAGGCTACTGCGAAGGCTGGGCAACTTACGCCGAACTGTTATCTTATGATATCTCGGGCCTTGACGGCAATACAGCCGAACTTCTGAAAAACAATAAACTTGCGCTGTTATGCATATACTGCCTCATTGACGTAGGGATACATTACCGCGGCTGGGATATGTCCGACGTCTGCAGACTGCTTAACGACAACGGGATAACAGACTCCGCCGACATAGAAGAGATATATTCGGGAGTCCTTTACGAACCCGCGCTGTATCTTAAATACACCCTTTCCTGCCTGGAATTTATGGACATGAGGAAACGTTCCGAAAAAGCGCTCGGAAGCAGATTTAACGCATACGAATTCCATAAATTTATACTCACTGCGGGCCCGGCTTATTTTGACATCCTTAATGCGCAGCTTGATAAATGGATTAAACAATGTTTAGCGGATACTTAAATTGTTCATATCTTCTTTAAACACAATTCACTTTATTTTGCTTGACTTTTATTACGCTCAAATCTATAATAGGAAACAAATTTGGCTTCGCGGAAGCGAATCTTTAAATATATTTTATACGAAACTACTATTTAGGAGGTAATAAGGAAATGGCAACAAAAGCAAATTATCCGATCAGCGAGATCGGAAAAGGTAAAGTTGGCTTCTCAAAGACCCGTTCTATTATTGAAGCAGCTTTCTATGGTAACAATGTAGTTCCGGTTAATACTCTCAAAGAGGCTTATAATCTTGCAAAGAATTCACCGGGAACGATCGTAACAGACATGCCTGTTTACAGAGGAGAAGAGTTCGGTCTTGACAGCGATGCAAAAGTTCTTCTTTTCAATGACGGCGCAGTTACAGGCCGTTACGCAGCAGCGCGCCGCATCAAAGGCGAGCCCGGCGTAGATGAAGTTAAACTTGACAAGGTTGTTATGGATGCTATATATGAAACACGCTGGAAGAAAATGTATCATGCAACCGTATTCGTAGGTCTTGATCCTGAATTTATGGTTAAAGCTCATCTTCTTATTCCTGAAGGAGAAGAGAATATAATGTACAACTGGATGCTTAACTTCCAGTATATGTCTGACGAATATGTAAAGATGTACAAGGAATCTGTTCCTGTAGGCGACGGAAACGAGCCTGACATCTACATCTTCTCAGATCCTCAGTGGTACCCGCAGGAACGTCCTGACGTTGATTACAGCTGCTTAAGCGATCCGCTTACATGCTGCTATTTCGATACAAACGAAAACTGCGCCGCAATCCTTGGTATGAGATACTTCGGAGAGCACAAGAAAGGTACTCTTACAATGGCTTGGGCTATCGCAAACAGAAACGGCTATGCTTCATGCCACGGCGGACAGAAAGAGTACACCCTTCCTGACGGAAGCAAATATGTTGCATCCGTATTCGGACTTTCAGGTTCAGGAAAATCAACTCTTACACATGCTAAGCACGGCGGAAAGTATCCTATCACAGTTCTTCATGACGATGCGTTTATCATCAACTCAGATACATGCTCATCTGTAGCTCTTGAGCCTACGTACTTTGATAAGACTGCAGATTATCCTACAGGCTGCGCCGATAACAAATATCTGCTTACAGCGCAGAACTGTTCGGCAACCCTTGATGATGAAGGCAAGCTTCAGTTAGTAACAGAGGATATCAGAAACGGTAACGGCCGCGCGATCAAGTCAAAACTCTGGTCACCAAACCGTGTTGACAAGATTGACGCTCCTGTTAACGCGATCTTCTGGATCATGAAGGATCCTACGATCCCTCCTGTAGTTAAACTTAAGGGAGCAGCTCTTGCTTCAGTTATGGGAGCAACTCTTGCAACCAAGACTTCTACAGCAGAGCGTGTTAAAGCAGGAACAGACCTGAACGCACTTCGTATCGTACCTTATGCTAACCCGTTCAGGACTTATCCTCTCGTAAACGACTATGAGAAGTTCAAAAAGCTCGTTGCCGAGAAGAACGTTGACTGCTACATCGTAAACACAGGCGACTTCATGGGCAAAAAGGTTCAGCCTAAAGATACGCTTGGAATCCTTGAAGCAATCGTAGAAGGAAAGGCTTCATTTGAGAAGTGGGGACCATTTGAAGACATCGAGATCATGAACTGGGAAGGATTCGAACCTGACCTTAACGATGCTGATTACAAAGCGCAGCTTAAGAGCGCAATGGAAAACCGTGTACACGCAGTAGAAGGATTTGCTGCTGACAAGGACGGTTATGACAAACTTCCTGATGAAGCTCTTGAAGCTCTTAAGAAACTTGTGGACGCATTGAACTGATTTTCACCGCTTGACATTATCACTGTTATGTGATATTGTATATAAAATTTAATAATTAAACCGCAGAGACGGAGATAAAAATAAGATAAGAACTTACAGAGAGTCCGGGATGCTGGGAACCGGGCAGCCACTGCTTATTAAATGGACCGTTGAGGGCACAGTCAAAGGCATTGCATGCTTAGTACTCTGTGACGTTATGGCTTACGTTAACAGTCGGAAATATGATAGTATTTCGCAAAGTGTATGGCTCACAGCCATAAATCAAGGTGGCACCACGGGTTATTAACTCGTCCTTGGCAGATAATAATGATATATCTGCCGGGACGAGTTTTTTAATGTAAGTCGTATGTGTGTACGCGATTATCGGGTTTTACGATACCGACGCAGGCACGCTTTCGCTGCCCTCGCCACACAGCGGTACTAAGGCGTTTCTTACGCACCGCCTAAGTACCGGCGGGCTCGCAGCGCCTGCTTACGGCATGTAAAACCCGATAATCGCCGCCACCTGATACTCCGGAAGAATAAACCTGCTAATCCGGGCTGCAGGAATTTTACCATATCGCAGGCAACATCCACCCCCGGCTGCAGGAATTTTATCATATTGCAGGCAACATTCGCCGCCGGAATTTTGTAAAAGTACGTTAATCATATCTCAGGTTTTTGCGGCTGTACGATTTTATTTAAATGATATTTTTTCTGTATCATGCGCATTTATTGTCTTCCGGTACCGTGTGACGCCGCCGGTACTTAGTTTGCAAAAAGTATTTTTTGCAAACTTATGTATCCGCTGCGCGCGGAACAGAGTGAGAACGTGTAGCGGAAGACAAGACAATGCCGCACGATACAGATTGATACCATTTATATACCGCCGCCCATAAACCTAAGTCATCTTAATAATTTTAAAAAAAGGAGGCCTTCTCATGAACCTATACCCGGCTTATGCCGACGCATTAAAAATACTCAAAGAGGATAACTACAAAACCTTTCCTGTCAGTTTCAGTACCGGCCTTAACAAGACTTCGGACGATATTTACCGTATCCTGAAGAACAAAAGCCGCAATGTATTTGTACTGGAATCCGCCGAGGACAGCGAAAACTGGGGACGCTATACGTTCCTTGGCTACGATCCCACTCTTGAAATAACAAGCAAGGATTCACCGCCGCACGCGCGTATAAGACAGGTCATAGCCGACCACAAAAGCCCCCGCATCGCAGGACTGCCTCCATTTACCGGAGGTCTCGTAGGATATTTTGCCTATGAATTTATCAAATACAGCGAACCGGTACTTACGCTCGACGCGCTGGATGAAGAATCATTTAAAGACGTTGACCTCATGCTGTTCGATAAACTTATCGTACTTGATAACCTTAAGGATAAGATCATATATATTGTAAATATAAGCACCGATAACTTTGCCGATAATTATAAGAAAGCAAAAGATACCCTTAAGGAAATGGAAGACCTGATAAACTGCGGCGAGCCGGTGCACGAAGAAGAAGGCAGGCTTTTAGAGCCGCTTACTCCGCTTTTTAACAAATCCGAGTATTGCGAAATGGTAAATAAAGCAAAAAATTATATATATGAGGGCGACATTTTCCAGGTTGTATTATCTAACAGATTATCCGCAAAATACAGCGGCAGCCTGTTTAATACATTCCGCAAACTTAAGGAAACCAATCCTTCGCCGTATATGTTCTACTTTTCAAGCGATAATATAGAGATCGCGGGCGCTTCGCCGGAAACGCTTGTAAAACTTGACAACGGAACTGTTACGACTTTTCCGCTTGCCGGAACAAGGCCGAGAGGCAAAACGCCGGAAGAAGATATGCGGCTTGAGAAGGAACTGTTAGCCGACGAAAAAGAATGCGCAGAGCACAATATGCTCGTCGACCTTGGAAGAAATGACATAGGAAAGATAAGCGAATTCGGAACGGTAAAAGTGGAAAAATACATGGAAATAGAAAGATTCTCCCACGTCATGCATATAGGCTCCACTGTTTCGGGAAAATTAAGATCTGATAAGGACGCTTTGGACGCGGTAGATTCCATCCTTCCCGCCGGAACGCTTTCAGGAGCCCCGAAAATAAGGGCGTGCGAGATAATAAACGAACTTGAAAACAACAAACGCGGCATATATGGCGGCGCCATAGGATATCTTGATTTTAACGGAAATGTCGATACATGCATAGCCATAAGGCTCGCATTTAAGAAAAACGGAAAAGTATTCGTCCGCTCAGGCGCGGGGATAGTAGCCGACTCCATTCCGGAAAAAGAATATGAAGAATGTATCAACAAAGCAAAAGCCGTAGTAAACGCACTGGAGGTGAATACAGATGATTCTTCTGATTGACAATTATGACAGTTTTTCTTATAACCTGTATCAGTTTGTAGGCGAGATCAATCCCGACATTAAAGTTATAAGAAATGACGAAATGACCGCAGACGAAGTGCGCGGCCTTAATCCCTCGCACATCATCCTTTCGCCCGGACCAAAAAGGCCTTCAGACGCGGGAATATGCATAGAACTTGTACAAAAGCTCCATACGGAATTTCCCATACTCGGCATCTGCCTGGGACATCAGGCAATATGCGAGGCATTCGGCGCAAAGATCGTATATGCAAAACAGCTGATGCACGGCAAAACTTCCGTGATCGCGGTAAAAGATGAAAATATATTTAAGGGACTTCCTTCGTCTATACCTGTTGCAAGATATCACTCTCTTGCGGCAGATAAAGATACAATGCCTGAATGTCTTATCGTCACGGCATCAACAAAAGACGGTGAGATCATGGCGGTAAGGCATAAAGATTATCCGACTTTCGGGCTTCAGTTCCACCCGGAGTCAATACTTACGCCGCACGGCAAATCTATCATCAAAAACTTTTTAGGAGGTAATTACAATGATTAAAGAAGCAATATCCACACTTATGAACAACGAAAACCTTTCTTATGATACGGCATATACCGTAATGGACGAAATAATGAGCGGAAACGTATCCGACATAGAGATAAGCTCTTATCTTACCGCCCTTTCAATGAAAGGCGAAACAGTAGACGAAATCGCAGGTTCGGCTGCGAGCATGAGAAAACACGCGGTAACGATCACGCCGGACGGCGACGTACTTGAAATAGTAGGAACCGGCGGCGACAAATCCAACTCATTTAACATATCAACCACTTCAGCGCTCGTTCTTGCAGCGGCAGGAATACCTGTAGCAAAACACGGAAACCGCGCAGCTTCAAGCAAAAGCGGCGCCGCAGACGTACTTGAAGCCCTTGGCGTCAATATAACGATCTCACCCGAACAGAGCAAAGAGATACTTGATAAAGCAGGCATCTGTTTCCTGTTTGCGCAGAAATACCACAGCGCAATGAAATACGTTGCGCCCGTAAGAAAAACACTTGGAATACGTACAATATTTAATATACTCGGACCTCTTGCAAACCCTGCAAACGCATCATTTCAGGTAATGGGCGTATATGACGAAGCCCTGGTCGAGCCTCTTAGCGACGTCCTTTCAAAACTCGGCGTTAAAAAGGGAATGACCGTATACGGCATGGACTGCTTAGACGAGATATCAATGAGCGCGCCTACAAAAGTATGCGAATTCAGGAACGGTGAGAAAAAAGTATACACGATCGATCCCGCCGATTACGGCTTTACCCTCTGCAGCAAGGACGAACTTACAGGCGGAACCGCCGAAGAAAACGCAAAGATCACGCTTGACATATTAAACGGCGTAAAAGGACCTAAGAGAGACGCAGTTGTCCTTAACTCCGCAGCGGGCATATATATCGCAAGGGACGACGTTTCGCTTAAAGACGCAATTAAGATTGCCGAAGAAACTATCGACAGCGGCAAAGCCCTTGCAAAACTCAATGAATTTATCGCCCTGTCAAATAAGTAATAAAGGAGCATTATATGATATTAGACGATATAGCGGCAGCTACGCGAAAAAGAGTCGATAACGACATAAGCAAAGTAAGCCTTTCCGAAATGAAAGAACTTGCGGCTAACTGCCCCGACAGTAATTTTGCATTTAAAAAAGCTCTTTCGGGCAGCGGCATATCGCTTATATGCGAAGTAAAAAAAGCTTCTCCCTCAAAGGGCGTGATCGCAGAGCATTTTCCATATACGGACATTGCAAAAGATTATGAGGCTTCCGGCGCAGACTGTATATCGGTACTGACTGAACCGCAGTGGTTTTTGGGGAGCGACGAGATATTTAAGGAAATAAGAAAAACCGTATCCATTCCGCTGCTGCGCAAGGACTTTACGATAGACGAATACCAGATATACCAGGCCAAAGTCTTGGGCGCCGACGCCGTACTCCTTATATGTGCGCTGCTTGACGACGACACTCTTAAAAGGTATCTTGATATATGCAGCAGCCTTACATTATCTGCGCTTGTAGAAACACACGACGCTTCCGAGATACGATCGGCAGTAAACGCCGGCGCAGAAATCATAGGCGTTAATAACCGCAACCTGTACAATTTTTCAGAGGATATCACCAATACGGCAAAACTAAGGAACCTCATACCTGACGACGCGGTATTCGTATCCGAAAGCGGCATCAAAACTCCGGACGACGCCTTTTCGCTCATACAGGAGGGCGCCGACGCGCTGCTTATAGGAGAAGCGCTCATGAAAAGCAGCAATAAAGGAGGCTTTATAAATGAAGTTAAAAATATGCGGCCTGTCACGGCCTGAAGATATAGCATACGTAAACGAAGCCGGCGCTGATTATGCGGGTTTTATAATCGATTATCCCAAAAGCCGCCGGTGCCTTATGCCGGATGAAGTAGTGCCGTTAACGGAACTTCTTTCCCCGGACACAGACCCCGTAGGCGTATTTGTAGACGAGCGCATCTCCGTTATACACAGGCTATATCTGCAGCATGCATTTAATATCGTCCAGCTCCACGGACACGAAGACAACGCATATATCCTTTCGCTCAGACAGATCATGCCTTATTTGGAAATATGGAAAGCATTTAAAATCCGTACAAAATCCGATATTAAGGCATGTATGGCCTCTGACGCCGATATGGTCATACTTGACAACGGATACGGCACAGGCAAAAATTTTGACTGGTCGCTGGTAAAAAATATGAAACGTCCGTTTATCCTCGCCGGAGGACTGACTCCCGGGAATATAGAAAACGCCGCGCAGCTTCTTAACCCATGGGGGCTGGATATAAGCTCAGGCGTCGAAACAGACGGATATAAAGACAGAAAAAAGATACTTGCTGCTGCAGAATGTGTACGCAGACTCAACCGAAAGGAGCAATAAAATGTCAAAAGGAAGATTTGGCGATCATGGCGGTCAGTACATTCCTGAAACGCTCATGAATGCCGTAATAGAACTTGAAGAAGCATATGAACATTACAAAAACGATAAAGAGTTCAATGATGAACTTACCGCCCTTTTTAACGAATATGCAGGCCGTCCTTCTCTTCTTTATTATGCCGAAAAGATGACGAAGGACCTCGGAGGGGCAAAAATATATCTAAAAAGGGAAGATCTCAACCACACAGGATCCCATAAGATCAACAACGTGCTGGGTCAGATACTCCTTGCAAAGAAAATGGGCAAAACCCGCGTCATAGCAGAGACCGGCGCCGGACAGCACGGCGTTGCCTGCGCTACGGCAGCCGCCCTTATGGGTATGGAATGTGAAGTTTTCATGGGACGCGAAGATACCGAAAGACAGGCGCTTAACGTATACAGGATGAGACTTCTCGGCGCCAATGTGCATCCGGTAGATTCTGGAACCGCTACCCTTAAGGACGCCGTATCGGAAACTATGCGCGAATGGACAAGAAGGTTATCCGATACGCATTACGTACTCGGCTCCGTAATGGGCCCGCACCCCTTCCCTACTATTGTAAGGGACTTCCAGTCTGTTATCTCAAAAGAGATAAAACAGCAGTGTCTAAAAAAAGAAGGCAAACTGCCCGACGTCGTAATGGCATGCGTAGGGGGAGGCTCAAACGCAATAGGCGCATTTTATAATTTTATAGACGATCCGTCGGTAAGGCTTATAGGCTGCGAAGCGGCGGGAAGAGGCATAGACACATTTGAAACAGCCGCAACGATATCAACCGGAAGCCTCGGTATCTTCCATGGAATGAAAAGCTATTTCTGTCAGGACGAATATGGCCAGATAGCTCCCGTATATTCAATATCGGCAGGACTTGATTATCCTGGCATCGGTCCGGAACACGCTTACCTCCACGACATAGGACGCGCCGAGTATGTAGCCGTTACCGACGACGAAGCGGTAAACGCTTTCGAATACCTTTCAAGGACCGAAGGAATCATACCTGCGATAGAAAGCGCGCACGCCGTCGCGCACGCAATAAAAATAGCGCCGGATATGCCTTGCGATAAAATAATAGTAATAAACATCTCCGGACGCGGCGATAAAGACTGCGCAGCCATCGCACGGTACAGAGGGGAGGATATATCAGAATGAAAACTGCAGACGCATTTAACAACAAAAAAGCATTTATCGCATTTTTAACATGCGGGGATCCCGATATAGAAACCACTGAAAAGCTTATACCCGAAATGGAAAAAGCGGGCGCGGATCTCATAGAACTTGGCATCCCATTTTCAGATCCCACTGCCGAAGGCCCTGTCATACAGGCTGCAAATGAAAGAGCTTTAAAAGCCGGCATAACAACCGATAAGATATTTGACATGGTAAGACGCATAAGGGATAAAGTTAATATCCCTCTCGTATTTATGACATACGCCAACGTAGTATATTCATACGGCACGGAACGTTTCATAAAGACGGCTTACGACATAGGCATGAACGGAATCATACTCCCTGACGTGCCGTTTGAGGAAAAAAGCGAATTTTCCGAAACATGCGAAAAATACGGTCTGGACTTCATATCGCTTATCGCGCCTACATCAAAGAACCGTATAGAAACCATAGCAAAAGAAGCTTCCGGCTTCATATACTGCGTATCTTCCCTCGGAGTTACCGGCGTAAGAAGCAATATATCTACCAATGTAGCTGAAATAGTAGAACATATAAGAACCGCCACGGACATACCCGTAGCAATAGGTTTCGGCATATCAACGCCAACTCAGGCGCACGATATGGCCGCCTGCTCGGATGGGATCATTATTGGTTCGGCTATAATAAAAATTGTTGAAAAGTACGGCAGGGAATGTATACCTCATGTATATGACTATATGAAAGAAATCAGGCAGGCTATATAAACGCTGCCATGAATTTTAGTAAAGTTTTATAACAAGGGATTTTAAATTATGTATAGCTCCCCGGCATAAGACACGTTTGCACTTGGTTCGCCGCGCAGCGGTGCATAAAATAGCAAAGTACGCTATTTAAGCACCGGCGGGCTCATACAGTCTTATGTCGGGGAGCTATACTTACTTAAATCTGCTGTTATAAATCATGAATAAATATTCAATTCTACCCGGATATCTTTTCCGCAAGTTTATCATTAAGTATTTCAAGCAGGGATTGCCTGTCTTCATCAGGTACACCTATAGCGCAAATGGCTTCTTCGGCACTTAACTTTAATGATTTCATAATATTTAATATATCGTCTATCCGCGTTTCCTGCTCTACCTTTTCACAAAGCACTTCACCAAGATTACTCATTGAATTTGCCTCCTTACTCATCGTTTCTGACATCTGAATATCAAAGTCTTTTTCCAATATGTTTTTCTTCGCTTTTGGCTCCATATCTGCTGACAGCAGTACATTTAACAGACGCAGGATACGGTTATCTTCTGTCTCGTCTGCTAAGCCAAGCCTTATCATAAGTATCGTAAGAAGATCGTAATTATTTTCCTTTTCCGTAACGTTCCCTACGACCTGTTCCTCGGACATTCTGTATCTTGTGATAGTATTTGCCTTTTTAGCGGCTGCATCCATCTGTATCCATATAGAATATACCTTGCGTATCTTTTCATAGTGACTTTTTACAAAAACCGTATTCTTCTGCGCCGATATCATACGACTCACATAATATATAGCCCTTTTTATAATAGGGTAAGTTACTTTACGACTTTTTTGCGCCTCAATGTTTATAATAAGCTGTACAGGTTCTTTCATACCGGGCACAACGGCAGAAAATCGTATATCATAATATATGCTGCCTTCCATAACCGAGGTATCTTCTACATTCATTCCGCTAATAACACTATCATTATAATCTGAATCCTCCTGATAATCAAGCTCGTCCTGATCAACTGCTATTGAAGATATCTTTGGTTCTCCCTCTATGCATTCATTCATAATCTGCGAAATAGTGAAACATTTAAATTCATTTACACATTCTCTAAGTATCCATGCAAGAATTATTTTTTCAGACAGAAGCCGCTTCACACAGGCATCATACTGAGCTTCTTTACTTGTAGTATCTATCATTTTTGATATTGTATTCTTCAATATATTCCTCCGTTCTTAATAGATTTTCAAAGATCATATATGATACATATTATTGTTTTTCAAAAAGTACTTTTAGTTATTGTAACACACCCGGGCGGGTAATACAATAACTTTTTTTAATTTTTGTAATAAATTTTTTCATTCAAAAAAATCTCCGAATATAATTATGGCGGTTTAAGCAGAATTACCGTAATTATGCTTAAACCGCCATATTCTTATCTTCATAACAAATTCTCAAAATCACTAAAAATCCGTCGTTAGTTCTCCCGTTTCCATATCCACGATAGCAAAGTGCTCATATTCCTTGGACAATCCCAAATCTTCATTTTCCTTTCTTTTATCAAATAAAAAGGCGTATACCGGTCTTGCCTCAACTGCCTTTCCGGGGGAGCTGATATAATCGTTGGGCGCCGGACCAATTGTTGAATATATCACATATAAAGGAATTATTTTTTCAATCTTTAGTTTATTAAAATCTGCCAGTTTTTTGTTTACAAGTTTTACCGCACTTTCAAAATCAACTATTTTTTGAATGTTTTGCGCCGAGTCAAGTTTGATGGTTCCCTGTCCGTTTGAAAAAAATGTTATGTTATCCTGAGTATCATAGCTGATATTTACATCGCATCCGGCGATTTCTGTTTTATCATCATCACCATAACTCGAACTTATATGGTTATTGAGTCTGATTCCTTTATATTCAAGCTCTGCGCTTATTGTCAACACATAGCTTTCTTTTTTATCCTGAGGATACAGGTATGTTTTGGTGAGCGCGTCGGCTGCATGGTACGTTAACTGCCCTGCCGGCATTTTTTCGGCAAGCCATTTTTCAGCTTTACGGCACATCTTTTTTAGGGCTGCGGAGCCGTCGTTGAGCTTGACGTTTACTTTGGATATATCATCGGTATCAATATCATATTCATCATTTATTGCCGCCTGCATTTCGGCGTCTTCATCATCGCCAATATCTAAGACAATAGAATCATATGTCACGCCCGCATAATATGAGATAAACCCATTCTCGCTTATATTGAACCCCTTTTTTTCCTTTTCGCTGTCATAATTTTCACAGGCGCCAAGCATACCGACATCAGACTTTCCCATAAAAGTATCTTTGTTTATTCCAAACAATTGCAGATACCTATCCTTATCCGAAAGAAAATCCTTTTCATATGACATTTGCAGCAGACAGACATCTTCTACTTTGGAAAAATCAACCTTATCGGGCAGCTCTATATTTCCCGTGTCAATACTTATATCAGAAAGACCGGCGTTTTTTAGTTCCGCGGGCTCGCAGTAAGTAATATCTATCTTCTCCGTAATCTGTTTATTTTTTCCGTAATCCTTCGTTCTTTCGATAACTTCTTCGGGAGTCTTACGGCATCCGCACAGGATCCCGCATGAAAATATACAAATTAAAAAAACTAATAGCTTCATTTTAAAATGCATAAAAATTCCTCCTATAAATGCTCTTTAAATCCACTGTTTACTAATATAATAATATATTACTATCCGTACTGTATATTGTCAAGTACTATTTTTGTTACATTACCTGTTTGTCACAACAAGCCATATATAAACTCCCCGCCATAAGATACATGCACGTTTGGTTCGCCATATAATCTTATGACAGGGAGCCCTATCGGCTTAAGCCGTCATATTTATTAAATTACTTGCCTGCATAAAATATTATTGCTGTTTTTTATAAATAAAATATCTTTTTCCGCTATGCTCATAATTGTCAACTGCCACAAAAAAATTACCGTTATCTAAAACCTTAAAATACTCCAACATCTTTTCCTGTCCGTATGCGGGATTAAATACTCCATCACTGCTTCCGTTATAGATCAGTTCAAATACCCCGCCGTCTTTTGTATCGCATCTGTATACTCCGTTCCTATTACAATAATAGATGCAGCTTCCGTTGTAATCAACCGCATTGAAGGGGTATTTATATTCAACGCCATTTAAATTAATTAAATGACCCATTACAGACGTCTCGCCTTCCGGAAGATTATATGACGAAGTTTTCTTCCCATTAAGATCGTACTCTTTAATTGTGCTGCCGTAATCATAGAAATACAATTTACCGCTGTCAAACTCGTAACTGCCGCCGGTTTTCAGTTTCTTATCGGATATAACTTTCTTTTTCTTAAGATCATAACACTGAAGATAATTATATTCTTTATCCTTTTTGGTCGTAACATTTAAAACATAGTACATCTTCCTGCCTTTTATCGTAACATCTTCTATGTTCGTATCTTTTATTTTTTGCGGATACTTTTTATCGATCTTTATAGGATACGACCCTTTTACTTTACCGTTTTGGTTCCTTACCCGGATAACGGTCTTATTGTTTCCATGTTCAACATACGTATATACATTATTGTTTTCAAACTTAAAGGCATATGTTTTGTCATTCTTACATACAAACTCTTTTTGGTCTGCTTTTTCATCTTCCGATGATATAGTATAAGTAATTACCTTGCTGCAGGTCTTATCGTATTTATCTGAATAATGATCATCGTCATTCTCAAGCACAATAAGATCGCTCCCATAAGAATAATACTGTTCATGGCATGTAAACGCATACAGCTGTTCTTTTGGTTCATACTCCGCAGCCTCAGCCGTTTTTAAAGTTCCTGCGCACATAAAGCTCATTAAAAGTATTGAAATAACTAAATTTTTCTTTTTCATAAACTCACACCTTCTTTATCCTTATTCCGCTTTTTCATCAGGCATTGCCGTACCGGATAATTCTATATGCCGTAAAGAATGAAGCATACTTGTATCCAGATCTTCTAAAGGCGCTTTAATATAAATCTTTGTAAGTTTTTTATTATGGCTCAGATCTATATTTTTAACCGACGCTTCTATCCAGATTTCCTTCAGCTCTGTATTTTTACTAAGATCTATCTTTTCAACCGGCGCGTTTATATAAAGATATTTCAACTTTTTATTTTTACTAAGATCCAGATTTTTGACCGGCGCTGCTATCTCTAAGTTTTTTAATTCCGTATTGCTGCTGACGTCAATATTTTTAACCGGCGCCGATATCGAAAGCTCTTTAAGATTTTTATTTTTCCTTAAATCTATGTCCTTCAGCTTTTCTGAATAAATAGAAAAACTTTTCACATTATCATTAGCGGCTATATCAAATTTTTTAACCTGCCCCACAACATGTACATAGCTCAGTTTTGGATTTTTGGATATATCAATATTTCGGTCGCAATCCAACTCTTTCAGTTTATTCAGATTCCCAATATCAGCGTTTTCTACATTACGCAATGTCAGCTGTTTTATTTTTTTATTCTTGCTTATATCAATATTTTTTATAACGCCTTTAGTAGTGCGCACCTCAAGGTTCTCAATATTGGGCGCTTTTTCAAAACTGAGCTTATTGATCCCGGAACGACAGTTCAGCGTAAAAGTTTTTAACTTATTAAAATCTCCAACCTTCAGATTTTTAAAGCTTTTACCTTCAAGATTAATATCTTTAAGCCCTGTCAGATATTCCAATCCTTTACAATTTATTTCCCGGTTGCTTTCCCATTCATCTATCTCTATCTCAAAGTGTTTTAATCCACTTATTTCATTCGGAGACAGATGGTTATCCCCGTTTTTGTCGTAACGTTCACAAGTATCTAATATACTCTTTGAAAAATGTTTTCTGTTGAGCAAAACATCTGCTGCCCTCGCAGGCTTTAACTGCCCAAACATACTAACCCCCATTCCAAATACAGTCAATGCAAATGCTGCTGCAATCCTCTGTTTCTTTTTCATGATTAATCTCCCCCTACTGGTTTTTAATATAATTTATTTTTTTCAATCATATATTAACAGATATATCCATATCATGTGTGTTATTATTTTGCAAATATCATGTCAATATTATGACTATTTTTCTAAAAATATGATATAAATATGGCAGCTTAAGCAGGATTACCATAATTCTGCCCAAACTGCCACGTATATTGATATTGTATTACTATAATCTATGCTTTTTCTGCTGCCTTATCAGACGATCCTCCCGCCATCTATCTCATAAGTACGGTCGCACAGATACGAAATATCATTTTCATTATGCGATACCAAAAGTATCGTCTTGCCCCTGTCTTTTTCATCCATAAGGATTTCCCTGATCTTGCCCGCCATTTTCTTATCAAGGCCGTTAAACGGTTCGTCAAGTATAAGTATGTCCGGGTTTTCCATAAGCGCCTGCGCGATACCGAGACGCTGCCTCATTCCGAGCGAATATTTTTTCACGCTCTTTTTGCTGTACGGGTCAAGCTCCACAAGCTTCATGTAATTGATTATCTCTTCTTTACCTATGACTTTATTGATTCCCGCAAGCACCTTAAGGTTCTCGTATCCGCTGAAATACGGGACAAATCCCGGATTCTCGATTATAAATCCGCACTTTTTCGGAAATTCCGTATCTTTTCCTATCCTTTTTCCGGATACGAGTATCTCTCCGGTAAACGACGTGTTAAATCCGCATATGCATTTCATCAGCATCGTCTTTCCGGAGCCGTTGCCGCCCGTAAGCCCCACGGTCTCGCCTTTTTTTACTTCTATTGATACATTGTCCAGTATCTTATTCTTCTTTATCGTAAGAGATACATCCTTTACGCTTATCATATTATGTCGCCCCCTATCATATCTAAGTTTACTCTCTTCGCTTTTCTGTATATGACCGCCGCAAATGCCGCTTCAGCCGCTATAAATATAATAAGCGATGCCCACGGCGGAAATATATACGCCCTGAAATAAGGACTGTAATGCAGGTACAGTATCGAATGGCTTATCGGAAACAGCCACTCGCCCATATTCTCTATCGCTATAAGCCCGCAGCCTGCCGCAACCTGTATCGCAGTTATGACAAAAAACAGCAGTTTGCGCAAATACAAGCTTCCTATAAAAAACATCATCGCGCAGAACAGTATGCCCAAAAGCAGCAGTCCCGACGAATGGAAGAAAGCCTTAAAAGGCGTCATCTGGGAATACAGATTAGGCGGAACGATCCCTCTTGTGTTTAAACCCGATATTCCGCTGTACAATTCGTCATGGTCGGTTATGACAATGCTCCAGCCGTTATTTATAAACGACGCCGCCGCCGTCTGGACCACAACCCCCGCTATAATGATAATCCAGTACGTGAGCCCGCTTATAAACAGGAACGCAAGCTCGCCTATGATCCAGTTTTTCCTTCCCATGCGGCTTATATAAAACAGCATGTTGTCATCCACGGTCGGAAACGACGAAATGAGGATTATAAAAACCATAGTCATCAAAAGCACGCCGAGCCATGAATTGAATATCCCTATGCACGGTTCAAGTATGTTTATCGGCATATCCATTTCCTCCGCCGCTTTCATAAGCGGTATCACCACCCACTCCCGCATCGGTATGAGTATGACCGGTATGAGTATCATTTTGGGCGTGAACAGAAACTTTACATACTCGCTCCGTACAACAGTCAGTATATTTTTAATATTAACTTTCATACTCTCTCACCCCTGAAACGCCACATTACTGAGTACAGCGCAAGAAACATAATGCCGCCCGCCGCAGGATATATGAAATTTACGCTTACAAAACACTCTCTCAGCATATAGCTTATTATGAATACCATACTTAGCGAAAAATACAGGTTATTATATATAAGTATGATAAATGACGCAAGCAGCGACATCACGCCGCCGTACAGCGATATGTAAAGTATGTTATTTCCCAGGCGCAGGATAAGCTCAGTCAGAGTCTTATCTTCATAACCGATGATCTCCTTGGTTGGATTTATGCCAAAGAAGCAGCTTATTACTGCCGTATATAACAGGACCCCTATACATGCCGCCGCTGCTCCGCTTAGCGCTGAATAGATGTACCTTGAATACAGATACCTGTATTTTCCCATGCGCCCCCATACGTTAACATAGAACCTGCTCTTTATCTCCTCATAGATATATGATGCCGACGGGGCGGACACCACAACCGGCATAAGCATATACAGCCATCCATGGTAACATGCGCCAAAGGCGCTTTCAATATCCGAATCACCAAGTTTCTGCCTTGGAAGAAAAAGTATCGCTTCTATAACCGAGCATTCGCTGTCATTGATTATAAACAGCCCGCTAAGCAGACATATAATCGCTATTGCTGCAATGCATATAATATAATAAAACAATTTTTTTCTGACTTTCATATATCTCACCCCGGCATCTGATTACAACCGTTTATTATTACTTATTAGAATCTTCAAAATCCGTTGTAAGTTCTCCTGTTTCCATATCCACAATAATAAAATGCTCATATTCCTTGGATAATCCCAGATCTTCATTTTCTTTCTTTTTATCAATCAAAAACGCATATACCGGTTTTGCTTCGACTTCTTTTCCGGGACTGCTCATATATTCCTTATTTTCGAAATTTTGTGAGGAATATATTACATACAGCGGAATTATCTTATCAATCTTAATTTCATTAAAATCTGCCATTGTTTTATTTACAATTTTTACAGCGCTTTTGAAGTCCACTATTTTTTCAAGTTTTTCTTCCGAATCAACTTTGATTTTTCCATCTCCATTTGAATAGAAAGATATATTGTCCGGGGAATCATAATTGATATTTACATAGTATCCTGTAATAACTTCATCCGTATCGTCCGAAGAAAAAAATAAATGGTCATTAAGTCTGATTCCTTTATATTCAAGCTCTGCGCATAATGATAAAACTGTCTTTTCTTTTTTGCCTTCAGGATATTTAACCGCTCTGGTAAGAGCATCGGATATATGATATTCCAATTGTGGTATCGGCATATTTACCTCAAGCCATTGTTCGGCTCCTTTGCACATATTAAAAAGATCTGTTTCATCATTTTCAAATGCTATTTTTACCCCGGACAAATCATCATTATCAATATCATACTCATCTTTTGGTATAACCTGTAGTTCTTTTCCGCTGTCATTACTTCCTTCAACATAATCATATGTCACTCCTGCATAATATGACATAAAGCCATTCTCGCTTATATTAAAACCCTTTTTCGCCTTATTGCTATCATAATTTTCACTTGTTCCAAAAACACCGTCATAACTCTCTGTAAAAGTATCTTTATTTGTTCCAAATAACTGCATATACTTATCTTTATCCGCAAGAAAATCCTTTTCATATGACATATGCAGCCGACATACATCCTCGACTCCGGAAAAATCAACCTTATCCGGAAGCTTGATATTGCCCGTATCAATATCGATATCCGCAATGCTTGCATTTTTAAGTTCATCAGGTTTACAGTAATTCAGTTCAACATCTTCCGTAATCTGCTCATTTTCCCCATAATCTTTCATTCTGTCCGTAACTTCCTCAGGGGTCTTACGGCATCCGCATAAGACTCCGCACGAAAATATACAAATTAAAAAAACTAATAGCTTCATTTTAAAATGCATAAAAATCCCTCCTATGAATGCTCTTTAAATTCACTGTTTACTAATATAGTAATATATTACTATACGTACTATATATTGTCAAGTACTGATTTTATCACATTACTTGTTTATCGTAAAAAGCCACATATAAACTCCCTGCCATAAGATACATGTGCTATTGGTCTTCCGCATAATCTTATGACAGGGAGCTGTATCGGCTTAAGCCGCTATATATTTATATTGTATTACTATATATCCTTTCTACTGACCCACATACTCTACTATTTTGCTTGGCATGTTCATTTCTATATTATCCTTTTCCATGAACATAACATAGAATTTATCCTCTCCGACAGCGCATATATCATATACCGCGCACTGCTGAAAATAAGCATCATCTTTTGCATCATAGTATACTTCAAAGCCTTGATCAGCATTAATATTGCATCTGTATACGCCATTGCTATTGATAAAATATATATAATCACCTGACACGCTTATATCATCAAAACTGCTGTTGGACGTATTTCCTCCTTCAGGCAATTTATACGTTGACTGTTTTTTACCTGTAAGGGAATATACATTAACTTCATCTTTCGTCTGAAGGTAAATCCTATTACCATATATTTTCATTTCATACATAAAAGCATCCGGAGTTTTTAAAATTGTATCATATTTTACTTTGCCGGTTTTCATATTGATACATCTTATATGGGCGTATTTATTGTTTTTTATATATACGTTATACAGCTTATTTCCTTTTACTAACAGATCCTGCATACGCATGTTGTTTCTGTATTTCTCTTTTTTGGTAAATTTATCAATGACTTCTGATACTTTTTTGCCTTTCTTATTGTAGACCGTATACCTTAACTTTCCTTTACCTTTTGCAGCGCTTACTACTAACGTCTGCTTATCTTTTTTGCTGCTTTTGACATAATTAACCCAATCATCGCTGCAGGCAATGTTTTGAGTGTTATTCGCCTTATTATCGATATAAGAGTATTTACGTATCTCCATATGATTTTTTCCATTCTTATCATCCATCTCTTCTATCTGATAATTACATACTCCTCCGGCATCCTCAGCCGACATCGGCATATTATACTCATTTAGCGGCATCTGTATCTCCAAGTGCGTAAAACTTTTTGCAGCCGCGGGTATATATGTCCCTAACGTACCCATTCCCGCCATAACTAATGTACAGCATGTTAAACTTAATGATTTGATAAATTTTTTCATGATTAATCTCCCCCTACTGGTTTTTAATATAATTTATTTTTTTCAATCATATATTAACAGATATATCCATATCATGTGTGTTATTACTTTGTAAATATTATGTCAATATTATGACTGTTTTTCTAAAAATATGATATAAATATGGCAGCTTAAGCAGGATTACCGTAATTCTGCCAAAACTGCCACATATTTTTAGTTTGGATACATGCTGCTATTGGGGTATTATGCATTTCACTTTAACTTTTACTTTTTTGGGCGTTATCCATGAAGTTTTCTTAGTCTGCTTTATTTTGACATATTTCTTAGATTTTCCTGTCTTTGCCCTTATCTCATATTTACATTTAAGCGGTTTTTCTGTTATGTTCCATTCCTGATTTTCTTTATCGTATCTGCATATTCGTGTTTCAGGTTTGGCTTTCTTCCATTTGTAGAGATATTTACTGCTTTTCTTTGTTGCTTTTATCTTACCAATCGATGGAATGTTATCATACATATAATTTATCTTGTGGGTTTTACAGTACTTCATTGTTTTGGAGTCTTTCACAGTTACGACCATATTTACAAGCTCCGGGTCGCATAAAAGCTCCGTGTTTTTATCCATACAATACAGCTGGTTTTTAATAACGACTCCATCGATATCGGCTTTTTTTACACCCTTTTCCACAACCACATCATTCACCCATGGTTCTGCCAATGACACAGATATCTCCGCATTTTCTGACGCCCTTATTATAATTTTATTTATCTCTAAGGCAAATCCTCCATCCTCACAATTTTCCGACAGTTCGTTTTCCACGATCACTTCATCAAATTTCACGCTTCCGAAAGCCGAACCGTCAACATACAGCGCTGACTTAATTTCAACCGACGTTAACTTTTCGCTATTGTTTAGGAAACCTCCGTTTAGAGAACGCAGCGTAGTCGGCAGTTCTAATTCCGTCAAATTAGCGACATCATCTATTGCCCTATAACCTATATGTTCTACGCCTTCAGGTATTGTAATCTTTCTGATCGATCCCGTACCGTATGCGAATACCGTGCTTATACTGTAATCATAATACGAATTGCCCGAATCCTGTTTTCTGTAGGCGTTCATCTCGTCCGCGCCTATCTGATATACCCTAAAGCCATCAATCTCCGAAGGAAATACAACTTCTTCGCCATAATTATAAATCTTTCGCAATGCTATCAGTTTCTGCTGCTCATTAATAATTTGATAATCGTAGTTTCCCGAATGGATCACCGGTGTCCCCGCCGGTATTCCGCACAGCGAACCGGGCATAGAGGACGCGGCCGGCGTCTCGGACGGCTTGACGCCGTTCTCCTCTGCAGATACGCCTGCAGAATTGAAAAGAATCAATACTGCAGCTGCAGCTATTATCCTTATTATATATTTTATCTTAGCGCCATTCATCGCATATCCTCTCCCTATATTTCTTTGCCTTTATTTTACTATAACCTTCACGTAACATTTCTCTCCTGTTGTACGTAATGTCATGCATACTTTTGCAAAGCCCTTTTTAACGCCCTTTATTGTACCGTTTTTGTTTACCGTCACAACTTTTTTATTGTCTGAAGAATAGGAAAGTATTGTCCGGTCAGGAGTTCCGCTTTGTTTTTTGCCGACATTTTTATAATCGCCGTATCTTTCCGCTCTTCCAAGCCCCTTTTTAACGTTTACAACAGGCTCCAGCGCAGTCCGCTCTCCTTTTCTTATGACCAATGCCATTTTGCCGGCTTTGAACTTGCTGATATCTGCTGCGGAATACTTTTTAGTTTTTCCTTTAATCTTTACTTTAACTTTTGCCGCGTATGTGTAACGGACTTCGCCCGATATGTATTTGTGCGCTATCTTTTTCAAATACGGCGCTTTTTTTATTTTTATGCTGCTTCCGTCTAACCTGTCAAAAGCGCTAAATCCTACGTTGAGTACGCTGTCGGGAATAGTAACCTTAGTTAAGGAATCGCAGCTAAACGCAGAGCTTCCGATCGTTTTTAAGCCGAATGGAAGCGTAACGCTTTTCAGCCCGTCACACCTGAAAAATGCGCGCGGTCCTATATAGGTAACATTTTTGGGGAGTACCAGCTCCTGTAACGACGTACAGTTCCAAAACGCCTCCGTTCCTATATGTTCAATCCCTTCGCCCCACTGTATCTCATTAAGTCTGCTGCAAAATTCAAAGGCATATTCTTCAATTCTCTTGACATTCGGCGGAATTACCGCTTTTTCAATATTGGTATGCCCGCAGTTTCGTATCGAGGTATATTCGCTGTTTGAAGAAAAAGTGATCTCTTTAATAAAAGAATTCGGCGAAAATCCATAGTCGCTCTTTACAGTATCCGGTTCGATATAGGAAACATCTGTTTTTGCTGCCGGATATGAAGCGAGTATGCTAAAATCCTTTGTGAAAAGCACCCCGTCTTTAGACGCGAGTTCGGGATTGTCTTCTGCCACGGTGATTGACGACAGGTTTTTAAGCTGGTTTGTCAGCGATAAGTAAGTTTTTTCATCTGCTTTAATGCTTTTCGGAAGCGTGATCTCAGTTATCACATCAAGGCTTGAGTCGCCGAAAAAGTCAATTATCGTAACAGGCATGCCGCCTAACGTTTCCGGAACGGATACTTTGCTTTCCGTACCGATATAATGTCTGATAACCGCGCTCTTTCCTGACGGACCTTCAGCTATGTCATAGTAAAACCCGTTTTCCAGCTGACTCTTAAACTCCCCCGTCTCAATATAATGTTCAAAACTTCCAACCGGCGCTGCCGCGGAACATGCGGGCGCATGATATGCTGACGCGCACGATAATAATACTGCTGCCGTAAGGCTTAATACGATTTTTTTCATGATCATTCCTCCCAAGATCTTCCATTATATTTATTTGCTTTATAATTGTATATTAGCAGATATATCCATATCATATGTGTCATTACCTTGCAAATATTGTGTCAACTTTATGTTTTTTTATTTTGTGTCAATATAATTCATGCTGACAATTGTTCTCCTTACACTTATACTGCATGTTCGGGTCGGTCGGATCCCATGTATGCCATTTCTTTAGCTTCTCTAACTTCGGCTTTCCGAGCGGTCCCGGATTGCTGCTTTTATAGAATATAACTTTCGTGCCTGCCCTGCAGTTGTCATATATCCACTTTACATCGCTGCATTTGAGGCGTATGCAGCCGTGGGACGCCGACGTCCCGAGCTTATTATATTCCTTAACATCTAACGAATTGGGGTCCCTGCTTTTTTTATATACCACGGTATGAAACAATATGCTTCCGTGTATACGTATCGTCCATTGCCCGTACGTATTGAAAAAAAGCGTCCGATAGCGGTATTTCGTACCAAGCGAAAATGTTCCCAGATCGTCATGTTTATTGCCTGAGCACAAAAAAGCCTTAACAGGGATGGTGTACCCCGCTTTCCCGTCTTTTGCATAAACAGTCGTAACATTTTTCGCTATATTGACCTTGATAAGATAACTTGGGTTTTTCCCTATAAACGCAAGAACGTCTTCGATACGTCTGCCGTCCGCGTCATAGTAGTATTTGTATCCTTTTTTATATCTGCTTTTTACCTTCAGTTTTTTTACGTAACCTTTTTCGTCATAAGCTCCGTAATATGTTTCCCCGTTATATTCCTTGTATGCCCTTACCGCATATCTGTATGTCTCTCCATACGAAAGCCCTTTGTCGGTAAATGTGGTTACGGCGTTATCCTTGATTTTTTTCAGTTTCTCAAGTTTTCCCGATTCCGTTATATGGTATATGCGATAACCGTCCGCTTCAGACATTTTTTCCCATGTAATCTTAATAGATGTTTTACTTATCAATACCGCGTCCGTAATATTAACTGCCGGCAGTATTTCATCCGTCTCTTTGGGGCTTTCGGTACTGCCGCCGTCGTTCGGCGCGGGCGTCTCCGAAGGTATAGGCGTATCTGTAGGCGCAGCTGTCTCCTGCGGCATGGCGGACTGCTCCGGTTTTGATGTTTCATACGGCGTTTCCGCCGCTTGTGTATCTGCAGCTTTCATTACTGCGGGCGCAGACGCTGCGCTTCCTGCCGCTATAGCTGCCGCAAAAAGCATTAGTGCGAATTTTCTTAGTTTTTCTGTCTTTATCATGACGTCCCTCCGGTTTTTTATGTTATTTGACACTTTTATCAACATTTCGATTTTACTTTATAACCGGTCCTTTTGCAATACCGGTTTGCCTGTCAGATTTTTCATAAAATTTGACTTCGACAACAAATGATATTAAAATACTTTTTGACACGATAATTTTTATATATCAGGTGGTATGCTGCTTATGTTAAACATATTATTATTTTCATTATTGGGATATCTTTCCGGCAGTGTGCTTTTTGCCAATATCGCCGCTTCATTATACAAGAAAGAGATCCTTATCTGCAGCCGTGACAACAATCCGGGTACTGCAAACGCTTTTATGTACGGCGGGTTCTTGTGCGGGCTGACCACGCTTGCCGGCGATATATTAAAGGGATTTCTCCCGGTATCCTTATACCTTCGCTCAGTTAACGGAGCATATAAGCCGGGATTATTTATCGTGCTTGCCGCTCCGGTGATCGGGCATATACTCCCGTTATTCTTTCATTTCAGGGGAGGCAAGGGTATAGCCGCTACATTCGGGAGCCTGCTTGGTATATTTCCGGATATGAAGCCCGTTCTTTCGCTTGCGTTTTCATTTATATTCTTTTCGCTCGTAATAAGGGTCACTTCTCATTTTTACAGAACTATTGTCGCGTACATTTCCGCCATGGTAATTATGCTTATCATACATATTCCGCTGCCTGTCGTTTCAGGATATTTTATAATCCTTGCCGCGGTGATCTTAAAACTTATAAACAGTAATGAAGAAAAAGAAAGGTTTGGGATTCAGCTTCTATGGATGCACTGATTTTGTCATGCGGAACAGGCGGCGGCCACAATGCCGCCGGCAAAGCCGTCTTGGATGAGTTGATAAAAAGGGGACATAATGCGGTAATGATAAACCCCTATTCTTTGTGTAAGCATAAAGTTGAAAATAAGATAAACAACACTTATATTTCCGTTGCAAAAACCATGCCGAAATTCTTCGGGTTTATATACGGGATCGCAAACCTTTACCGTCTGCTTCCCGTCAAATCTCCCGTATACCACCTTAACAGGCTTATGTCCGATACAATGCAGGAGTATCTTGCGAACAATCATACGGATATCATAATCACCCCGCATCTTTTTCCTGCGGAGATCATCACAGGCATGAAACAAAAGGATATGTCCGTGCCCCTTACAATGTTCATAGCTACCGATTATACATGTATACCTTTTACCGAAGAAACCGAATGCGACAGGTATGTGATACCTTCCGAAGATTTATTGAAAGAATACGTTAAAAAAGGTATTCCGAGAGAACATATATATACTCTGGGGATACCATGCCATACCGATTTTTCATCGGATATGCCGAAACAGGCGGCAAAAAAGGAGCTTAACCTGCAAACCGGCAAAAAATACATCCTGATATCCGGAGGCAGCATGGGCGCGGGCAATGTGAAGCTTGCCGTAAAGATCCTTTACGGATACTACCGCAATAATGACAATATACATTTCATAGTCGTATGCGGAAATAATGAAAAGCTGTACGCATTTTTAAACAAACGTTATAAAGATAAGGTCCTTGCCTTAAAATATACCGCGGATATGGCAAAATACATGAAAGCCTGCGATATCTTTATCTCAAAACCGGGCGGATTATCTTCGACCGAAGCTTTGGTTTCGGGAATACCGCTTATCCATATATCGCCGATCCCCGGTTGTGAAACGGCAAATATGAATTATTTTAACGAACATCACTTAAGCCTTCCGGTGCAGAATATAAGAAAAGAGCTTATTGCTGCAGCCGGCGCGCTCTTATCCGACAATACCTATAAGGAAATCAAAAGCATTAATACGCATGCAACCAAAGATATATGCGATATGTGCGAACGGCTTGTGCAGCAAAAAACTCTTAAAAATGATCTTTAATATTGATTTTTTAATAAAGTCCCTTTTTTCTTCTCCTTCTCCTTTTTGTCGCGGCGGGCTTTGTCTGATATTTGCTAAGCATCTTTCTCCTGCTGTACATGCGGATATATCTTCTCCTTAACACGGTGCGCCTCAGTATGATAAACACTATGACCGCGACAACCGCCACAACCGCGGCTATAATTATGATCTTTACTTTTGCGCCCGACGGTTTCTCCTGTTTTTTCTTTTCTTCTTCTTCTTTTTCTTCCTCTTCGGCTTTGTTCTTTTCGTCTTCTGCTTCGCTTACTATTTCCGTAATGTTGCTGTTTAAGTTCGTATCGGAAATACGGCTTGTATCATAATATATATCGGCGCTTCCCGCTTCCCTGTTTTCATATGTGTAAGTAATCCTTCCTATTACATTTTCTCCTTCTTTGATATCCGCATTGTCATACAGATCTACGCTCTTTTCCGCGCTTGATATATCAACTCCGTTCGGCAGCGTCACTCCCGCGTTATCCTGTATATACAGCGGCGAATCGCTTTCGTCAAATAATTTGTTGTATTTTGAAAATAAAGAATACTGTCCTTCTTCATTTTTGTTTCTCTCGTCTTTTGACATCGGATACACAGAGTAATTGTCAAATGCGAAATTCAGCAGCTTGATCGTATCCGTGTACTCGTTCGGTTCTATGTTCGGCGGGCCCGCGGTCTTCATAACGACGCATACAAGCTCCATATCGCCTTTCTTTGCGAATGTGACAAGCGTATATCTCGCGATATCGGTATATCCTGTCTTTCCTCCGATGCAGTAATCATAGCCGTAAGGATACAGATAAGGGTTCAGCATATTATGTTTATTGTGGAGCGGTATGTTTTCATGTTTATTGGTTTTGGGTATCGTATAATATTTCGTTCCGGTAATCTTTCTGAACGTGCTGTTTTTCATCGCTTCTTTTGATATGAGCGCCATATCGTAAGCCGTAGTATAATGGTTTTTAAGGAACAGACCGTTTGCATTGGCAAAATGCGTGTCTTTGCAGCCGAGTTCCTTTGCTTTTTTATTCATCATATCCACGAAACTGTCTATATCGCCCGCAACATGTTCCGCTACGCCGTTGCACACTTCGTTTCCGGACATAAGCATTATACCGTACAGGCAGTCTTCCATTTTGATCTTCTCTCCCGCGATCACGCCTATATTGGAACTTCCGTATTCGATGCTGTTTACCGCGTTATATGAAAATTCAACCGTATCTGAAGGAGAAGAGTTTTCAAGACATATAAGCGTAGTCATTATTTTGGTTATACTTGCCGGGTAATGTCTGTCATGTATGTTCTTCTGATACAATATCGTTCCTGTATTAAGTTCCATTACGATGGCGGATTCCGCGGTTATGCTCTTTTTTGCCGGGCCTTTTGGCCACTTTCCCGCCGCACGCGCATTTGCTCCGCTTACATTTGCCATGCTGAGAACCAGTATCAATAACATTAATTTTTTTACATATTTTCTCATTTTATGCTCCAATCCTGCGTTAGAATGTCCTTAGTATAGTATGCTTGATTTGATTTTTTCTGTCAAGCCCGCTTAAATATTATTAGTAAAATTTTTCATCTTATGTTATACTGTCGGTAAATATTATTAATGAAACAGGAATGTTGATATGAGACTCAGAAATGTACCCGGTTCAAGGGAATATATCGAAACAAACGATTATGCGATAAAGGATCCCGAACAGTATAAGGGAAACTGGCGAAACCTTTTTAATAAACCTGCCGATTCAAAACTTTATGTTGAAATAGGTATGGGAAAAGGCAGGTTTTTGACTGAACATGCAAAAAACAATCCGGATATATCGTATATAGGCATAGAAAAATTCTCAAGCGTTATCGTACGCGCCCTTGAGAAACTTAACGAACTTGAATATGACAATATATACGTTATAAGGTTTGACGCGGAGAATATCACGTCGATATTTGATAAGGGCGAAGTAGACCGCATATACCTTAATTTTTCAGATCCCTGGCCGAAAGAGCGCCATGCAAAAAGAAGGCTTACGTCTTCCGCTTACCTTCGCAGATATGACGAGATATTATCAAAAGACGGTGAGATAATATTTAAGACGGATAACAAGGACCTCTTTTCCTTTTCCCTGCAGCAGGCGGAAAGTTCGGGCTGGGATATATGTAACTTTACATACAACCTGCACGAAAGCGACCTTGCCGCCGGCAATGTAATGACGGAATATGAAGAGAAATTTGTTTCTAAGGGGATCCCGATATGCGGGATGGTGATCAAAAGATAAGTCGCATATGTTTACGCGCGGCATATATTATAGCAACCGTTTATTTATTTGGTGATGCTCTTATGGACATAAAAGCGCGTATAAGAAACTTTACGGCATGCAACACAGCTTTTGATAAGAAACTTTTATGCTTTAAGAAATCTCTCGATGAGATCTCAAATATCCTTCCGCCCTGCAAAAAAAAGAAGAAAAAGTGTAAAAGATAGTATTATAATACATTATTTATCTATTATTTATAAAATATTCCTTGATATATGTCCGATAAATATATATAATGGTTTTTGTTGTGAAATTGATATATGCACCTTTAGCTCAGTTGGGAGAGCACCTGACTCTTAATCAGGGTGTCCAGGGTTCGAACCCCTGAAGGTGTACTAAGGTCTTAGGATTGGGTAACTCTTCCGATTCTAGGGCTTTTTTTTATCTTTCTTTACTCTTCTTCTTCGGTTTTATAATCCATAGCCTGTTTAAGCGCAAGCTCTTCTTCTTTTGACAAAGCTGCTTTTACATTTCCGGAAACAACACGCTTTACATATGTATAGCATCCTTCCGAATTGCTATGCATACAATTCATGATTATTCCGTTATTTTCTTTGCTGAGGAGCACAAGGACAAAACTCATCCTGCCCCCGACTTCCTTAAATGCATCGTATTTTACAAGACCCATTTTCTGAAACGTAAGAAGCATATTTTTGTCTATATCTTTTAACTGCGCGTATATATCCTTTATGGACTCGTTAAGCAGGCCGATGATCTCAAATTTTTTCAGTATGATCTCTTCAAGGGATTTTCCGTCGCTTCCCACAAGAAAAGAATTATAATTCTTTTTCATTTTGCCAAGCTTTGAAAGCGCGGTTATTAAAAGTATCACAAGAACTATTTGTATTACTACAACTCCGAGTATTACATAATCTGCCGGTACGCCTATCGTTTCAAAAATATTTGTAACCACTGCCAAACTCCTCCTATTTCAAAATAATGTCTATGATCCTGTCCAATTCGTCCTCTGAATAGTATTCTATCTCAATTTTTCCTTTTGTATTAGTCTTTCTGTTGATAATGACTTTCGTACCCATTGACTGCTTAAGTTTCTCTTCAAAGTCGGCGTATATTTCCTGATTCTTTAAAGGTTCTTTTTCTTTAACGACTTCTTTTTTCTTAAGTTTCTTTATCATGCTCTCTGTTTCGCGCACACTCATCTTTTGGTCAAATACTTTACATGCTATCTCATACTGTTCTTCTTTGTCTTCTACTGCAAGCAAAGCCCTTGCATGTCCGCTTGATATACATTCTTCTATGACCATGTTCTGCACACGCTCATCCAGTTTAAGGAGCCTGAGCGCATTAGTGATAGTCGTCCTTGACTTACTTACTTTCTCGGCGATATCATCCTGCTTTAATTTGTAATCATCGATAAGCTGCTTATATGCTTTAGCTTCTTCAATCGGATTAAGATCTTCCCTCTGCAAATTTTCGATCAGAGCAATCTCAACAACCTGCTCGGGAGTATAATTCTTAACTACAACCGGAACTTCCTTAAGCCCGGCGATCCTTGCCGCGCGCCACCTGCGCTCGCCGGCAACAATCTCATAATAATCATCCTTTTTAACTACTATCAAAGGTTCAACGATGCCATGCTGTTTAATAGATTCTGCCAATTCATTTAACCTGTCTTCATTAAAAAGTTTGCGGGGCTGTTCCCTGTTAGGTTCTATATCATTTATCTTTATAAGCGTGATTCCTTTTTCTTCTTTATTATTGGCGGAAACTTTTCCTGACGGAATCATCGAATCAATTCCTTTTCCCAAACCTTTCTTTGGCGCCATTTTTATTCTCCTTCCATTACTTCTTTTGCAAGATTACGATAACCTTCTGCTCCCGACGATCTTGAATCATAATAATTAATCGGCAGTCCGTGGCTTGGAGCCTCCGCAAGTCTTACGTTGCGCGGAATGATCGTTTTATATACATTCTCTTTAAGATTGGCTTTCACATTCTCCACTACCTGCGCTGACAGATTAGTCCTGGAGTCATACATGGTAAATACAACGCCTTCAAGACGCAGCTCTGGATTAAGTCTGTCATGGATGAGTTTTATAGTCTCTATCAGCTGCATTATACCTTCCAGCGCATAAAATTCACATTGTATCGGGACAATCACTGAATTTGCCGACGTCAGCGCATTGACCGTCAATATGCTTAATGACGGCGGGCAGTCAATGATTATGTAATCATACTCCTTTTTAATATCCTTTAGGCAATTTTTAAGTACGTAATTTCTTTCTTCGGAATCAATAAGCTCTATTTCCGCGCCCGACAGATGTACATTTGCGGGAAGAATATCAAGCTCATCAAACATTGTCCTGACAATGGCTTCCTTTATGGCGCATTCACCAATAAGCACTTTGTACACGGTTTCCTCTATTCTATTCTTATCAATACCGAGACCGCTTGTAGTATTGCCCTGCGGATCCATGTCGATGACCAATACTTTGTTCTTTTTTTCAGCCAGACATGCTGACAGGTTGATTGCCGTAGTAGATTTGCCTACGCCGCCTTTTTGATTTGCAATAGCAATAATTCTACCCATTTTATCCTCCTAAAACTTATCGTATATAATTATAGCACTATTCTCTGTCATAATCTATAAATAATTATATTAAAAATGTTTCACGTGAAACATTTTTACATGATCGGCTTTTTAGACGGTATTCCATTCCGCCTCGGATATTTCTTCGGAGTGCTTGTATTCTTATATATTAGAATAAGACTCCTCATTATTTCCGAATCGGGCAGTTCAAACATTGCAACGTCATCTATCGCTCCGCCAAATTCTTCTACAGCCATTTCATATTTGAATATCTCTTCTTCAACATTACTTGCCTTATACGGTATAAAGTATCCGCCGTTTTTTACAAGCGGAAGACAGTATTCGGAAATAACCGAAAGATTGGATACCGCTCTGGTAACGCAAAGATCAAAAGTTTCCCTGTATTTTGAATTGCCAAACTCTTCTGCCCTTGCATGTACCGCTCTTATATCTTTGAGTCCCAAAGCATCAATAACACGGTTCAAAAAATTAACCCTTTTGTCCAAAGAATCAATCAATGTAATTTTAAGTCGCGGAAAAGCAATTTTTAAAGGAATACCGGGAAATCCGGCGCCTGTTCCCACATCTGCCAGAGATGCTTCCGTATTCATGTCATATATATACACTATCGATAAGCTGTCGACAAAATGTTTTAACACCACTTCCTTAAAATCAGTAATCGCCGTAAGGTTTATTTTTTCATTTTCGGAAATAAGCATATTATAATATTTCAAAAAAGCTTCTGCCTGCGCATCGCTTAAGTTAATATGCAGTTTTTTAATACTGTCTTTAATATATTCTTTCAATAATATATCTCACTTTCCTTTTAAATATACAAGAAGCACTGATATATCGGCAGGTGAAACTCCGGATATGCGCGAAGCCTGTCCTATTGACGAAGGCCTTATACTGTCAAGTTTCTGTACGGCTTCCTTCCTAAGACTTCCCACCTGAAAATAATCAATATCTTCCGGTATACGTTTGTTCTCAAGTTTCTTATACTGTTCAACCTGACGCATCTGCCGGTTAATATAGCCCTCATATTTTATCATATTATCAACTTGCTCCGTAATCTCCCTGTCAAGTTCTTTTCTGTCTTTATCTAACAGAGCCGTCTTTTCATAATTAAGTTCGGGCCTCTTTATAAGTTCCGCAAGACAAGTGCTCGTATTGATCGCCGCAGTATTATAAGATTCAAGAATACTGTTGGTATACTCGCCGGCGTCAATATATGTATTTTTGACACGCTTGATCTCGGCGTCAATACTCTCCATTTTCTTTAAGAACTTATTATATCTTTCTTCGCTTATAAGTCCTGCCCTATATCCGACCGGGGTAAGCCTGCTGTCCGCATTATCCTGCCTTAGAAGGAGTCTGTATTCCGCTCTCGAAGTCATCATCCTGTACGGCTCGTTAGTACCCTTTGTTACAAGATCGTCAATAAGTACTCCTATATATCCTTCCGAACGGTCGATTATAACAGGCTCTCTGTCCTCTATATACATAACCGCATTAATTCCCGCGATTATTCCCTGCGCCGCCGCTTCTTCATAACCTGAACTTCCGTTAATCTGACCCGCGCAGAAAAGTCCGTCTATACTCTTCATCTCAAGGTTAAGCTTAAGCTGCTGCGGATTGATGCAGTCATATTCTATTGCATAGCCGTTTCGCACGATATGGGCATTCTCAAGCCCTTTTACGGAACGGTACATATTATACTGTACATCTTCGGGGAGAGATGTAGACATGCCGCCAACATACATCTCATTGGTATATTCCCCTTCGGGTTCAATGAATATCTGATGACGCTTTTTATCCGCAAATCTCATGACCTTATCTTCAATGGAAGGACAGTATCTCGGCCCGGTCCCTTCTATGATGCCGGAAAAGAGCGGAGATCTGTCTATATTATTTTTTATTATCTCATGCGTCTTTTCATTGGTGTACGTAAGCCAGCAGGATACCTGCGTGCGCTCTATATCAGACGGTCTGTTCGTAAAAGAAAACGGCGTAATATATTCATCGCCTTTCTGTTCTTTCATAACCGAAAAATCTATAGTCCTCTTATCTATACGGGCGGGCGTGCCGGTCTTAAAACGCCTTATCTCAATACCGTTATCAATAAGAGACTGCGACAATTTGTCCGCCGCTGATAATCCGTTCGGTCCTGTATTTGCAGACACGTCGCCATATATGCACTTAGCCTTAAGATATACTCCTGTACACAATACAACTGCTTTAGCGTGATATATTGTACCTGATGCGGTGATTATACCTTTAATTTTATTATCTTCAACTATAATGTCTGTTACCTCTGCCTGCCTTATGCAGAGATTGTCCGTGTTCTCAAGTGTTTTTCGCATTTCTGCGGAATAATTCTTTTTATCCGCCTGCGCCCGCAGTGAATGTACGGCGGGACCCTTAGAACGGTTAAGCATCTTCGACTGTATAAATGTCTTATCTATATTGATACCTATCTCGCCGCCAAGCGCATCCGTTTCCCTTACAAGATGCCCTTTGGAAGTTCCGCCGATATTGGGATTGCAGGGCATCATTGCAATACTGTCGATACTTACGGTAAATACAACTGTTTTATGTCCAAGCCTCGCCGCTGCAAGGGCGGCCTCGCATCCGGCGTGACCCGCTCCCACGACCGCAACATCATAATAATATTCAATTATCTGCTTATTATTCATAGAGCATACACCTCAAATACTATTTTCCCATACAAAATTCAGCAAATATTTTATCAATAAGCTGCTCGCCGACAGTATCTCCCGTAATCTCGCCAAGGTAATTGTACGCGTCCATAAGGTCTATAGTCAAAAGATCTTCCGGCATCTTTCCCAAAATGTTATCAGCCGCAAGTCTAAGCGAAGTTACGGCGTTATTTATAGCTTCCGCATGTCTTATATTGGTTATGAATATCTCATTTTCCACATCTATCATATCAGAATAAAACATATTTTCCAATTCATTTACAAACCGATCGAATCCTTCGCCTGTCTTCGTTGAAAAGACTATATATTTAATTCCATTATTTTCCAGTTCATTCAGGTCGATCTTACATTCCATATCGCTCTTATTAAGCAAAACAATGACATTCCTGTCTTTTACGCGGGACAATACATATTCGTCTTCTTCGTCAAATCTGCGCGACATGTCAAATATACATATGACAAGCTGCGCATTTTCTATAGATTCAAGCGTTTTTTCTATCCCTATTTTTTCAATATAATCTTCCGTCTTATGCAATCCCGCGGTATCGGTAAGATTAAGGCATATGTTGCCTATATTTATGCTGTATTCGATTATATCCCTCGTAGTGCCGGGGATATCCGTTACTATCGCTTTATTTTCATTGAGAAGATAATTAAGAAACGACGATTTCCCGACGTTTGGCTTCCCGGCAATGACCGTATTTACACCTTCGGATATGATCCTTCCTTCTTTGTAGCTTTTTGAAAGTTTCTCAAGCCTTTCCGTACATAACGTTATCTTTTCATACAGAATGTCTCTGTAACCTTCCAGATCGTAATGTTCCGGATCGTCGAGCGCAGCTTCGATATATGCCGTTTCGCTTAAGATATCCTCTCTTATCTCTTCAATGCTTTTTCTTATATTTCCCCTGAGATGATTTACCGAAGAACGCAGAGCATAGTCGTTCTGCGATTTTATGACGTCCATTATCGCTTCGGCCTGCGAAAGGTCGATACGTCCGTTAAGGAACGCTCTCTTTGAAAACTCGCCCGGTTCTGCCATACGTACCCCGAGACCGGTTATTATCATAAGGATGCTTTTTGCGACATATGAACCTCCGTGGCAGTTTATTTCGATAACGTCTTCTTTCGTATATGAATTAGGAGCTTTATATACAGATACCATAACTTCATCTATACATTCTTCGCCATCGAAAATATAACCGTAATGTATCGTATGCGAATCATATCTTTCCACATAAAAAGGTTTCTGCGATTTTCCTTTTTTAAATATCTTTTCTATCAAGCAAAACGCCTTATCGCCGCTTATCCTTATTATATGGATTCCCGCATTTCCAAACGCCGTGCATATCGCGGCTATTGTTTCCGTATTATGCATAATGCTCCTCCTTTCACTCATATCCCCCATAACGTCAAAACGGGCTGAATCATAAATGACTCAGCCCTTAAAATTATCTATCCCTGCCGTCTTCGTTCATTCCTGTAATTCTTTTTATATCCATCGCCGCCGTAATTCTGAGCGTCATGTTTTAACGTTACGACAACTTTGCGGTAAGGTTCCTCGCCCTCGCTATGCGTTTCGACAAATTTGTCGGACTGAAGAGCTGAATGTATGATCCTTCTTTCATACGGATTCATAGGTTCCAAAACAACTTTTCTTCTCGTTCTCTTTACTTTATGCGCAATGTTTCTTGCAAGGTTTTCAAGGGTTTCTTTTCTTCTTTCCCTGTAATTTTCGGTATCAAGTTTAACTTTTATATAACTCTTTGCTTCTTTATTAACTACAAGGCTGGTAAGATATTGAAGCGAATCTAATGTCTGTCCTCTCTTTCCTATAAGGATTCCCATATCGCCGCCCTTAATATCAATATCCATCGTGGATTCTTCTTCATTATAATCTATATCAATATCAACTTTAAGCTGCATCGCTTCAAATACTTCAAGAAGAAAATCTCTTGCGGCCGTTACCGAATTCTTCTTAAGTTTTACACGGATCTTAGCTTCCTTTTTAGAAAATATACCAAGTATCCCGTTTGACTCTTTTTCTATAACTTCCCATTCTACCTTATCGCTGGTTGTTTCTAATTTTATAAGAGCTTCCGTTAATGCTTCATCAACATTTTTTCCTGAAAATTCTTTCCATTCAGACATATTAAACCTCCTGTTCATTTTCATCCGATTCTTTACTTTGATTTACATAATCTCTGTTCAGCATATTTGCAAAATCCGAAATACTTCCGCCTTTTATGTCGTGGTTCACATAAAAATCCTGCTTTGAACTTTTATTTGAACGGTTGTCGCTGTTTCTGTTCACATATTTTGCGGCGTTGGTATTTATCGAACTTGTTCTTGTTTTGGCAACCTGCTGCATCTTAGTCGAATTAGGATCGATTCCTTTCTTTTCAAGCTTCTTATTACGTTTTTCAATATTCTTCTCAGCAACATATTCCAGTCCCACTTTATCAAAATACATATTGATAAAAAGACTCTGTATGATCCTGAATAAACTTCCTGCCACCCAGTAAAGTCCCACACCTATAGGGAACATGAAACAAAATGCGCCCGATACGAACGGCATGACATTGTTCATCATATTCATTGACGCCGCCGTCGGATTATCGCTGTTGTTATTTGCCGTATTGCTCATTATTATCCGGTTATTTACAAACTGCGTTACGACAGCCAGGATAGGAACCAGTATGGTAAAGTCCCTCCACGAAGCGTTCTCCATGATATTCATTCCCAGAAAACTGTATATTCCCTTTAATTCTCCGTAAGACGCCTTCATCGTATCAGTGATACTCGGATAATTCTTAAAAATATCCATACCCCATAATTCAGTCCAATTGTCTTCCCTGAACTGGCTGAGTATATCTACTATATAATTAGAAGAAGCCGTGGAGAATACGCCGTCTTTAACCGAACTTATCGCAGTAACGATATCGTCTATCTTTGCAAGGGACTGCGATGTAATCTGGCTGCTCGCTATCGTTACATCGGTAACTCCTCCGTTTTTCACAAACGCACCTATATGATGCGCAAAATCGCTTATGGAAATGCCCGACGTCCCTACCGCATTGATTATATTCTCATATATTTCCTTTATCTGAGGAACATATGCGGGAACATTATATATAACCCTGTATAATGCAAAAAATATAGGAAGTGTTATAAGAAGAGGAAGACAGCCTGCCGTCGCGCTTACTCCGTATTTGGAATATACCGCCTGCTGTTCAAGCTGCATCTTTCTTACGGAATCCTGATCTTTTTTATTCTTATATTTTTCCTGGATAGCCTGGATCTCAGGAGCCATAATAGTATTCAGTTTTGAAAATTTCTGCTGTTTTATTGTAATGGGAATCATAAGAGCATTTACAATAAACGTAAATATTATAATACAAAGACCTGTATTATGAATTCCAAACATATCAAAAAACGCATAAATTCCCTGGAGAATATATCCAAGGACTTTAGCGATAGGACCTAATATAGCTCCATTATACTGAGTTAAAAAAACATACATCAGTTAAAAATCCTCCTTTATGGAACGGGATCGTACCCGCCCTTTGCAAAAGGATGACAACGCAATAATCTTTTAGTAGCCAAATAAGTACCCTTAATAGAGCCATATTTATTTATAGCCTCTGCGGCATATTCAGAACATGTTGGTATATAAATACACGTAGGTTGAATTTTCAATGGAGATAAACATCTTCTATAAAATTTAATAACAACTAACAATATATTTTTCATATTATTCAACAATTATATTATGAATCTTTCCCAAATGAATTAAAGCGCTGCAAATATCATTATATGATCTTCCTTTTGCAGTAATCCTGGCAATTATTACAATATCATAGCCACACTCGAACAAATCACTGTTTAATCTGTAACTTTCCCTTATTAACCTGGTAATCCTATGTCTTACGACACTGTTACCTACCTTTTTACTAACCGATATTCCCAAACGATTTTCACTGCTGTTGTTTTTCAAAATATACATTACCAGATATCTGTTGGCAAGGGATATACCATTCTTATATACTCTTTGAAAATCGCCGTTCTTTCTTATATGTGAATACACTAATTGTATACAAAACTATGCAGAAATCTTCTTCCTGCCTTTTCTTCTTCTTCTTGCCAATACTTTTCTTCCGTTAGCGGTATGCATTCTTTTTCTGAAACCGTGTTCTTTCTTTCTTGTCCGTTTCTTTGGCTGGTATGTCATCTTCATTATATATACACCTCCTTAAATTTCCTATATCCCTGTTCTGATAACATATCAATCTGTATTATATTCAATAATGTACACCTCGTCAAGTAATAATTTTTCATTACTATTGAAAAAATTTGCAATTTGTACTAATATATAGATAATAGTTTTAATTTGGGAAAGTAGCAACTTACAGAAAGCAGGTTAACGGATGGAACAATTAATAAAGTCAAAATGGCTTGAAATACTGGAACATGTAAAAAATGAATATTCTATAACTGAAGTATGTTATAAAACCTGGCTCCTTCCCCTCGAATTATATTCGGTAAACGAATCTGAAGAATCTGCCGTCATATGTGTAAACGATGAAGAACTCGGAGAAAACAGCAAAAACCATATTCAAAAGAAATATAATATTCTTCTTCAAATAGCTATCGAAGAGATCACGGGATATCATCTTACTCTTGAATATAAGAACAAAAGCGAACTTGAAAAGAAAAGGAGCGGTTCTGCGTCCAAATCAAGGCTCAACGCTAAAAAGAATTTATCTTTTACCCTTAATGATAAATATACTTTTGATACTTTCGTCGTAGGCAATAATAACAATTTTGCCCATGCGGCCGCGCTTGCAGTAGCCGAATCGCCTCTTCAGAGCGAATACAACCCTCTTTTCATATACGGAGGTCCCGGGCTTGGAAAAACTCACCTCATACATTCCATAGCCCATTATATTATAGAAAATTCACCTGAGCTTCAGGTACTCTATACTACGAGCGAACAGTACATAAATGAGATAGTTGACGCAATGCGAAACAGCAAATCTGACAGGACTACCCTTAACAATATCAAAAGAAAATACAGGGAAGTAGACGTCCTTATGATAGACGACGTACAGTTTATAATAGGTAAAGACCTGACTCAGGAGGAGTTCTTCAATACTTTTAACGCCCTCTACGAACAGGGAAAGCAGATAATACTTACAAGCGACAAACATCCAAACCAAATGGAGAAGCTTGAAGAAAGATACAAATCACGCTTTAACTGGGGTCTTCCGGTGGACGTAAAGGCTCCCGAATACGAGACCAGGCTTGCCATCCTTAAGAAAAAAGAAGAAAAAGAGGGAATAAAACTCGGGGACGAGATATTAAAGTTCATTGCCGAAAATATCAAAACCAATATCCGCGATCTTGAAGGCGCTTACAATAAACTCGTGCTCAGATCAAAACTGCAGCACTGCGACATAACTCTTGATGTGGCTATTGAAGATATAAAGGATCTTATACTTACAAATGAAAAAATGAAGATAACGAATGATTACATTATTAATATAGTAGTAGAACATTACGGTCTTACATTAGAATCTATCAATTCAAAGAACAGAAGCCAGAAAGTTGCCAATGTAAGACAGATATGCATGTATCTTTGCAGGGAGATAACACATACTTCATATGAAGAAATAGGAGTAAAACTCGGAAACAGGGACAGGACGACAGTTATGCATGGACATAAGAAAATAGAGGAAGACCTTAAAACCGACGCATCACTGCAAAATGAGATAGAGATACTCATGAAGATAATCAATCATCAGTAAAATATACCGTTTAGAAGTTATTCACCTTATTAATAGGATTGTTGATAATTAACGTTAATATATTTTATGGGTTTATGTTAAATATTTTTTATCAACGCATCAAAGTGCATCTTTTAATCCTTTTAAATTAAGGTTGTTTTAATGATATTAACTTATCAACATACCTACTGTCACTACTATCTTATTATTTATATATATATTTATTTATATGAGAGGAGCGCAATAAAATGAAGATCACCTGTATCAAATCAGATTTGGTAAAGAGTACCAATATAGTAATGAAAGCCGTTTCAAGCAAAACGACGATGCCGATACTTGAATCTATCCTTATAGAAGCAGAGAACGGTTATATCAAATTTACCGGAAACGATATGGAAATGGCTATCGAGACTATAGTAAAAGGAAATATAGAAGAAGAAGGCACGATCCTCGTAGACGCGAAGATGTTTTATGAATTTGTAAGAAAGATGCCTTCGGATGAAATAACGGTTGAAAGCAGCGACAGTATAGTAACCCTTACTTCGGGCAAATCGGAAATAAAACTTTCTTTGAAGGATAAAGATGAATTTCCGGCGATAAAAAAGATAGAAAAGAATAATAAGATAACGATATCGCAATTTACTTTAAGGGAAATGATAAGACAGACCATCATATCGATAAGCAGCAACGAAAGCAGCAGGCTTATGACAGGCGAGCTCTTTGAAATAAACGATAATGAATTTAAGATAACTTCCCTTGACGGATTCAGGATATCGATAAGAAAAGTCTATCTTAATGAAAGTTATCCTCATATAAAAGTAGTTATCCCCGGAAAAACGCTCAATGAGATAATTAAGATAATAAACGGCGACATAGACGATATGGTGAATATTTACTTTGACGATAAGCATGTATTGTTTGAATTTGACGATACTATCGTGCTGTCAAGGCTTATTGAAGGAGAATATTATAAGATAGACCAGATGCTTTCGGGTGATTATGAGACGAAGATAAAGATAAATAAAGAGCAGTTATTCGGAAGTATCGACAGGGCGTCACTTCTTATAAGGGATTCCGAGAAAAAACCTATCATATTTAACGTAAATGAAGAAAATGTAAAGATAGAGATAAATACTTCGCTCGGTTCAATGGATGAAGATATAGATATCTCAAAAGAGGGAACGGATATAATGATCGCGTTTAACCCGAAATTCTTAATGGATGCGTTAAGGGTGATCGATGATGAAGAGATAAATATGTATTTTATTAATTCAAAAGCTCCTTTCTTTATAAAAAATGACGAAGGAAGTTATATATATCTTATCGTACCTGTAAAACTTAACGCAGTGATGTAAAAGGAAAGGTTTATGATATGCAGGAAATATATATAAAAGACGAATATATAAGGCTGGGACAGGCATTAAAGCTCGCAGGGCTTATGGGTTCCGGGACAGACGCCAAATTTGTTATAAAAGAAGGATTGGTAAAAGTAAACGGCGAGACGGCGTATGAGAGAGGAAAGAAATGCCGCAAAGGTGATATTATCGAGTATGACGGCGAAAAGGTTATGGTAAATAATGTACATTAAAAAAATTAAGTTATGTGATTACCGTAATTATAAAGAAGCAGAATTGGAACTTGATGAAAAAGTAAATATCCTTTATGGAGATAATGCGCAGGGAAAGACTAATATACTTGAAAGCATCTATTTGTGCGGGACAACAAAGTCGCACAGGGGAAGTAAGGATAGGGATATAATAAGGATCGGCTGCGATGAATCGCATATTAAGATGTATGTAAAAAAAGAAGGACTTGAGCATTATATAGATATGCATCTTAAAAAAAATAAAGCGAAAGGGATCGCGATAAACGGGATCCCGATCAAGAAATCTTCTGAACTTATGGGATTTATCAACATAATATTTTTTTCGCCCGAAGATCTTAATATTATAAAGAACGGGCCTTCGGAGCGAAGGAGATTTATGGATATGGAGCTATGCCAGTTAAACGGCATCTATCTCGATAATCTGAGCAGATACAATAAAATCCTTAACCAGAGAAATCATCTCCTTAAGCAGATAAAAAGCAATAAGGAACTTATGGATACATTGTCTGTATGGGATGAACAGCTTGTAAAGTATGGCGCAGAGATAATAAAGGCGAGAAGTGATTTCATATACAGGATAAAAGACATAGCCGGCGATATACATAAAAAACTTACCGGCGGGCGAGAAGAACTTTTGGTCACATACGAGCCGGACACAGACATAGAGTCGTTTGCAGAAAAGATGAAAAAAAATATAGAGAGGGACATATATCATCAGTATACCCACTGCGGACCGCACAGGGACGATCTTAAATTCATTGCAAACGGTATGGATATTAGGACATATGGTTCACAGGGACAAAAAAGGACCGCTGCGCTGTCTCTGAAACTTTCCGAGATAGAGATAGTAAAAAATAAGAGCGGCGACATCCCGGTCCTTCTTTTAGACGACGTATTGTCGGAGCTTGACAGAAAAAGGCAGAATTATATATTGGAATGTATAAAAGATGTACAGACTATAGTTACCTGTACCGGACTTGAAGAGTTTGTTAATTACAGAATGTCTGTAAATAAGATATATAAAGTTGAAAATGGAAATATAATAGACGAAAACAGAAGCGAGGTAAAATATGAGCACTGAAACGACACAAACCATAAGCGAATACGGAGCGGACCAGATCCAGATACTAGAAGGTCTGGAAGCAGTAAGGAGAAGGCCCGGTATGTACATAGGAAGTACTTCGGAAAGGGGACTTCATCACCTTGTATATGAGATAGTTGATAATTCTATAGATGAAGCGCTTGCCGGATATTGTAAAAATATAGAAGTAACGATAAACGAAGATAATTCGATAACCGTAATAGACGACGGAAGAGGAATACCTGTCGGAATTAACCATAAAGCTGGAATACCGGCTGTTGAAGTTGTATTTACCATACTTCATGCCGGCGGTAAATTCGGCGGCGGAGGGTACAAAGTATCGGGAGGACTTCACGGAGTCGGCGCGTCGGTCGTAAATGCTCTTTCCGACTGGTTAGAGGTCATCATCCATTCAGACAACGGCAAAAAATATATACAAAGATATGAAAGAGGAAAAGTTATGTATCCTCTTAAAGAGGTAGGGGAAACCGACCACACGGGAACGGAAGTGACTTTTAAGCCCGACGGAACGATTTTTACCGAAACCCTTGAATACGATTATAACGTCCTTAAAACGAGACTCCGCGAAATGGCGTTTCTTACGAAAGGCGTAAAGATAAGCCTTGAAGATAAAAGAAAGGATAAAGAACAGAAAAAGACTTTCCACTATGAGGGAGGAATAAAAGAATACGTCGAATACCTGAACAGGGCGAACGAGTCGTTATATGATGAAATCGTATATTGTGAAGGAATGAAAAACGGCGTATACGTTGAAGTAGCTTTTCAGCATAATTCAGCTTATAACGAAAGCTGCTACAGTTTTGTAAATAATATAACCACGCCTGAAGGCGGAACGCATATGACAGGTTTTAGAAATGCAATTACCAAAACTTTTAACGATTATGCGAGAGGACAAAAGATATTAAAAGAAAAAGACGGAAATCTGAGCGGAGAAGACATAAGGGAAGGACTTACCGCGATCATAAGCGTTAAGATCGAAGAACCTCAGTTTGAAGGACAGACAAAGCAGAAACTCGGAAACAGCGAGGCAAGAGGCGCTGTTGAAGGAGTTGTAAGCGAACAGCTTACATATTTCCTTGAACAAAATCCTCAGATTGCAAAGATCATATGCGAAAAAGCGCTTTTGGCTCAGAGAGCCAGAGAAGCAGCAAGAAGAGCGAAAGAAACTGCGAGAAAAGGAGCTCTTGAAGGAATGAGTCTTCCGGGAAAACTTGCCGACTGCAGCGACAAAAATCCTGAAAACTGCGAGATATATATAGTTGAGGGAGATTCTGCCGGAGGCAGCGCAAAAATTGCAAGAGACAGGGCAACCCAGGCAATCCTTCCGTTAAGGGGAAAGATCCTTAACGTTGAAAAATCAAGGCTTGATAAGATACTTGTAAATAATGAAATAAGAGCTATGATAACCGCGTTCGGTACAGGGATATCAGATGAATTCGATATAACTAAATTAAGATATCATAAGATAATAATCATGACCGATGCCGATGTTGACGGCGCGCATATAAGCACGCTGCTTCTTACTTTTCTCTACAGGTTTATGCCTGAACTCATAAAGCAGGGTTATGTATATCTGGCGCAGCCGCCTCTTTATAAACTTGAGAAAAATAAGAAAGTATGGTATGCGTATACGGATGATGAACTTGACGCCATCCTTTCGGAAGTGGGAAGGGACAATAATAATTCAATTCAAAGATATAAAGGTCTTGGTGAAATGGATGCGGAACAGTTATGGGATACAACCATGGATCCGGAAAAGAGAATACTCCATAGGGTAACTATCAACGAAGAAGAAGCTTCAGATATTGATGTTACATTTATGACCCTCATGGGAGACAAGGTTGAACCAAGGCGCGAATTTATAGAAGCAAATGCCAGGTTTGTTAAAAACCTTGATATTTAGTCTGGAGGATAAGTAATGGAAGAAAATATTTTTGATAAAGTAAATGACGTTGATATTAAAAAGACGATGGAGAAGTCGTATATAGAATATGCCATGTCTGTTATAGCATCGAGAGCGCTGCCTGATGTAAGAGACGGTCTTAAGCCTGTTCAGAGAAGGATCATGTATTCCATGATTGAACTTAATAACGGTCCGGACAAGCCTCACAGAAAATGCGCGCGTATCGTCGGAGATACGATGGGAAAATATCACCCTCACGGCGACAGTTCAATATACGGCGCTTTGGTTAATCTTGCCCAGGAGTGGTCGACAAGATACCCTCTGGTTGACGGACACGGAAATTTCGGTTCGGTAGACGGGGATTCGGCGGCAGCCATGCGATATACGGAAGCAAGGCTTAGTAAGATATCTATGGAAATGCTTGCCGATATAGGTAAAGATACTGTCGAATTTGTTCCGAACTTTGATGAAACGGAAAAAGAACCGACCGTGCTTCCGGCAAGGATACCGAATCTTTTGGTAAACGGAACTTCCGGCATAGCAGTAGGTATGGCTACTAATATACCGCCGCATAACCTGAGGGAAGTCATTAACGCCGTTTTACATATAATCGAAAATGAAAAGAATGATGAAGAGACAACTATCGATGAAATCCTTCATATAATAAAGGGACCTGATTTTCCTACGGGCGCGACTATCCTCGGAACAAAGGGAATAGAGGAATCGTACCGCACAGGGCGCGGCAAGATAAAAGTGCGCGCCGTTTCGGAAATAGAGTCCATGCCGAACGGCAAGAGCAGGATAATTGTTACAGAGATCCCTTATATGGTAAATAAAGCTAAACTCATAGAGAAGATAGCCGAACTCCATAAGGATAAAAAGGTTGACGGGATAACGGATCTTAGGGATGAATCAAGCCGTGAAGGAATGAGGATAGTTATTGAGATACGAAAAGACGCCAATCCTAATGTAGTATTAAATCAGTTATATAAACACAGCCAGCTTCAGGATACATTTGGAGTTATCATGCTCGCGCTTGTCAATAATGAACCGAAGATAATGAATATCCTCCAGATGCTTAAGTATTATCTTGAACATCAGGAAGATGTTGTTACAAGACGTACTAAGTATGACCTGAATAAAGCCGAAGAAAGAGCTCATATATTAGAAGGACTTCTTATCGCGCTTGACCATATAGATGAAGTTATTTCAATAATACGCGCTTCAAAGACAGCAAATGAAGCTAAGTCAAACCTTATTGAAAGATTTTCTTTTTCAGACGCGCAGGCTCAGAGTATCATAGATATGAGGTTAAGAAAGCTTACCGGACTGGAAAGGGAAGCTACCGAAAACGAATATAAGGAGCTGCAGATTAAAATAGAAGAATATAAAAAGATCTTAAGCGACAGAAACGAACTCCTTACCGTTATTTCAAATGAGCTTATTGTGATAAGGGATAAATACGGCGACGAAAGAAGGACGCACATCGGCTATGATGTATTCGACATATCGATGGAAGATATGATCCCGCGTGAAAACACCGTTATTGCAATGACAAAGCTCGGATATATAAAGAGGATGACGGTTGATAATTTCAGGAGCCAGCACAGGGGCGGCAAAGGCATAAAGGGAATGCAGACTATAGAAAATGATTATATAGAAAGACTGTTTATGACAACTTCCCACCATTACATTATGTTCTTTACCGATAAAGGAAGGGTCTTTAGGATGAAGGCTTATGAAATCCCTGAAGCGGGAAGAACGGCGAGGGGAACTGCGATAGTCAATCTGCTCCAGTACATGACAGGCGAGGAAAAGATCACGGCGGTGATCCCGGTAAATGAATACGAAGAAGGCAAATACCTGTTTATGGCGACCAAAAAGGGAATTGTCAAGAAAACGAGAGTCGATGATTTCGCCAATATAAGAAAAACAGGAATAAGGGCGATAAGCCTCAAAGACGACGACGAACTCATAGAAGTAAAAATAACCGACAATACGAAAGAAGTGCTTCTTGTTACCAAACACGGATTATGTATCAGATTCTCTGAAAAGGACGTAAGAAATACAGGAAGGTCGTCAATGGGCGTAATAGGCATTAACCTTTCTTATGATGACGAAGTTATAGGAATGCAGCTTGATACCCAGGGACGAGATATGCTTATCGTATCTGCGAACGGACTCGGAAAACGTACCGATATAAATGAATTTAATGTACAGAGACGAGGCGGCAAGGGCGTTAAGTGTTATAAGATCACTGAAAAGAGCGGATATGTTGTCGGCGCCAAGATAGTAGATGAAAGCCGCGAGATACTTCTTATAACTAATGAAGGAATAATTATAAGAATAAGCGTGGACGACATATCAAGGCTTGGCCGCAATACTTCGGGAGTTAAGTTGATGAACATCGACGCCGAAAGCGATATTGTGGTAGCGGGAATCGCTAAGGTAAGAGATGAGGATCCTGAAGAAGAATATAACGAAGAAAGAGAAGAGTCGGAAGAACAATGAGAACGGTACATACTGATGTAATTATAAAAACAATAAAAGAAATGTGTATAGAAGCCAATTATATCCTGTCAGATGATATGTCTGACAGGATAATTCAGGCTGAAAGTGAAGAAACTAATATAATAGGAAAAGAGATTCTCGGACAGCTTGTGGAAAATATGAAGATAGCTAAAGAAGATATGATACCGATATGCCAGGATACGGGAATGACGACGGTATTTATTAAGATAGGACAGGACGTCCATATAGAAGGAATGTTTATTCTGGATGCCATAAACGAAGGCATAAGACAGGGTTATGAAGAAGGTTATCTTAGGAAATCAGTTGTGGGCGATCCTATAAACCGCGTTAATACGAAAGACAATACGCCGGGTATAATACACTATGAAATAATAGAAGGCGAAGATATCACGATCACAGTGGCCCCGAAAGGATTCGGTTCTGAAAATATGAGCAGAGTGTATATGTTAAAGCCTGCCGACGGTATAGAAGGAGTTAAGGACGCCGTTATTGAAACCGTAAAGCTTGCCGGCCCCAATGCATGTCCTCCCGTAGTTGTAGGAGTAGGGATAGGAGGTAATTTTGAAAAATGCGCTTTGCTTGCCAAAAAAGCGCTTACGAGAAATATCAATACTCCCTCACAGATCGGATATGTAGCCGAACTTGAAAAAGAACTCCTTGACAAGATCAATTCTCTTGACATAGGTCCGGGCGGCCTCGGAGGAAAAACAACGGCGCTTGCAGTTAATATAGAAACATATCCCACACACATAGCGGGACTTCCTGTTGCTGTAAATATGTGCTGTCATGTGAACAGGCATGTGAGCAGGACGATATGATCATTTTCAAAGTTATTATCAGACGATATGGAGGAATTTAATGAAACGGCATATAGATACACCTCTTACCAAAGATAAAGTAAAGGAAATAAACGCAGGCGATTACGTATATATAACGGGAACTGTATATACCGCAAGGGATGCGGCGCATCTGCGCATGTATGATTCTATCAATAATAAAAAAGAACTGCCGGTCGATCTTGATAACCAGATAATATATTATCTTGGACCGACTCCGGCAAGGGACGGACAGGTTATAGGTTCTGCGGGGCCTACGACCAGCAGCCGCATGGATAAATACACTCCCGCCCTTATCGAGCGCGGGATGACCGGGATGATAGGCAAAGGAAAAAGAAGCAGAGAAGTTATAGAAGCAATGAAAAAAAATACGGCGGTATATTTTGCCGCTGTCGGCGGAGCGGGAGCGCTTTTGTCAAAATGTATCAAATCAGCAGAAGTTATCGCATATGATGACCTTGGAACAGAAGCCATAAGGAAATTGTATGTTGAGGATCTTCCCGTAATAGCAGTGATAGACTGTAACGGAAATAATATATATGAAAGATGATGTTGACAAATAAAGTTGTGTTTGCTAAACTATCTAATTGTGAAGTTCAAAGAAATACATGAACGATTAATATAGTAGTTTAATTCAGTTATGGAGAAGTACTCAAGTGGCTGAAGAGGTGCCCCTGCTAAGGGTATAGGTCGTTTACGCGGCGCGAGGGTTCAAATCCCTCCTTCTCCGGTTAAAAGAAAAGCGGCAGAATTCCAAGAATTTTACCGCTTTTTTTCATCGCAAATTTTTTTCAAAAAACGTAAAAAAAGTGTTGACAAAAGAGTTTAAGTTTGGTAAACTAAGATTCGCTGACGCACCAAAAGGAGCGGAAGCATGC
>CANQDW010000002.1 GCA_947593975.1 uncultured Lachnospiraceae bacterium
TTATAGTAGTGCTTATATGGGCATCCATAAATGTAACGAACTGTTCCGACGGCGTGGACGGATTGTCGGGTACGCTTACGATAATAACGCTTATTACGATATATGTTATCAACCGAGTGCTTGGCACGGGAGAAAAGACGTCATATATGATACTGATGTTTTCGGTATGCATATTGGGATATCTGTGGTACAATGCAACTCCGAGCAAACTTCTTATGGGAGATGCGGGATCAAGGGCTATGGGATTGTTTATAGGAGTTATGATCCTGAAATCAAACAGCCCGTTATTGTATATCCCCGCAGCCATTGTACTGATTCTGGACGGGGGACTTGGACTTATAAAAGTAGCCCTTCTCAGATTCTGTAAGATCCATATACTTAAAAATACAAGGACGCCTCTTCATGATCATGTAAGAAAGGTTAAGGGGTGGTCGAATACGCAGACGGTATTCAGGTTTGCGATCATACAGATAATAGTATCGGTCGGTCTTGTGTATCTGCTGCTTATGAAATAACAGGTTGGGCTGCGCGATGGATAAAAAAAAGAAACTTATATGGTGTTTAATATTTATAGCGCTCGCAGCGCTTACGGTATATGCGGTAACTTCGCAGAGCGACAGCTTTTCGTTTTCGGGTTTTGTGTCGTATATACGCGGCGCAGATCCGTGGTGGATAGCCGCTGCTTTTGTATGCATGCTTACTTATATAACGCTTGAGGGACTTAGCATACGCTATATAACTGCATTTTTTGGATATAAGAAAAATGTAAAGAGGAGTTTTGTATATTCATCGGCAAATCTTTATTTTTCCGCAATTACTCCGTCTGCTACAGGCGGACAGCCGGCTTCGGCATATCTGATGATAAAGGACGGAGTTCCGGCGCCTGTAACTGCTATGGCGTTACTCATAAATATAACGATGTATACCATATCGATAATCGTTTTGTGCGCGGTATGCATCCTGATAAAACCGAGCGTATTTCTTGGATATAATAATCTGTCGAAGGTCCTTATAGCAGTAGGGCTTCTTATACAGAGCATATGCGTCGCCGTGTTTTTAATGCTCGTTTATATGGAGCAGGTGCTGTACAGGATCACCGATGCCGCCCTGCGGTTCCTTAATAAGATTCATATTGTGAAAAATATCGAACAAAAACAGGATAAGCTTAAAAACCTTGCGCAGGAATATAAGATGTGCTGCCAGAGCGTTAAGGGACATGCAGATGTGGTCATAAAGGTATTTTTATTTAATATAGTCCAGAGATTTATCCAGGTATGCATAACATTGTGCGTATATATAGGCGTTGGCGGCAATATAGAAAACAGCGTTTCGGTCATAGTGACCCAGGCTCTTGTGCTTCTTGGTTCCAATGCGGTTCCGATACCGGGAGCGGTGGGAGTTGCGGATTATCTGTTTATAGACGGGTTTGCATCGCTTTATAACGGCGATATAATCAGCATAGAGCTTTTAAGCAGAGGAATATCTTTCTATTCATGCATGATATTGTGCGGAGGAGTTGTTTTGATCAATTATCTTGCGGGAGTATTAAAAAAAAGACGGACAGAGGTGTAATACATGGAAAATATCATTGAATTAAAAGGCATAGGGAAAAGCTACAACTCGAAGGATTACGTTGTGCGTGATATTGACCTTACGGTAAAAAAAGGGGAATTCGTAACCATTCTCGGACCTTCGGGATGCGGAAAGACTACCACGCTCAGGATGATAGCCGGCTTTGAGACTCCTACGGAAGGAAGCATACTTTTTAAAGGGAAAGATATAAGCAAGGTCCCTCCGTATCTGCGTCCTGTGAATACGGTATTCCAGAGATATGCGCTTTTTCCGCATCTGAATGTATATAACAATATTGCTTTTGGGCTTAACCTTAAGAAACTTCCCAAACATGAAATTGAAGAAAAAGTAAGCCGTGTGCTTAATATTGTTGACATGGAAGGCTTTGAAAAAAGAAAGATAAATACTTTGTCGGGAGGGCAGCAGCAGAGGATCGCGGTTGCAAGGGCAATCGTAAATGAACCAGAGATACTGCTGCTTGACGAGCCGTTAGGCGCGCTTGATCTGAAGATGAGAAAGGAAATGCAGCTTGAACTTAAGCAGATGCATGAAAATATAGGGATTACATTTATATATGTTACGCATGACCAGGAAGAGGCGCTTACGATGTCCGATAAGATAGTAGTCATGGCGGACGGGGCTATCCAGCAGACAGGTACGCCTGAAGAGATATATAATGAGCCGAATAACGCGTTTGTTGCGGACTTTATAGGAGAAAGCAATATATTTAACGGTGTGATGACCGGAGATAAGAGGGTAGGATTCCTTGGCGCGGAATTCGAGTGCCTTGATGATATTGAGAAAGGAACTAAAGTTGACGTAGTAGTAAGGCCTGAAGATATTGTAATGGTCCCGTATGATGAAGGCGCGGTAAAGGGCGAGGTAATATCCGTCATATTTAAAGGGATACATTATGAGATCACGATACAGTCAGGAAAGAATGAGATCATAGCGCAGCGTACAAAAGCAGCTAAAGTCGGGGATAAGGCAGGGATCGTTCTTGACCCTGATTCGATACACTGCATGAAGCGTGAGAAGAATATCAACCGGTTTGAGGGAGTGCTTACCAAAAAGGGTACTGTATTGTTTGCCGACGGTGAATTTGAATGTAATGTCAGTATGCTGTATCCCGACTCTGATGTTGATGCTGAAGGGAACCTTACAGACTCTGAGGGCAACAGCATAGAATATGCGGGAACCAAAGTGATCGCGGAGATCTCGTTTGACGATATGAGGATGAGCGACGACGCCGGAGAAGGCGGCGTATGCGGAAATATCTTCTCGCTTATATATAAAGGAGACCATTACAATTATATAGTTAAGACTGAAAACGGATACGAATATATACTTAATGACGAATATCTGTGGAATGAAAACGACTATGTAAGCATAGTGATCCCTAAGGATTCGATCAAACTTACGCATATGGATTCGGAGGTGTGATGATTGAAAAAACATTTTTCAAGAAGATATCTCGGGATTCCGTATATGATATTTCTCATATTTTTTGTTATCGCGCCTGTTCTTGTTATACTTTATTATGCGCTGACCAATGGAAAAGGGCAGTTTACATTAAGCAACCTGTTCGGCTTCTTTTCGTCGGGCTATGCGATAGGAACGCTTGTATACAGTATTTTTATAGCGTTTATTGTCACGCTTGTCTGCCTAATTCTGGCATATCCGGCAGCTTATATACTTGCAAAGGAAAAAGTAAGAAAGAGCAGTGTGCTTATTATTTTGTTTATTACGCCTATGTGGATCAACTTCACGCTCAGGATCACGGCGCTTAAAGAAGTGCTTACCGCGCTGGAAGGCAATATCTCGTATTATCCGTTCCTTAATACGGTAATAGGAATGACGTATGATTTTCTTCCGTTTATGATACTTCCGCTATATACTACGATAAGCAAACTTGACGATACGCTTTCCGAGGCCGCCGAAGATCTTGGGGCGGGTTCGGCAAAGGTATTCCTTAAAGTAACGCTTCCGCTGTCCGTTCCGGGCATCATAAGCGGTATAATGATGGTATTTCTGCCGGCGATGACTAACTATGTCATACTTGATATGCTTTATAACAGCACATTTATCATGGGAAGCCTTATAGGAAGTTACTTTGCCGCATACGACTGGCATAGCGGCTCTATGATCTCAATAATATTGCTGGTTATCATATTTGCGGTAAATATCATTACGGACAGGTTTGCGGATGATGATGCGAAAGGGAGGAGAGCGGTATTATGAAACGTATGGGTTATGTATTATGGCTGCTTATAGTGCTGCTGTTTCTGTATATGCCGATACTTATGCTTTCTGTGTACAGTTTTACGGATTCTGAAAGCATGGGGATAATAAGCGGGTTTTCTCTTGATAATTACAGGACTTTGTTTACCTCTCCGGAACTTAGGGACATGATAATCGGGACGTTTGCATTAGCCATAGTATCCGCCGTGATATCCGTTATTCTGGGAACAAGCGGTGCGATAGGGGCGTTTTATTCAAAATCCGGCACAAAAATGTTCGCGGATTCAGCCAATCAGATTCCGGTTGTAAATGCCGATGTAGTTACCGGATTTTCAATATGCATATTTCTTATCGTAGTCCTTAACATGAAAAAAGAGACGTTCATTCCTCTTATAATAGGGCATACGGTGCTTTCTGTGCCGTTTGTTTATCTGTCGGTCATGCCAAAGCTTAAACAGATGGATGAGTCGCTGTATGAAGCGGCGCTCGATATGGGCGCAAAACCGCATGCCGCGCTTATGAAGGTTATAATCCCGCAGATAGCGCCGGGCATACTTTCAGGATTTGTAATGGCGATAACGCTGTCGCTTGACGATTATTTCATAACTACTTATACCAAACCGGCTACGTTTGATACGATAAGCACTTATGTCGTCAACGCCACAAAAGGGGCGCAGACAGAGATAAAAACTGCGTTATGGGCGCTGTCAACAGTGATATTTGTTATAATCACCATTGCCGTATTTTTTATGAATGTCGGAGCGGGAAAGGAGAAAAAGAATGTATAGATTTATTACGTTTTTAAAGATATTTCCCGTGGCGGCGCTAGCGTGCATATTTGCAGGATGCGCGGGCTTTACCGATGATACGGTCGTGCTCCGTGTGTGCAACTGGGAGGAATATATAGATGAAGGCGGCTGGGATGACGACGAAGCGATAGAACTTAGCGACGGCAGGGTTATAAAAGGCGAAGACGCCATGTACAGGGAATTTGAACAGTGGTACTACGACACTTACAATGTTAAGGTAAAGGTGCAGTATTCATGTTTCGGAACCAATGAAGATATATATAACCAGCTTAACATAGGAGATACTTTTGACCTTATATGCCCTTCTGATTATCTCATAATGAAGCTTATGCATGAAAAAAGGCTTGAACCGTATTCGGACGATTTCTTTGATGAGAGGGATGAGAATAATTATTACATTAAAGGGGTATCTCCGTATATAAAGAATGTCTTTGAAAAAAATGAAACGGACGGCGAACCGTGGAGCAGATATGCCGCAGGCTATATGTGGGGAACATCGGGTATTGTGTTTAATACCGATAACGTTAAAACGGAAGATGCAAGGCATTGGGATATTCTTAATGACAGGGACTATTACAGGCGGGTTACGATTAAAGACAATGTAAGGGATTCGTATTTTGCGGGGCTTGCAATGGATAAATCAAAACTGCTTTTATCTGATGATTTTAGGAATGCCGATAATTACGGGGAAAGGCTTGCGAAAGAGATGAATGATACCGGCGCGCAGGTTGTTGATGATGTGTGCGGTATCCTTAAGGATATTAAAGATAATGCCTATTCTTTTGAGACTGACAGCGCGAAAGCCGATATGGCGGCAGGGAAAGTCGATATAAGTTATCAGTGGTCAGGCGACGCGGTATATACAATGGAAGTTGCAGCCGAGAATGATGTGGAACTTAACTATATAGTGCCGGACGAGTGCGGTAATCTGTGGTTTGACGGCTGGGTAATGTTAAAAGACGGTATAGCGGACGATACGGCAAAAAAACATGCGGCGCAGGCGTTTGTAAATTACCTTTCGAGACCGGATAATGCGATAAGGAATATGTATTATATAGGATATACGTCGGCTATTGCGGGAGGAAACGATAACGCGGTATTTGATTATGCGAAGCAGTGCTATGAAGAAGAAGGAGACGATACTATAGATTACGATATATCGTACTTTTTTGCGGACGGGGATACAGACGCAAAATATGTGATATGCGCGGATCCGAAAAGCAGGTACGGCGAGCTTGGCGCAAGATATCCCGACCTTGATACGATAAGCCGGTGCGCGGTTATGGAGAATTTTGACGACGAGGCGTATGAGCGCATCAATCAAATGTGGATAGATGTAAGATGCTTTAATATAAAAGATATTTTTTGAGAAGGTTAATCTCAAAGGCGGCTGCATATTGACAAATTATAGCGTTCATACTATACTTATTACAATTGTCTGTTTTTATATCAGGAGGGATAAAAGTAATGGAAACAGGAAGTATATACAGGACCAGAACGCTTGATAATATAAGCGAAAGCGACATAGGGGCCGAGCTTAAGATAGCGGGCTGGGTTGAAAATATAAGAGACCACGGCGGGGTATCCTTTATTGATCTGAGGGATATGTATGGAGTTATGCAGGTAGTTATGAGGGATACGTCTCTTCTTTCAGGCATAAACAAAGAGGATTGTGTATCTATTGAGGGACTTATATGCGAAAGGGACGAGGAGACATATAACCCTAAGATACCTACCGGAACTATTGAACTTGAAGCTCATAAGGTAGATATTCTCGGAAAGGTATATACTCAGCTTCCGTTTGAGATTGCTACGTCAAAAGAGATAAGGGAAGATCTGAGGCTTAAGTACCGTTTCTTAGACCTTAGGAACAGAAAAGTTAAGGATAATATGATATTCCGTTCGAAGGTTATAAGTTTCCTTAGGGAGAAGATGACCGAACTGGGATTTTTGGAGATACAGACGCCGATACTGTGCGCGTCGTCGCCTGAAGGGGCAAGGGATTATATCGTGCCTTCAAGGAAGTATAAAGGTAAATTTTACGCCCTTCCGCAGGCGCCGCAGCAGTACAAGCAGCTTCTTATGGTATCGGGCTTTGATAAATATTTCCAGATCGCTCCGTGTTTCAGGGATGAAGACGCAAGGGCGGACAGGTCCCCGGGAGAGTTTTACCAGCTTGATTTTGAGATGAGTTTCGCAACCGAAGAGGATGTATTTAAGGTTGGGGAACAGGTACTTACCGATACATTTAAGAAATTTGCGCCGGAAGGCTATGAGGTTACGGAGGCTCCGTATCCGGTAATAAGTTATAAACAGGCGATGCTTGAATATGGTACAGACAAGCCCGATCTCAGAAATCCGCTTAAGATAATAGATGTATCGGAATTTTTCGAAAGATGTACGTTTAAACCGTTCCAAAACAAAACCGTAAGGGCGATTAACGTACATGCAAAACTTTCAAAAGGGCAGCATGAAAAGATGCTCAAGTTTGCGCAGTCCATCGGCATGGGAGGACTGGGATACCTTGAAGTGCTTGAGGATATGAGCTATAAAGGACCTATTGATAAGTTTATCCCTGATGATATGAAGGGCGAGCTTGCAGAACTTGCAGGACTTGCAGCCGGAGATACGATATTCTTTATAGCTGACAGGGAGAAGCTTGCCAGCCTGTATGCCGGACAGATAAGGACAGAACTTGGCGAACGCCTTTCGCTTATAGAGAAAAATGCGTACAGGTTCTGCTATATAAATGATTTTCCTATGTATGAGTATAACGAGGAAGAAAAGAAGATAGGCTTTACGCATAATCCGTTTTCAATGCCTCAGGGCGGACTTAAGGCGCTTAATGAAATGGATCCGCTTGACATAAAGGCGTATCAGTATGATATCGTATGCAACGGAACAGAGCTGTCTTCGGGCGCGGTACGAAACCATGATATGAATATTATGGTTAAGGCGTTTGAGATAGCAGGTTATGATGAAGAGGTCTTAAAACAAAAATTCGGAGCTCTTTATAATGCGTTTCAGTACGGAGCGCCGCCTCATGCGGGAATGGCTCCGGGAATCGACCGTATGATAATGCTTCTGCGCAATGAGGAGAATATACGCGAGGTTATACCGTTCCCGATGAACGCAAACGCGCAGGATCTTATGTGCGGGGCGCCGAATGAAGTTACCGAACAGCAGCTCAGGGAAGTTCATATTAAAGTAAGACAGTGATCGGATGCATTTATTATGGAAGGAGACTCGTTATGGGAATAGTTGAGATAACCGAGGAAAACTTTGATGAGGTAGTCGTATGTTCTGATAAGAAGGTACTGGTAGATTTTTGGGCTTCCTGGTGCGGTCCGTGCAAAATGCTTGCGCCCGTGATCGATGAGATCGCAGCTGAACGCGACGACATTGTTGTTGGCAAGATAGACGTGGACGAACAGATGAAGCTTGCAATACAATACGGGGTATCCGGTGTGCCGACAATAGCTCTGTTTGAAAACGGAGATATAATAGAGCGCAGCGTAGGTTACCAGTCAAAGGAAGAGCTTCTTTCGGAGCTTGGCTTATAATTAAAAAACGCAAAGACTGCATGGTATATTTTTGCTATGCAGTCTTTTTGAGAATGGAGTACGCATATATGAAGCTTGAAGACATACGTGAAAATATTGATAAGATTGATGATGACATGAAAGAACTCTTTAAAAAGAGGATGAGTTATTCGGAAAATGTTGTAAATATCAAAGCCAAAAGCGGCGATGTGATATATAAGCCCGAGCGTGAAAAAGATATGATAGACAGGCAGCTTTCCGGAATAGATGGAAGTATCCTTGCGGAATATACCTCATTTTTAAAGGCTGTGGTCAGGATAAGCAGGCAGTATCAGTATAAAAGGCTTGCCGAGTTAGGCAAGGTATCTGCCGGTACGGATACCTATAAGGCGGATAACGGCATTATACATCTTATGCTGCAGACAAAAGATATAGCAGGGATTTTATCCATTATATCCGATTACGGAGTTAAGGTTCTGAAAATTAATTCTTCCGGTGAGAATGAAGAAGATGATATTTTTTACATAGACATTGCCGCAGACGGCTGTGAAAAAGACGTACAGGCGCTTATCTGCCAGCTTAGCTGTGAAACAGATAAATGTGTCGTTATGCAGAATTTTGGAGGTATATAATGAGGATAGGTACCGGATATGATGTGCACAGGCTTACAGATAACCGCAGGCTTATAATAGGCGGCGTGGATATATCTTATGAAAAGGGGCTGTTGGGTCATTCGGATGCGGATGTACTGATACACGCAGTTATGGATGCGCTTTTAGGGGCGGCAGGACTTCCGGACATAGGCGCATGTTTTCCTGATACGGATGATGCGTATAAGGATGCTTCAAGCGTTATGCTTCTTACCAGGGTTGCAAAGATGCTTGAGGACAAATTATATATGGTTGGCAATATTGATGCGGTTATAATAGCGCAGAGGCCTAAAATGAAGCCGTATATTGAAGAAATGAGGAAAAATATCGCGGATGCCCTTGGGATCGATCATGAGCGGGTAAATGTCAAAGCTACTACCGAAGAAGGGCTTGGGTTTACCGGAGCGGAAGAAGGGATATCGGCGCATGCGGTATGTATACTTGAGGATATGATGGATAATTATCGCGCGTTCACAGATCGGGATATATCCGATAAGTGCAGAGGATGCGCAGGATGCGGTATGAAAAATGAAAAATAAAAAATTTAAAATATGGAGGGAAAGATATAATGAAAAGGAGTTTTATGATCTTTGTTGCAGCGGCTCTTTTGATAACGGGGCTGCCTGCGCAGGGTGCGGATGCATCGTCCAAACCGAAGCTCAGCAAAAGCAAAATAAAGCTTAAGGTGGGAAAAAGCGCAAAACTTAAAGCTTCCGGCGTAAAAAAAGTAAAGTGGAGCACAAGTAAGAAAAAGATAGTCGCGCTTGCCGCAAAGAAGAGCAGATCGGTCAAGCTTACCGCAAAAAAGGAAGGTACTGCAGTAATAACGGCAAAGTATACCGCGTCGGGAAAGAGTAAGAAGCTTAAATGTAAAGTTACCGTAAGCGGTGAGAATGAAACCGGGATAAATAATGCAGCGGATACGACGAACAAGCCTGATGTTACGCAGACCCCGCCTGCGGCAACGGATGCGGGCACGCCGACTCCGGTACCTACACCGGTCCCTACGGCGTCAGTTGTATCAGAATCCGGCAAATGGGGATATATACCGGTTGACGACGACAGCCTGTTAAAGGAATATGGAAATATATTCGGCAATGTCGGCACATGCCTTACATACAGCGGAGTAGGCGGCAAAAACGAACTTCAGGATAAGGAAACAATGGATTTTGTTCGTAAGAACTACAATAGCTTTACGCTTGAAAACGAGATGAAGCCGTCTTATCTTCTTGCGGATTCAGAAGCAAGTTTCTTTAATCCGCCGTTTAATAAGCTTATGACGGTAAGCGAGGCGCAGGAAAAAGGATATGTGATACCGCAGGGATATAATGAGACCTGGGTTCCGTCCATTAATTATGAGCGTCTTGATACCATACTTAAAGTATCGGCTGAAAACGGAATAAGGATGCGCGCGCATACGCTAATATGGCACAGCCAGACCCCGACTGAGTTCTTCAGGAAGAATTACAGGACTGACGGTGAATTTGTAACTCCTGAAATAATGGATCAGAGAGTGATATATTTTGTTACCAATGTTGTTAAGCATGTATGCGAAAGCCAGTATAAGGACGTTGTATATACGTGGGACATAACTAATGAATATTTTCATCAGCTGTCCGATAATTCAGCCAGAAACTGGTCTAACGTATATGACATTATAAGCGGCTCAAATACGCTTTCAACTAAGCCTTCATTTGTAAAACTGGCATTTAAAACGGCGTATGATGTCCTTGCGCAGTACGGACTTCAGGATACGGTGCCGCTTTTCTATAATGATTACAATACAAGCCAGGTAGCGGATGAGATCATAGAGATGATCAATTATATAAATTCAACCGACGCTCTTAATCCGGAAGGCAAAAAGATATGCGCCGGAGTCGGTATGCAGAGCCATCTTGACCTCAAATGGCCGACGGTTGATGAACAGCTGGCAACAGTACAGAAGTTTTTGGATGCAGGTTTTGAAGTACAGATTACGGAACTTGACGTAATCAATAACCTTAATTCATCGGAAGAAGCGCAGTGCGACTACTGGTATGATTTTATGAAAGGCCTTGTGGATAAAAGAAAGAACGGCGCAAAGATCACAGGCGTGACTTTCTGGGGGCTTTCTGATTCGGTATCATGGAGATTCGGGCAGAAGGCGCTGCTTTACGGAGAAGGTATAAAAGATCCTAAGAAAGCGCTGTATGCGGTATATGCGGCAGCGCAGTCGATATGGCAGTAAACCTTGATAGTATAAAGAAAATAAGTGTACCGCATCCATGGATGCGGTACACTTATTTTTAAGCTCTCGGGCAGACTTGAACTGCTGACCTCCCGCTTACCAAGCGGACGCTCTACCGGCTGAGCTACGAGAGCATATTTTTATTGAGCCATTTGGTAAGTTTGTTTCGTATACGCTGCAGCGCATTATCGATCGACTTCGGGGAACGGTTAAGCCGCTTTCCGATCTGCTTATAATCCATTCCGGTGACGTACAGATTATATACGGATTTCTCTAACGGGCTAAGCAGTTTCCCAAGTCCGTATTCTATCATAGATACATTCTCTTTGTCAATAATAAAATCTTCCGGATTGGATACTCCGGATGCTTCCATTGTATCAATGAGCGCGGAACCGCCGGAATCACTCGATTCATCGGGCACAGGCGAATAAAAAGAAATATATTCGTTTAGAGGCTGGTTCTTCTGCCTGTTGGAAGCGTTTATGGCGTTGCACATCTGATGATAAACAGTTGTTTTTGCAAAGCTGTAAAAAGAACCGGATTTATCGGTATCATACTCGCGTACGGCACGGTATAGCCCGATCATTCCCTCTTGGAGCAGATCTTCCTTATCGGCTCCGACTAAGAAAAGGGAACGCGCCTGATGAAGGACCAGGCCTTTATATTTCTCAAGGAAGAAATCAAGAGCCGTTTCGGAGTCAGGGGAATCTGAATGTATGATATCAAGTATCTCTTTATCATCCATAAGTTTTAATTCTTCGGACTTCATAAGTTTATACTCCTTTGCCGTACGATCTCATAAGCAAGCACCCCGCATGCTACAGAGGCATTGAGCGAATCGATATTTCCCTTCATGGGGATTGATGCGGTATAATCGCAGCTTTCTTTTACAAGCCTGCTTACGCCCTTTCCTTCATTGCCTATCACAAGTCCGATCGCTCCGGTCAGATTGAGGTTATACATATTTTCGCCGCCCGAATCCGCGCATACAAACCACAGCCCCTTTTCTTTAAGTTCTTGTATGGTCTTTGTTATATTCGTAACTTTGGCGACAGGGGTATAATTTATGGCTCCCGCCGATGCTTTCGCAACTGAAGCCGTAAGACCGCATGCGCCGTGTCTTGGTATGATAATGCCGTGCGCTCCGCACAGATTGGCTGTACGTATTATCGCGCCCAGGTTATGCGGATCTTCTATGCCGTCAAGAAGGATAATAAAAGGGGGTTCGCCCGCGGCTTCGGCGGCGTCAAGGATATCCTGTACTTCGGCATATCCGTAAGCCGCCATATAAGCGATCACGCCTTGGTGCCTGCCGGTTTCGGACATCTGGTCAAGACGCGTGTTGTTAACATAATTTATAAGGGTATTTTTCTTTTTTGCTTCTCTTATTATAGTCTGAATGGGACCGTCGTGGCAGTCCTTAAGAACAAATATCCGGTCAATTGTTTTGCCGGAGCGGAAGGCTTCAATCACGGGATTTCTGCCTTCGCACACAGATTCTTCGTATCGCATGTTTCCCTCCGTAAATAATAATAAGGAATATCTGTCAGTACCGTACTTCGTAATCGGGAAGTACAGGAAGTATAAGTTCGTATATCCTGGACATCCTGCCTTTTAAATAAAGCCAGCCCAACAGCGCCTCAAGACCGGTCGCGATCCTGTAGTCGTTTATATTGGCATTTTTTGCAGTGGTATATGATTTGGCGTTGCGGCCGCGTTTGAATATATCCGTTTCCTCCGCGGTAAAAAGCGGGAGCAGTTTTTTTGCTATTTCTGCCTGGGTGCCTGCATTTACAAGCGACGACGCGGTATGATGAAGTTTCCTTACGGGCGCGTTCCCGCACTCTATCACGCGTGTGCGCACGATAAGGTCAAATATCGTATCGCCTATAAATGCCAGCGTAAGAGGCGACAGAGACGATGGGTCGTGGGTCTTTAAGGAGTATTCTTCGCATATGAGACCCGGGAGATTATTTATATCCTTTTCCATCGTACGCCCTCTCTTGTGTCCTCTAACTGTATCCCTTTTTTGACCAGTTCGTCACGGATGCTGTCCGCGCGCGCAAAATCCTTGTTTTTTCTGGCTTCGTTACGTTCGTTTATAAGAGCTTCGATATCTTCGTCAGGCAGCAAGTTATCCTGCTCGCATATGATGCCGAGTATGCCGCACAGCAAAACGATCAGCTCTCTTGCAGCCGTTATGATCGACAGCGGCTTATCCGAATCAAGATATGAGTTGGCAAGACGTACGATCTCAAATATTACCGATATCGCGTCTGCCGTATTAAAGTCATCTTCCATTGCGGCTTCAAAGTCGTTTTTGAAGGAATCAAGCTGCTTTTTGAAATCTTCATCCGCGGAAGAATACGGTACTTCTTTTGCGGAATTTTCAAGGTGCGAAAGATTAAATACCGCGGTGCGTATCCTTTCAAGGGAACTTTTTGCCGACTGCATAAGTTCATCGCTGAAATTGAGCGGGCTTCTGTAATGAGCGCCAAGCATAAAGAATCTCAGGACCTGAAGAGGATATTTTTCGGCAATGTCCTTTACGGTAAAAAAGTTTCCTGCTGATTTTGACATCTTGTGGTTATTGATATTTAAAAATGCATTGTGCATCCAGTAGTTGGAAAATGCAGTCCCGTTTGCCGCCTCGCTCTGCGCGATCTCGTTTTCGTGATGCGGGAAGATCAAATCTTCGCCGCCGGCATGTATATCTATCTGTTTGCCGAGATATTTATTGCTCATTACAGAGCACTCGATATGCCATCCGGGCCTTCCGTCTCCCCATGGCGAAGTCCAGTAAGGCTCGCCTTCTTTTTTGGGCTTCCAGAGGACGAAATCCATAGCATCTTCTTTTTCATCATCTACCGCGATACGCGCGCCCGCTTCAAGGTCGTCGATATTTTTGCCGGAAAGCTTGCCGTATCCCGCAAATTTTCTTGTGCGGTAAAATACGGTCCCGTTTTTTTCGTAAGCGTAGCCATTGTCGATAAGGGTCTGTATCATATCTATCATTCCGTCTATTTCTTCGGTAGCCTTAGGATGCGTAGTGGCGGGCATTACGTTAAGCCCCGCCATATCTTCTTTGGCAGCTTTGGTATAACGCTCTGCGATCTCTGCCGCGGATACGCCTTCTTCGTTTGCTTTGGCGATGATCTTGTCGTCAACGTCGGTAAAGTTTGATACATAATTGACGTTGTAGCCCTTATATTCAAGATAACGGCGCACAGTGTCAAATACGATCATCGGGCGCGCGTTTCCTATGTGGATGTAGTTATATACCGTCGGTCCGCACACGTACATCCTTACTTTGCCTTCTTCAATCGGGATAAATTCTTCTTTGCGGTTGTTAAGCGTATTAAATATTTTCATTTACATGCTCCTTTTTGATACAATCGATCGTCAGTTGTCAAATAATGCAAACAGGCTCCTCAGTCTTATTTTTACAGCGCCTGTGTTGGTAACTTCATCTATTTTTATCTGCGTATATATTTTCCCGGCAGATTCGATTATGGATCTTGTCTCGTCCGACGTAACGGCATCTACTCCGCAGCCGAAGGATACGAGCTGTACGAGGTTCATGTTGATATCTTTCTGTTCGGTAACGTATTTTGCGGCGGCATACAGCCTTGAATGATAAGTCCACTGGTTCAGTACGCCGGTGCGGAATTTCTTTTCCTTGCGGCTTACGCTGTCTTCGGTAAGCACCACTGCGCCCAGGTTGCATATGATGCGGCTGATCCCGTGGTTTACTTCGGGGTCAATGTGGTACGGGCGTCCCGCGAGCACTATGACGGGAAGGTTGTTTTTCCTTGCCGTTTCCATATATTCGTCAGCCTTGCGCTCAAGCGCCGCCATATGCTCGTCATATTCTTTATATGCGGCGGCGGAAGCTTCCCTGACCTGCTTTAAGGAAAAATGATAACCGTAACTGCCGAGTATTTTCTGAAAATGTACGGGGAAATCTTTTTTCCTGTGTATGCCTACGAAGTCTTTAATAAAGGTTTTATCTTTCAGCGCTTTTACATTTGCGTTTATCACTACCGGATAATATGCGACAACCGGACAGTTGTAATGGTTGTCTCCGAGTTTTTCATCTACATTATAGCTCATGCACGGATAAAATATCACGTCGCAGCCGGATTTTATGAGCGCGTCGATATGTCCGTGCGCAAGTTTTGCCGGAAAACATATCGTATCTGACGGTATGGTCTGCTGTCCGTTTAAAAAAAGGCTTCTTGTAGATACCGGAGATACAATAACATTAAATCCGAGATTTGTAAATAATGTATGCCAGAACGGAAGCAGCTCATACATGTTAAGCACCATTGGGATGCCTATAGTGGGACGGTCTTTTTGTATCTTTCCGCCGCGGTATTTCATAAGCAGTTCATTCTTATAATCATAAAGGTCGTAATGGACTTTTTTTACGGGAAGGTTAAGCGGTTTTTCGCATCTGTTGCCCGCAATGAACTTTCTGTTTCCGTCAAATGTATTTATCGTAAGCCTGCAGTGGTTATTGCAGCCGTTGCATACTACCGCCTTTACGTCGTGCGTAAATTCGGAAAGTTCAGCTGCCGTAAGCACGCTGCTGCGGCCTTCTTTTTTCGAACGTTTCATGGCGTAAAGGGCGGCTCCGTATGCGCCCATTATACCGGATATATGAGGCCTTATGACATTTTTTCCTATCTCCTGTTCAAAAGCGCGGAGCACCGCGTCGTTAAGGAATGTACCGCCCTGTACTACTATATTTTTTCCAAGGCTGTCGGGATTTGTGCAGCGGATTACCTTATAAAGCGCATTTTTAACGACGCTTATCGATAAGCCCGCAAGTATGTTGTTGATCGAAGTCCCGTCTTTTTGAGCCTGCTTTACCGAACTGTTCATAAAAACGGTGCAGCGTGAGCCCAGATCTACGGGCTTGTCGGCGGTTACGGACAGGGAAGTAAATTCCTCCATGCTGTAGCCGAGCGCGCCCGCGAAGGTCTGCAGAAATGAACCGCAGCCGGAAGAACAGGCTTCATTTAAAAATATATTGTCAATTGCTCCGTTATGTATTTTAAAGCATTTGATATCCTGACCGCCGATGTCTATGATAAAGTCCACATCGGGACGGAATTTCTTTGCGGCGGTATAATGCGCGATAGTTTCTACGATGCCGTAATCAATCTTAAAAGCGTTTTTGATTATGTCTTCGCCATATCCGGTAACAGCCGAAGCCACAATATTGATATCGGGAAATTCCTTATACAGGTTTTCAAGGAATTCCTTTATATGCGGAACGGGATTGCCGCTGTTAGGCTGGTAGCTGGAATAAAAATAGTTGCCGTCTTCATCGCAAAGCACGGCTTTTATCGTGGTTGAGCCGGCGTCTATCCCAAGATACATTTTCTCTTTCGGGGCGGTTATTTCATGTATATTGTCGGAATCATGGCTGTGCCGCTCCTTAAATGCGTCATATTCATCTGCGGAAGCAAACAAAGGATTGCAGCTTACGTAGCCCGCGGTAACGGTATAATTTGCTATGCGCTCTGTTAGTTCCTTTAAGTTATAAACTGCGTTATCAGGCGATAACGCGGCGCCTATGGCAACGTAGTAAAGGGAATTTTCGGGGCATACGCCCTTTATCTTAAGAACGTCGTCAAAACTTTTCCTAAGCTCCGAAATAAACGTAAGGGGACCGCCAAGGTATACTATATTGCCTTTGATCTCGCGTCCCTGCGCAAGTCCGCCTATTGTCTGGTTTACAACGGCGTAAAGGATGCTTGCGGCTATATCGGGTATACGTCCGCCCTGGTTAATGAGCGGCTGTATATCGGTTTTTGCAAATACGCCGCATCTTGAAGCGATAGTGTATATTTTTTCGTGTTTGGCGGCAAGGCTGTCAAGTTCGTCAATGGAAATGTCCATAAGAGACGCCATCTGGTCTATGAACGCGCCCGTTCCCCCGGCGCAGCTTCCGTTCATCCTTACTTCAAGGCCGTTAGACAAAAACAGTATCTTAGCGTCTTCGCCGCCGAGTTCTATTACCGTGTCGGTACCCGGAAGATATGTATTAACTGCGGTTCTTGTAGCATAGACTTCCTGGGTAAACGTGATTCTCAGATCGTTTGCCATGCCCATTCCGGCAGAACCTGATATGACCAGCGACATCTCTTCGCCGGGAAATATTTCGGATATCTTATTAAGCAGAGACTTGGTCATCTCTATTATCTTTGACATATGCCTTTCATATGTCGAATACAATATATTGTTCTTTTCATCGAGCACAACGCATTTGATCGTCGTGCTTCCTACATCAAGACCTATCTTTTTCACGATTAACTTCCTTTGCCGGTTATTTTAATTGTTATCAGTAAGCTGTTCGCGCGCAACCGAAAGCATAAGTTTGATCCTGTTTTCCTGGTTGACGGCCGTTGCCCCAGCATCATAATCTATAGGGCAAACATTGGAATAAGGATACAGTTCCTTTAAGGTACGGATCACTCCTTTTCCGACTATATGGTTAGGCAGGCAGCCGAAAGGCTGCGCGCATATTATATTATTATAACCCTTTTCAATAAGTTCCACCATTTCAGCCGGCAGAAGCCAGCCTTCGCCCATTTTGACGCCGCGGTCTATTACTTTATCCGCAAGCAGTTTGATCTCTTCAAAACTTGAAGGAGCGGTAAAGTCGTCATATCCGCTTAATGCGTCTATCATTAATGTCTCTATTTTGCGCGCCATTCTTTCAAGAAATCTCCCTGCAAAGAGTACGGCTTTTGTGCCGCCATACAGATTGTAGTCGATGATCCTGTTGCTGAATGTATACTGGACGAATCCAAGTACGCCGGGGACCATGACCTCGCAGTCCTGCGAGGCAAGAAAAGCTTCCAGGTTGTTATTGCCGAAAGGAGAGTACTTTACATATATTTCCCCGACTATCCCGACTTTTACTTTTTTGATATTATTTCTTGGTATGTTATGAAAATCGGCGGCTATGTCGTCAAGGTTCTTTTTCATGCCGCGCGTGCCGAGGCCGCGGTTATGTTTGAACTGGTCTTTAAGTATGGCTACCCATTTATCTACAACTTTGTCCGAGGCGCCCGCTTCTTTTTCGTAGGGTTTGACCTGGTTTTTAAGAAGCATGAGCATATCGCCGTAGACGACTGACATGATCCCTTTATATAACATCGGTATGGTAAGTTTAAAACCGCTGAACTTTTCCATGCCCGAAAAGCTTAAAGATATGACCGGTACATATTCCATTCCCATGTTTTTAAGGGCTTTCCTGAGCAGTTTGATATAATTGGAAGCGCGGCATCCGCCTCCGGTCTGAAATTGTATGAGCGCTACCTTGTGAGGGTCAAAATCGCCGCAGGTAAGCGCGTACAGCTGCTGCCCTATTGAACATATCGCAGGATAGCACATATCGTTATGTACATACTGCAGTCCTGTGTCTATGACCTTTTTCCCCTGATAATGAAGAACTGTCAGATTATATCCGTAAAGATTAAAAACTTCTTTCAGAAGTTTCATATGCATTGGGAAAATGTCCGGCGCGAGAATCTGATATTCTTTTTTCATTTCTTTGGTAAAATCAACTTTTGTATATTTATCGCTGTTGTCCATATAGTACCCCTCATTTTACCCATTTGAATTAATTAAACAATACTTTTAATTCAATTGTCAATATGTAAATAGTGTAAAAGACATAAGGTATTGTTATTTTTTCCCGCGCCTTGTATAATGTTCTACATATTACGGCAGGGAGGAAAATATATTGGCGGGAAAAAATACGTTAAAATATATTCCGTTATTTGTCATATTGTGCGTCGTCCCGTTCATTGTCCGGATCACGGTTACGGACTGCGGGCTTTCGGTATACGACTGGTTTTCCAAAAGCAGCACGGAATATGATTTTTTCCTTATATATAAAATGTATGGTATAATAATCGCCGCCGTGATAATGTTTGTAATGCTTATAGCGTATCTGCATAAAGGTAAGCGTATAAGCGGCGCGATACTTATATCTTTGTTATTATATACCGTTTTTGCGGTTTTGTCAGCAGTATTTGCGCATAATCCGAAAGACGCGTTCTTCGGGGGTTATGCGCAGCACGAGCCGGTAACGGCGCTTGCCGCCTATGTTATCATATTTATTTATGCATACTGTGTGTTTGATTCAAAAAAAGCGCTTGTGATATTCATAAAGACAGCAGTGGCGGGCGCCTTTGTTATGGCGATTTTAGGAGTGCTTCAATGGCTTGGCGCCGACTTTTTTACCACTTATGCGGGAAGATGGCTCATATCGCTGTCAAGCGGCATCGATCCGTCGCGGATATCCGCGTCGTTTGGAAAAGGCGTGGTATATATGACGTTATATAATCCTAATTACGCAGGGGTATATTCAGCGCTTATGATACCGATCTGCGCAGCCGGGGTATATGCGGTAAAGAATATATGGTTTAAGGCGGTATCGGCAGTAACCGCGGTAATGCTTGCACTCTGCATTATCGGCTCAGGGTCTGAGACAGGGCTGTATGCGTTTATTGCTGAGTGCGTGATCTTTATATTGGTCCGTATATATATTTATAATAAAATGGCGGGACGTATTCTTTTGTATACGGTTTTTTTGGCAGTCATCCCGGCGTTATTTTATATATGCGAAAAGAGCATTGTGCATAAAAGCATCTATCCGCTTGAGCGAATGGAAGTATCAAAAGACGGCGTGGATATACGTATAAGGGGCAAAAACCTTCATATAATAAGCGGCGCAAAAAGTCAAAACGCCGGTATAACCGTATATGAAGGAGATATGGAGCCTGTTAAGCTTTCCGAGTCAGAAGGCGCATATACGATCGTATCGTCTGACGCCGCATATGAGGGGCTGTATTTTAGGACGGGCGTATCTGAAGAAGGCTTAGAGGGCTTTAATGTAATATGTAATGATGTGAGCCTGTTTTTTACCAATGACAATGAAGAAGGCAGATATTATTACCGCAATGTATATGGAAAGTATACGGAAGATATAGGAAATCCGGCAAACGGCGGGCTTAGGTTTGCTGACGGTCTGGCGTCGCACAGAGGCTATATATGGTCGGAAACGATACCGCTTATTATGAAGCATATTTTTATCGGATGCGGACCGGATAATTTTATATATGAATTTCCGAATAACGATTATCTGTCGCTTATAAACAACGGATACAGCGGGTCGGTAGTGACAAGACCGCACAATATGTATCTGCAGACAGCTGTGCAGACAGGTGTTTTGTCGCTTGTATCCGTGATTTTTTTGTATGTTATATATTTTATAAGCAGTATGCGCATAATAAGGAATATGAGTAAGATATCGGAAACCGGCGTCATATGCATATCGATATTTGCCGGTGTCGCCGGATATATGATATGCGGGCTGTCAAACGATTCGTCTGTGTGTACTGCGCCGTTATTCTGGGTAATTTTTGCAGCAGGTTTTTGCTGTAATAATATTATAAAAAAAGGGGAGAAATCATAAATGGAACTTATAGCAAGCTTTAAGGTTGACCATATGAGGCTTTTGCCGGGAATCTATGTGTCAAGGAAGGATACTGTGGGAAAAGAAGTCCTTACAACATTTGATATAAGGATGACGAGGCCGAATTTTGAGCCGGTAATGAATACTGCGGAATGTCATACGATAGAACATCTTGCCGCAACTTATCTTAGAAATCATGAAAAATGGGGCGGTAAGATCGTGTATTTCGGACCTATGGGATGCAGGACGGGATTTTACCTTATCCTTGCGGGAGATTATGAATCAAAAGATGTTGCCGGGCTTATTACCGGAATGTATGAATTTATACGTGATTTTTCGGGAGAAGTCCCCGGAGCGCAGCCCGGTTCCTGCGGCAATTATATGGATATGAACCTTCCTATGGCGAAATATCTTGCCGATAAGTATCTTAAAGAGGTGCTTTACGATATTACGCCCGACAGGCTTAATTATCCGGAATAAGTAAGGGTAAGACCGGCGATATTACAGAAAATACATGAATCTTAAATTAGCCTATTGCATAAATTAATATGAAATATTATTATAAATGAGATGGTTTTATTATGCAGAATCGTCAGGTAAATATGCTAAAGGCTGCAATGCCGTATACGGCGCCAAGACTCAGAAAACCCATGCAGATACTTATCCAGGCGGAAGAACTTGCGTTATATATGCAGAAAGATGAGGAAGAAGAGATAAGGGCGTGCAATCTGGAGACTGTCGGAGACGTCGAAGGGATGATGGAGAGCGTAAGGCAGTATTGTAACGAGCCGGAGCAGGAAACCGTGAATATGATACTTAATTTTATAAGGGCGCAGAACTTTTACAGAAGATACAGGAATTATATGCAGGCATATAAAAATAACAGCGAATCCGGTATGATGGATTTCCTTATGTCGCAATTATCGCCCGAACAGCAGAATATGTTCAGCCGCATGAACAATATTAAGAATAATGAGCAGGGTGATGCCGTATGAATAATTCCTGGATGAACAACCCTATGTGGCTTAATATGGATGCGGGCAAGAAGGCAGTGATAGAAGGACTTATGAAAAACGGCGCCGGAAAGGGCGTAAATGATTCGGCGGCCCTTATAATGGCGGCAATGTCAGGAATGAAAAAGAATAACATGTCTTTTTCAAAAGAAGAAGCGGATATACTTATAGAAGCTATGACAGGCGGCATGAGCCCGGAAGAAAAAGCACGGGTCGAGATGATGAAGAGCTTTATTAAGAACAGGTGATAATTATAACCGTTACCGCATCATGTTATATCGTTAATGTGTGCGGTAACGGATTTATGATATGAATACCAATAATATATGGGAGGCAATAAACATGGAAGATAAGAAAAAGATCCTTTACAGCGGAATGCAGGCAACAGGAAACCTTACGCTTGGCAATTACCTGGGCGCTTTAAGGAACTGGAAGACGCTTAATGAAGAATATGAATGTTTTTTCGGAGTAATGGATTTTCATTCGCTGACGGTAAGGCAGAATCCGGCGGAGTTTAGGCAGAGGGCGCGTAATCTTTTTGCGCTTTATGTGGCGGCAGGGCTGGATCCCGAAAAGAATTGTATATATTTCCAGTCGCATGTATCAACTCATGCGGAGCTTAGCTGGATACTTAACTGTTATACTTATATGGGCGAATTAAACAGAATGACGCAGTTTAAGGACAAGGCTTCAAAACATTCTGATAATATAAATGCAGGTCTGTATACTTATCCCGTGCTTATGGCAGCTGATATCCTGCTTTATCAGGCAGATGTCGTGCCTGTAGGAAAGGACCAGCTCCAGCACCTTGAGATAACAAGGGATATCGCGCAGAGATTTAACGGGCTCTACGGCGATGTATTTACTGTTCCGAAGCCTTATACAGGCAAGATAGGAGCGGGTGTAAAGAGCCTTCAGAATCCGGAAAAGAAGATGTCCAAATCCGATGAAAACCCAAATGCGAGCATATATCTTATGGACGATGCGGATACCATAAGGCGTAAGTTCAAACGCGCGGTCACAGATTCGGATACGCAGGTGCGCTATGACGTTAAGGAAAAACCGGGAATATCCAACCTTATGGATATATACGGCGCCGTAACGGGCAAAGATATGAAAGATATAGAGTCGGAGTTTGCGGGCGTCGGCTACGGGGATTTTAAAGCTGCGGTCGGCGAGGCGGTTGCAGGCCTTCTTGCGCCTATGCAGGAAAGGTTTGAAGAGATAAAGAATGATAAGGAATACCTTGACAGGGTTATCGGGGCAAATGATGAGAAAGCATTCTATGTCTCGAATAAGACGCTTCGCAAGGTAAAGAAAAAGGTAGGGCTTACCGACAGGATAAAGTAAGCGGTTTCAGGAGGTTATTATGGCAGGTTCGGTATTTGGCGATATATTCAGGGTTACGACCTGGGGCGAATCACATGGGACGGCGGTAGGCGTCGCAGTTGACGGCTGCCCCGCGGGGGTCCGCATAAATGAGGAAATGATTCAGAAATACATGGATAGGAGAAAACCCGGCGCGGTAAAATATTCCACAAAACGCAGGGAAGATGATGAGATAAAGATCCTTTCGGGCGTATTTGAAGGAAAGACTACGGGGACGCCGATATCCATGCTCGTGGTCAATAAAGACCACAGGTCTGCCGACTATACTGAGATTGCTTCATATTACAGACCCGGACATGCTGATTATACATTTGATATGAAATATGGTTTCAGGGATTACAGGGGCGGAGGACGTTCCTCGGGACGAGAGACCATAGGAAGGGTAGCGGCAGGCGCAGTTGCGATGCTCATACTCGGCGAACTCGGGATATCCGTAAACGCTTATACAAAAAGCATAGGCCCGGTATGCGTATCAGGCGATAATATGGATATGGATTACGTAAAAGAAAGTCCCGTGTATATGCCTGACAGGGAGGCTTCGGAAAGAGCGGAGGAATATCTGAAAAAATGCGCGGCGGAAAAGAATTCTGCCGGAGGCGTTGTGGAATGTGTCGTAAGGGGACTTCCGGCAGGGATTGGCGATCCCGTATTTGACAAACTTGACGCGAATATTGCAAAAGCAGTAATGTCTATAGGCGCCGTAAAGGGAATCGAGATAGGCGACGGCTTTAAGGCGGCGCAGGCTTTGGGCACTGATAATAATGATGGATTTGGGGTAAAAGACGGAAAAACGGTTAAGCTGTCAAACCATTCGGGAGGAGTGCTCGGCGGGATAAGCGACGGAAGCGACTTCGTATTCCGGGCGGCTTTTAAGCCAACTCCGTCGGTTGCCGCAAAGCAGAGAAGCGTTAACAGATCGAAAGAACAGATAGATATAGAGATCAAAGGAAGACATGACCCGGTTATAGTGCCGAGGGCGGTCGTCGTCGTTGAAGCAATGGCGGCAGTCACGATCACAGATATGCTGTTTAAAGGAATGTCCGCGACTATTTCAGGCATAAAGGATTTTTACTGTTAATGTGACACAATCCCATACAGGCTCATACAATAATATAGACAGCCTTGAAAAAGAAAGATGTGGGAGAGATCATGAGAAATTATAGAAAATTTTATAACAGTACCTGCGCGGGAAAGTCGGACGATAAAGATAAATACGATAAAACAGGCGCCTGCGGGCAAAGTAAGGAAACGAGGTCTAAAGTTATAATAGATGATAATTCTATATATGAGATAGATCTGGACTGCTGCGAGCGTAAAATGAAGAACCTTTAGGGACTTTTTTGCGGCTATATATTGTCTGCCGGCGTTTTGTGCGGGCAGACAATATGTGCCGGGATGCATAAGCCGGCTCATGCCTGCGCTGCGTTATATGCTTCCCTGACCGCTTTGGCTAACTGGTCGGCGCAGGAAGTGGAACGCATGCCGCATGTATTGCCGGCAAGCTTGCTCTCGATCTCATCAACGGTCCATCCGTCTACAAGTTTGGAGATAGCCTTAAGGTTTCCGTTACAGCCTCCAAGAAATGAAATATTGGTAATAACATCTCCGTTTATATCAAAACTTATTACCTGAGAACATGTATTTTTTGTTTTGTAATCGTAATGCATTATAATGTCACCTCCTCTTTTGGTCTGATTATTTTTTCCAGGTTGACGGTACAAATAATATGAGCATCGGCATCAGTTCCAGACGTCCTGCCAGCATGTCAAACATAAGGACAAATTTGGACAGGTCGGAAAAGCTGCTGAAATTCCCGCAGGGACCCACTGCGTTAAGTCCCGGGCCTATATTATTAAGCGTAGCGGCAACGGCGGTAAAATTCGTAACAAGATCCATGGAATCCAAAGATATTATCAATAATGAAACCACAAATATAACAGCGTATATTATTATAAACGCGTTTATTGAGCGTATTACTTCGTGGCTTACCGTATGCCCGTCCATTTTCAGCTTTTTTACGCTCCTGGGATGACAGGTCATAAGTATCTCTTTTCGTACGCCCTTTAAAAGCAGTATGATCCTGGATACTTTAATGCCGCCTCCCGTGCTTCCGGCGCACGCTCCGATAAACATTAATATTACAAGTATTGTCTGCGACAAAGGAGGCCATGCATTAAAATCCGCAGTAGAAAAACCTGTGGTAGTAATAATGGAAGCCACCTGGAACGCAGCATGGTGGAACGCCTCATAAAACGACGGGAACATAGGGATAACATTTACCGTGATAAGCAATACGGATACTGCGATGACGGCAAGATATACGCGTACTTCGGTCAGGCGAAACGCCTGAGACGCCCTTTTTCTCAAAAGCAGGTAATATACGTTAAAATTAATGCCGAATAATATCATGGCTGCCGTTACTATAGACTGCTGAAGGCCGGTATAACCTGCAAGGCTGTCATTTTTTATGGCAAAGCCTCCGGTTCCGGCGGAACCAAACGTCAGCGTAAGAGAATCAAATAAAGGCGTGCCCGCGCACAAAAGCAATATGATCTGGAACACGGTTAACGAAAGATATATTGAATACAGTATCATGGCGGTAGTTTTTACTTTGGGAACAAGCTTGCTTACGCTTGGACCCGGGCTTTCCGCGCGCATAATGCGCATACCCGCGCCGCCTGCTTTCATTGGAAGAAATGCAAGGATAAATACAAGTACGCCCATGCCTCCGATCCAGTGCGTAAAGCTCCTCCAGAACAGATTGGATTTTGAAAGGGCTTCCACGTCGGTAAGTATGCTTGAACCGGTAGTAGTAAAGCCCGATGCGGTTTCAAAAAGGGCGTCGGGGAAATGCGGTATATCTCCTGATATGAAAAAAGGGAGCGAGCCGAATATGCTTAATATGATCCAGCTTAAGGAAACGATGACAAGCCCTTCCCTTACGTAGATCGTTCTGTCTTTTATTTTTATCCGCATGGATAAAAGCCCGAAAAGCGCGCAGGCAGCCATCGTGGCAAGATAGGCAAAACCGTCCGGTTCCCTGTAAATTACCGATACAGCCAGCGGAAGTATCATAAACATTGCTTCAAAAAGAGATACCTGGCCTAACATGTGGATGATCATTTTGTAATTCATAATGCATATACTCTCAATCTTTTAAAATATCTTTGATATCATTAAGTCCTTTATTTGTAGTGATAACGACTACAGTATCGCCTAACATGAGCATGTCCTGTCCTTTTGGGGTAATAATTGTGCCGTTTCTGTTTATGCATCCGATAAGCAGGTCGCTTTTTAGGTTCAGCTTTTCAAGAGGTATATTAAGGACGGGCGCATTTTCACGTATACAGAATTCCAGGGCCTCCACTTTGTTGTCTACAAGGTGGTGCAGCGTTTCCACATTGCTTCCCAAGGAATTTTTCATGGCGCGCGCAAAACGCACTATATTTTCGGAAGTTACGTGTTTTGGATATATAATGCTGTCCAGATCAAGGTTATTTATTACTTCGTCAAAATCAATGCTGTTGATCTTGGTAATGATATTCATGTTATCGTTCTTGCTTTTTGCGAACAGGGACAGGAGGATGTTTTCCTCATCCATATCGGTAAGCGTAACAAAAGAATCGGCCTTTGCAAGTCCTTCTTCCATAAGAAGCTCTTTGTTTACGCCGTCCCCGCATATGACGGTTGCCCGCGGGAGGAGTTCGCTGAGCTTTTCGCAGCGCGCGCGGTTCATCTCGATTATCTTAACGTCAATGCCCATTGAAAGCAGCAGATCGGTAAGATAAAATGTGATCTTTCCGCCTCCTATGATTATCGTATCTTTTACCTGGTTGGTCTGGATATTTATCCTTTTGAAAAACTGTTTTGCTTTTTTGGGCGAGGCTACTATCGATACGACATCTTTTTCTTTAATGATAAAATTACCGTCAGGTATAGTGACCTGTTCGCCGCGCTCTACAGTACATACGAGAACTTCGCCGCAGCGCAGCTTTGTTGTGATCTCGCTTATCTTAAGATCGTTAAGGACGGAACCGATAGGCACGCGGAATTTGAGGATTTCAACCCTGCCCTTTGCAAAGGTCTCTATCTTGATTGCGGACGGAAAACCGAGAATCCTTGAAATCTCTTGTGCCGCCGCATATTCAGGATTTATTATCATGGCAAGTCCAAGTTCTTCTTTGATATAGTGTATCTGATGGTTGAATTCGGGACTCCTTACGCGGGCTATGGTCTGGCAGTTGCCGGCCTTTTTGGCGATAAGGCAGCACAGAAGGTTCCTTTCGTCTGAACCCGTTACCGCGATGAGAAGATCGGCATTTTCAACGCCTGCTTCCCTTAATATATTATGGTCGATCCCGCTTCCGGCGATCCCCATAATATCGTATTTGTCCGAAAGAGTCTGTACGGCAGAGTAATCCTTATCTATTACGGTTACGTCATTGTCTTCGCTGCTTAGCTGATCTGCAAGGGTGCTTCCGACTTTTCCGCAGCCTACGATTATAATGTTCATATCAGCCTCCGAATAGCTATAATTTATCAGATATTATAGCACATATAAAATATTTTTAAAGTATTTTATCATAACCCGGCAGCGCGCGGACGGATAATATTTCCCTGTCAAGGTAAAAATTACCGTTTTTACGTGTTCCCATGAACCATTTTACAAGCGTAAGGGTCCCGTGTTCGATTTCAATACATGTGATGCATCTTGGGTGGACGCAGCTTCCGGTATTGATATAAAGGGAAGGGGCTTCGTTTAATACCGGCCGGTGCGTATGACCTGTGATAAGGATCTTATCGTTAGCTTTTGCCCAGGCGCTTAGTTTTTGTTCGGAACGTTTTTTTACGGTATAATTTTTGGCGGCGTTGGTAGGGTCAAGTATGCCTATCTGTTCAAGCGGTTTCCAGACGTATCTTACAAGGAAACGTCCGAGCATCCATAATGTAGAATTTAAAAGCGACGCCTGATGGCCGTGGGTAAGGTACAGGCAGGTGCCGTACAGCGTATCCTTAAGTATGAGCCCCGGATAAAACCTGATATCGGGGCAGAGATCGGTAAAGCACTGGCTGGATGTGCAGAAATATGAGGAAAAATTCTTATCCGGAAAAGAATTGCGCTTCTTTTCCATATCGTGGTTCCCGTACAGCATATAAAGGCGGTTTTCCTTATAAAACAGCGAAAGCAGCCAGAAAACGTTGCCATGTATTTCCTTGATACGGTCCATGCTCCTGTTTTCCCAGAGTTCGTCGCCGTCCCCAAGCTCTATATAGGTAAAGCCGTTTCGGTAATAATGCTCAAGCGCCGCAAAATAAAGATGCTGCGTCTTCAGGAAATTATCGTTATTTGTACCGTTGCCGCGGTGGCAGTCTGAAAACAGCACGCAGCGGGACTGTTCGTTTATCGGAAGTACGGGAACATCCTTAAATGAATTGTCAATGCGTTTTTTATATCCCATATCAGCCGCTCCTTTTTTTGTATCGTTTTATGACCGCCGTTTTATTAAAGGCAAAAGGCAGATAGTAATACAGATATAAGAGTCTGTCTAAAGTACTGCCAAAAGGCCTTGTTACAAATCGGTACAGAGCGCAAAAAAGTCTGTTTTTACATTGCACATACCATATGAAAATACGTTTTAGGAAACCTGTTTTTGCTTTGGAATGTTCAAATATAAACGAAACGTCCGTGAAATTAACGTACACGCCTGAAAAAGATGCTTCGCAGCAGGCTCTGCTTAGGGCGTCCGTAAATGCGGCGCGCATCTCAAAGTCCTTAAAGCGCAGCGTGACTTTCATCGACAGGCCGGCGGGTTTTGAAAAGCGTCCCGGAATAAATATTGTAAGCCACCAGTGGTGTTTCCGCATATGCGTAACCTTACAGCCCTTATCGTACAGGCAGGAAGAGATATCGACGTAATCGTTTTTATCAGCCGCTTTAAACCAAGCGGTCTTATAGGAATCGGGAGAAATGATCCCGTCGGTATGATATATACCGGTCTCGCATCCCGTATTTATGCCGTACTGTCCTTTCCAGAATTCTATGAGCCAGGTTTTTTGGTCATAGTTAAAATATACCCTGAAACAATCGAATATCATATTAAAAAAAGGCGCCGCTTTGTCATATAAAACGGAGTAGCCGCAGTCTTTCTGCCAGGCGTCGGTCCTGCTTGTGAGTACATCGCGGATAACGTCGTAGCGGTATCCGAACGGTTTTGCGGCTTCGTTTATAATACTGCATTTTTCTGCTATTGACATACATTTTATCCTGCATATTATCTTTTTCTTCCTGAAATGGAATATGATAAGAAAGATAATTGCGGTAAGGATTAAAGGCAGGATAATAAAATACATATCGTCACCCCATAATAAGCTGATTAATTTATTTTATGCAAAAAAAGTCGAAATTGTTATATGTACGCGCTGAAATGTTCGATATAAAAGAGTATTTGACACTGCAAATCAGTATGTGTATTATTAATGTAGGAGGAAGTTTATCTGTATATACCGGGAGGTGAAAACGTGAATGTACAGTTTAAGAAAGGCGTGCTGGAACTGATCGTGCTGGAATCTGTACACGGCAGGGATATGTACGGTTATGAACTTGTTCAGGAAGTGTCTAAAGTTGTGGATGTAAATGAAGGAACGATATATCCGCTGCTTAAGAGGCTTACCAATGAACATTATTTTGAGACTTATCTGCAGGAATCCAACGAAGGACCGCCGCGTAAATATTATCACATTACCGCGACGGGAATTCTGCACAGGAGCGAACTTAAAGAAGAGTGGCTGGAATTTTCGGAGCAGGTCAGCAAATTTTTGAAGGAGAAAGAGTCATGAATAAAGCGGAGTTTTTAACGATAATTGGTAAAAAGCTGGCTGTACTGCAGGAGAGCGAGATATCGGATATAATCGGTGAATACAGTCAGCATATTGACATGAAGATAAGCGAGGGGATGACCGAAGACGAAGCGATAAATACGCTTGGAGATATAGACGAACTTACGGACGGCATACTTTCGGCATATCATGTAAATACGGGCGAAGAAAAAAACAGCGGGATCAAAAGGAAATTCGGAAATATCATCCCGGCTGCCGCAAGATGGGCAGGGAAAATACTTGCGGTGCTTTTTACGGTAATAATAAGCCTTGGAGTATTGTTCATGCTGTTTATGGCAGGCGTGTGCATTGTGCTTCTGACCCAAGGATATCCGCTTTCGGGAGTTTTCCTTGCGCTTATGGGGATTGTGCTCATACTTGGCGCGGTCGCAGTATTCTGCTACCGTATGCTGATCAAAAATAACATAAGGCCCGCGCGTGTTAAACAAGTTATATGCATAATGCTTATCGCAGGCGTTTTTATAGGCGGGATAGGAACCGGAATGGTTTTGGCCGAATACAGTTCATACGAATACATAAACGACGTATATCTGCCTGATTCCAAAGAAATAACCAAGTCTATCGATTATGAGGTGTCCTGGGCCAATGTTATAAAGAAGCATTACGGGGATAAGATTGCAAAGACGGTCGTTATAAAGTCGGCATATCCGGAATTGTGCAGACTGGTGCCGGACGTACGGGTGCAAAAAAATCATATATCCGCCGATATCACATATTTTGCGCAGGAAAAAGAAATACTTCAGCCGCGCATTTACGAGAATGAAGCGGGCGACAGCCTGTGCCTGTATTCAGGGCTTGATACATCCGAGGCGTCGATATTGGAATACAAGGATATCCTCCTCGATAATCTCAGGGAGCATAAGTTTGGCAGATATTGCGTGGGTAAAGTTACAGGTATAACTATACGGGTAAATCCGGAATCGGAATTTTCCGTTTTGATCAAGACAATATATGAATCTCAGGAATGAAACGGAGATGTACAAATGGAAAAACAGATGTATACTCCCGCCGAAGTGCTCGAGAATAATATAAACGGCGGAGTAACCAAATCTAAACTTACAATTGCCAAAATGATAATGCTTGGAATATTTGCAGGGGCGTTTATCGCATTTGGCGGCGCGGCAAGCAGCGTTGCGGCGCACGGCGTGTCCGATGTGGGCCTTACAAGGCTTGTTACCGGAGCGGTATTTCCGGTAGGTCTTATGATGGTAGTACTTACGGGGTCGGAGCTTTTTACCGGGAATAATCTTATGATAATGGCGTTTTTTGATAAGAAGATAAGCGCGGGGGCGATGCTCCGCAATCTTATCATAGTATATTTTTCCAATCTTATCGGAGCGGTATTGATATCAGTTCTGGTATTTTACTCGGGACAGTTTGACTATTCGCAGGGCGGACTCGGTGCATATACTATTAAAGTAGCCCTGGCAAAAGCGGCAATAACTCCGGGCAGAGCCGTCGTAAGCGGAATTCTGTGTAATATCCTTGTGTGCCTGGCGATACTTATGTCAGGAGCGGCAAAAGATGTGTGCGGAAAGATACTGGCGATCTTTTTCCCGATATCTGCGTTTGTAATATGCGGGTTTGAGCACTGCGTTGCCAATATGTTCTATCTTCCGGCAGGTATGCTTGCAGCGGCTGATCCGGATTATGTATCAAAGGCAGAAGAGCTTTACGGGATAACCAAAGAACAGTGCGGACAGCTGCTTTCGTTTATGCCGGTAAGGAATCTTATATGCGTAACCGTGGGCAATATGATTGGCGGTATGCTTTTTGTGGGAACTGTATTTTATTTCGCGCACAGGAAAAATAAAGAAAATTTAAATGCATTGTGAAAAAACGTTGACAGATTGCGAAAAATATAAGATAATGATAATACTAGCGAACTATTAGCTATATTATTATATTTCTAGGAGGGAATACTATGCGAGTATTAAAAAAAGGTATTGCTATTGCTCTTTGCGCAGCAATGGTAATGACTGTTGTACCGGCAGGTTCTGCTGATGCAGCAAAGAAACCTACGCTTAAGAAAAAAGCTTCCGTAGAAGTAGGAGGCACAATTAAGCTTACGGTTAAGAAAGCTGCCAAGAAGGCTAGTGTAAAATGGAAATCAAGCAAGAAAAAGGTAGCTACAGTAACTAAAAACAAGAAGGCTAAGAAGCCTACCGCAACTGTTAAAGGTGTAACAGCAGGTACTGCAAAGATCACCGCTACATACAAAGCAGGCAAGACAAAGAAAAAGCTTGTATGTAAAGTAACGGTAACTCCTGCAGGAAACAATGGCGGAAACGGCACAGCTACCGCAGCGCCGTCAAACGGACCTGGAGGAAACAATCAGACTGCTGCACCGACAGCAACTACTGAACCTACACCGACACCTACCCCTACACCGACGCCTACGCCGACAAACGTACCTAAGAACACAGGCGCGCTCAGCGCAGTTAAGGTAGCTGAGAACACAGTTATCAATATCGACGGTGCAGAAGGCGAAGACGAAGCATGGGTAGACGTATTTAATTCACAGGAACTCTTTAACGATACTACAAAGAGTTTTGGTGTAAGAGGCGGTACAGCTACTATTACATCTGCAACAGTTAAGTTAATGTGGGATGACACATCTCTTTATGCGCTTGTTGACGTTGCTAAAACAAACGCAGGCGATTCTGATTCGGTAACAGTATATGTTGCAGATTCAAAAGACGCAGCTTCAGTTAACAAGGTTAACGTAAAAGTAGGCGAGACAAAGGCAGAAGCAGCAGCTGTTGCTACAGCTACAGGATATGTTGCAGAAGTTAAGGTTCCGTTAGGAGCTAAAGAAGTTGGAGACAGCGCAGCGATCGATATCCAGATCAATGAAGGCGACACATCTATCAACTACTTCGATACGCCGTATGAGATGGTATATGATGAAGCATCAGATACATGGAGCGTTAAAGATGACGGAGTAAAAGCAGGAGACGATGCAAAGGTACTCGGAGCCGTTGAACTTAAGGCAGCAATGGAACAGCCTACATCAGCTTACTATACCGATCAGGAAGAAGCTATCCTTGCAGCAGCTAATCCACAGAAGGCAGAAGCTGTATATGGCGCAGATGATGCAGAGCAGGCAAATGAATTATATCCTGCAGCTCATACTATGACATGGGTAGATACATCATACTGGACAGGTGTATATGATGCAGTAGGAAGCCCATCGATAGTATTTGAACATGGTAATGTACCTGACTATAAAGGAAATGCGGACATGGTAACACTGTTTGATCCTAGCACAGGAAAATCAAGCAGAGATAAGGCGCAGGCATATACAATATGGAGTGAGAATTATCTCTATGTACTTTATGATGTAAATGATTCTGATATCGCACCTGCAAGTGCAGATCACTATGATACAGATTCAGTTGAGTTCTTCCTTGACGAAGACTTTGACCGTCCTGATGTATATAGCCCTGATACTGATGAGATTCAGATCCGTGTAGATGCTGTTAACAGCGCATTCACATGTAAGAACGATGCATCTGAAGCAGCTGACGGCGTTTCGGAAGGAACAGATCCGTTTAACATGATAGCATATGCTGTTAAATATAAGCATGGCGATGAGCTTAATGATACTGTTGAGGGCGCTGACGGATACATGGTTGAGATGATCATCAAGTTCCAGAAGGCACATGCAGCAGACGAGACTATGGGAATGGATCTTCAGATTAATGACTGCTTCACATCAGAGACTGAGGGTACAGATGATCAGGGAGCTGCAACTACAGTAACAATTCCTGACAGAGCAGGTACTCTTACAGCCTATGATACAACTAACAATGCTTATCAGTATCCAAACGTATTCGGAAGAATTAAGCTTGTTAAATAATCAACCGAATAAACAATAATGTTTATTAAAACAGCAATTGCTGCCGTGTATGCGGCAGCAATTGTTTTTTTGTCTGTGTTTTTAATCTGCCGGGGGATTATCCGCGGTCTTTAAGTTTATCTTTTGGGAAGTATCTGTTGATCGTAGCATATTCAACCGATTCAAAAAGTACGATATCCGGATTGAATTTTTCAATGAAGTATTTGAAATTGAATATATTATAATAACTGTGTACGAATATGCTTTCTGAAAAACTTTCGTTCATGAACTTTTCTTTGCCCAGAAAATAGCTGCCTCTGAATACGAGGATCTTAGGGTATTCGGGATGAGCGGTATTGATGTAATGTGAATAATCCCTGTAATTATCATCGAGTATTATATCGGTATCTTCGGCGGTAACGTCTATAGTATTGATATTATTTCGTGTATAAATAAATGAGGGCTCGTTTATTTCAAAATATGAAAGCGGAAGATATTGGTGTACTGTTTCGGTTACGGTATAATCGCTGTCGTTGTTTAAAGGAATGTCTTTGTGGGTTTCGTGAAGGGTTTTAAGTATATTGCTTATTCCGATGTATGCGCCCGTTTCATTCCAGTGTCCCGCGTCATATTTTTTATCGAAAACCTGCGTTGTATAGGAGGCGTCTGTAAGAAGCCCGGTATTATCCATATAGTTTACGCCGTATTTATCAAGCTGCGATAAAAGGTAATTCTGGCGGTAAAATGTAAGGTGCGTCCCTTCGGGCAGATAACGGCTGTATACCTGGGTTTTGTCAGGGTTTATACAATACAGGAAATCTATGCCTTTTTTGCTGCAGTAGTCCTGCATATATGAGATATAACCCGCAAATAGCTTAATATAATGCGGATCCGGTTTTTCTTTAGGCATATGGAAAAATACATAGCCGTCTTTGCCGTAAGTATAGTTAGGGTGAAGAAGCGAGCCGAATATACGGTCGTTCCCGTAAAGATATGCGCTAAGCATTTCATTCCTAAAGCCTATCCGCTGTGAGACGTATGTCTCAATATCCTCTGTGACAGTACCGTTATCGCCTATTTCATCAAGGTCGATGAGGGCGGTATTATCAATATCGGATATCTGGTCTGATTTTGTGTTCATAAAGACGGCAGGTATTGTAATGCATAGAATAAACATAATGATTACTATAATGTCTGTAATTTTAGATGATCTTTTCATACCGGTATCTCTCCTCATTAAAATTGAAAGTAAATAAACGGGTTATATACGCTGTTTGCAATATATATAATGCATGTGACAAGCAGCAAAAACGCAAGTATTATCTGCAGGATACGAATGGATATATATTTGCCGCACAGATAATTGAATTTTTGCTTAAAGACCGGAACTGACGCCAAAAAAGCTGCGATCAGCGTACATATAAGTCTCGCGTCCAGGTAATATGCGTATGAGAAATGCGCCGTATTCGGCGGAAGGGAACCTATGCCATACATCATAAGGATATATTTTAGCGCGCTTTTTATATTGGCGGCGCGGAATAGTACCCAGCCTGTCATTACGATAAGCATTGTGAGCGCCCATTTAAAAAACGAAGGGATCTTCTCATAGGCAGCCGTTTTGCTGAGCGGTTTTTCAATGACGAGGAGTACGCCGTACATCATGCCCCATAATATGAAATTCCAGGAAGCTCCGTGCCACAGACCCGTAATGAAAAATACGATCAGAATATGAAGGCTTCGGTTTCCGCGTCTGCTCCCGCCAAGGGGAATGTATATATAATCCCTAAACCATGTGGACAGAGAGATATGCCATCTCCTCCAAAATTCAGTGATCGACCTTGATATATAAGGATAATTGAAGTTTTCGGGGAAAGTAAAGCCGAATAACCTTCCGAGGCCTATTGCCATATCGGAATAACCTGAGAAATCAAAATATATCTGCAGGGTATAGCATGTTATCCCGATCCAAGCGGAAGGGCAGTCGATTCCTCGGTCGGCCATATTAAAAATGCCGTCCGCGGTTTCACCAAGTACGTTTGCGATCAGGACTTTTTTGGAAAGACCTGCGATAAATCTCATTATTCCTTCCGAAAGATCGTGTACTCCGGTATGCCTTTCCGAAAGTTCGCGGCTTATCTCATTGTATTTTACTATGGGTCCCGCGACAAGCTGCGGAAAAAGCGATATATAAAGCGCGGTATCTACGGGGCGCGTACAGCAGGGGCATTTGCCCGTATAGACGTCGCATATATAGGAAATTCCCTGAAAGGTAAAAAATGATATGCCTATAGGAAGTATGATATTTGTGAGAGGCAGGGACTTATCTGCTATCAGATTGATATTTGTGATAATAAAGTCGGCATATTTGAATATAACCAATAACAGGATATTTGCGCAAAGCACAGTAATAAAAGCGGCTTTTCTTACCGGTCTGCGGCTGCATCTGCCGATACATATGCCGCCAATGTAATTAAGCGTTATGGAAAATAATATAAGGAAAACATATTCAGGTTTATTCCACATGTAAAATAAAAGGCTGAATAAAAGAAGCACAGTATTTTTAAGGCCCGACGGTGAAATATAATAGAACAGCAGACATACCGGCAGGAAAAAACACAAAAAAACCAAAGATGAAAATACCATTATAATAGTCCTCTTTCATGGAAAGTTAATACATATTTGAATTATAGCATGTTGTCCATGCGATTTAAAGATGGTATAATTGATATATAAAAATTTAAGAGGGGAAAAGAGATGAGCGGTAAATTGATAAGGGGAGCGGGAATACTTATGCCGATAAGCAGCCTGCCTTCCCCGTATGGAATAGGTACTCTTGGAAAAGAGGCGTACAGATTTGCGGACTGGCTGTGCGAAGCAGGACAGAGATACTGGCAGGTGCTCCCGGTGGGACCGACGAGTTTCGGCGACAGCCCGTACCAGTCGTTTTCTGCATTTGCAGGCAATCCTTATTTTATAGATCTTGACACGCTTATTGAAGAAGGGCTTATCGACCGGGAATGTGTATCGGAAGCCGGCGCGGACGGCGAAGAAGACAGGGTTGATTACAGCCGCCTGTTTGACAGCAGATTTAAGATATTAAAAAAAGCGTACGGACGCAGCGGGCATAAAGGAGAACGGGAGTATATTTCATTCTGCGAAAAGAATTCTTTCTGGCTGGACGATTATGCGCTGTTTATGGCGCTTAAAGAACACTTTGATAACCGTTCGTGGACAGAATGGGATGAAGACATACGGTTTAGGCGCGCCGACAGAGTGGCGTTTTACAGGGAAAGCCTTGCATACGAGATTGATTTCTGGCGTTTCTGCCAGTACAAGTTTTTTGAACAGTGGGGCAGGTTAAAAAAATATGTAAACGAGCGAGGGATAAAAATAATAGGAGACATACCTCTTTATGTATCGTTAGACAGCGCGGACGTATGGGCATGCAATCACCTGTTTGAAATGGATGAAAGAAGAAGGCCTGTGTGCGTTGCGGGAGTACCGCCTGACTGCTTTTCGGAAGACGGACAGCTTTGGGGTAATCCTATATATAACTGGGAAGCAATGGAGAGGGAACATTTTGACTGGTGGCGTAAACGCATGAATTCCTGCGCCGCTCTCTATGATGTTATAAGGATCGACCATTTTATAGGGATAGTAAGGTATTATGCGATTCCCGCGGACAGTGTTAATGCAAAGACGGGAGAATGGCGTACGGGACCGGGAAGAAAGCTTACGGATATAATATCCGACTCGGTAGGGGACGCTTCGATAATTGCGGAAGACCTTGGAGTTATAGTGCCGCCTGTAAGAGAGCTGATCGAAGAGACGGGCTGGCCGGGCATGAAGATTTTTGAATTTGCATTTGACGGACAGCCGTACAATGAATATCTGCCGCATAATTATAAAAATCCCAACTGCGTATTATATGCGGGTACGCATGACAACGATACGATAAAAGGATTTGTCGATAAGGCGTATGATCATCAGAAAGCCCAGGTTATGGACTATATCGGCGCCGGAGATATTTCGGAAATACCGCGGCGCATGATACAGGCTGCATATATGAGCATTGCGGACGCAGTTATAATACAGATGCAGGATGTGCTTGAACTTGGCACGGAGGCGAGGATGAATACGCCGTCTACTATCGGAGCCAACTGGCAGTGGCGCGCGCGTCTGGAGCAGATCGATCATAACGACGCCGCCTGGTTAAGAAAATACGCCGGCATATACGGCCGTTCATTATAGCGTCAGTTGGTTGTTTCGGTAACGCTGAGTTTTCTTATCTGGTTTATAAGGTACTTGTACCTGAGGTCTGCGGAATTTATTTCGTATATATAACAGTCTATCAAATCGGGATCCGACACGTTCTGGAAATTGATATATGCAATTTCCCGAGCCTGTCGGGTCTTTGTTATATCATCCATAAGAAGCCGTCTTTTTTTGGCAAGGTCATTTTTTTCCTTTTTCATATACGCCCTCCGCAATATATTTTATATACTTATAAAATTCCCAGTCTTTGCTAGATTTATACATAAATTCCAAAAAAGCATAATAATTATTTAGAGAGGTGGTTATGTGGCGGCAAAAATATTTAATGCTATTAAGAAATGCCTGTGGACGCTTATAGTCCAGCTTATGTCAGGATGTCTGCTCATATATATTGCTGATAAACTTTTTGCAATGTATGATTATAATATATATGTTGGAATTAACCCCATTACAGTAGGAGTTTCGGGGATTTTTGGCATACCGGGCGTGACGGCATTGTTTGCAATTGCAAATATTTTAAAATAATACTTGATTATAATCGTAATACATGGTATCATACGTATTACAATATAAGATATATCAGATATGAGTTCAGATGCAGAAGGAAGGTGGAAGGGTTAGTTTGTGTATGTTGCCTGACAATGATTTTGGCAGCTGCAGCATGTGAGGATATTGCGCGTCTTAAGATAAGCAACGGGCTTATCATAGCCGGATGGCTTACGGGCTTGTTGTACAGGGTAACGGCCTGCGGAGCGTATGGTATCGTATATTGGCTTGCGGGAGTGCTTGTTCCCATATTTCTATTGTTTATATTATTTTGTTTTAGAATGATCGGAGCCGCAGATATTAAGATCATATCAGTTATTGGAGGTTTTTGCGGCATTGTATACAGTATCAGGGTGTTTATTGCGGCACTTTTCTTTGGTGGTATATTATCTGTTATTCGATGTATCCGTTTTGGATATCTGAAAGATCGATTGAGGTATTTCATTTTGTATATCAGGAATATTATAAGAACTAAAACAATAGAAGCATATTACGTAAAAGAACGCGACGGAGAAGATACGGCAATTCCTTTCAGCGCGGCAATAGGTTTAGGGTTTATTACCGTATATGGCGGTATATTTGGTTGAATAGGAGGAGGAATGCATAAAATATGAGCAGAAGGATAGTTTCTTTGTGTACGCAGGACAAACGCTATATGGCTGCGTTTGCGGATTACTGCGCGCGGAATGAAGGAAACAGGATATTGGTAAAGACATTTGATACAAAAGAGGCGCTTGATCGTTATGAGAAATCAGGCAGCGCTGATCTGATCCTTATAGATTCGATGTTTATCGGAGATGAAAAGTTGGCATACAGCGCAAAAGTTGCGGTGCTTTCGGAAGAAAAGTATGTTGACAGGGGCGCGTATACCTATGTCTACAAGTATCAGCGCATAGATACTATTATCAAGCAGCTGTACCAGATATTTGCAGATACTACGGAAGGCGAAGTGTACCAATGCTCGGGGGACAGAAAATGCGTGATAACAGGGGTGTTCTCGCCGTGCTTTCCAATGCAGCGGGAACAGTATGCAAGAAGGCTTGCGGAGGCGTATGCGGGTAAATACAAGGTGCTTTATATTAACCTTGCAGAACTTACGGAATATGACTGCGACGGAGGCGAGGGAGTAAGCGAACTTATATATTACCTTAACGACAGCAGCAGGCCGGCATCCTACAGGCTGCTTGCAATGCTTAAAGCGGAACAGGGATATGACGCCGTCGCGGGCGTAAAGCATTACAGGGATCTGTATGATATATCGTCTGAAGACGCGGACAGGCTGTTTGAATGCATAAATACGCTTGATGAATTTGAAATGGTCGTTATCGACGCGGGATATCTGGGGGATTCGGTTTATGACGTGCTTGGACATTGCGACGCCGTACATATGCCTGTAATGGATGAAAAGAGTATGCGCGTTAAGCATCTTATGGACAATATGGCGTCTTATGGGAAAGAAAAGCTCATAAACGATATCAAGGTGATACAGCTCCCAAAATGGTGGGATGAACGAAAGGATATGCAAAGTAAGTGGGTAGGTTATGAAAGATGATATGCCTTTATTAAAACAGGTGATCAAAGAGCGCGTGCTTTCGGGCATGGAGTTAAAGACGGCATGGGATAATGATGAGCTTTTTGACTGTATTGATAATGAACTTGCAGGGTATCCGCACTATGTCCCTGTGCATGAGAAACTTAAATTGAGGCGTGATATAATCCATTCGCTTACGGGATATGATATCCTGTCGGAGCTTTTAGAGGATGACGCGATCACTGATATCATGATCAACGGAGCCGGCGATATATTTTACGAAAAAGATAATGAAATATGCAGATATGATAAGAGTTTTGAATCGGCGGAAAAACTTGACGACATCATACAGCATATAGTGTCGGGGCATAACAGGATCGTGAATGAATCCGTGCCCATCGCGGACGTCAGGCTTGCCGACGGTTCGCGCGTAAATATCGTTATGCCTCCTGTGGCGGTAGACGGGCCTGTGGTGACGATAAGGAAATTTCCGAAGAAAGATTATACGCTTGACGGGCTTGTTAAGCTTAACACGCTTACAGATGACGCCGCGCGGTTTTTAAAAAGCATCGTTAAGGCAAAATATAATATTTTTATCTCGGGAGGCACGGGAAGCGGCAAAACAACTTTTTTAAATGCGCTCTCGGGGTATATACCTAAGAGGGAGAGAGTCATTACGATCGAAGATTCCGCGGAATTAAGGCTTCAGGGGGTCCGCAATCTTGTAAGGCTTGAAACGCGCAACGCCAATCTTGAAGGAAATAATGAGATCACGATAAGAAAACTCATTAAGACCAGCTTAAGGATGAGGCCGGACAGGATAATCGTTGGCGAAGTAAGGGGAGCCGAGGCTTTGGATATGCTCCAGGCAATGAACACGGGACACGACGGCAGCATATCAACGGGACACGCCAACAATCCGAAAGATATGATAAGCAGGTTGGAAACGCTGGTGTTAGTCGCAAGCGACATACCGATTGACGCGGTAAGACGGCAGATAGGTTCTGCGCTCGATATACTTATCCATCTCGGAAGACTTGCCGACGGTACAAGAAAGGTGCTTGAGATAGCCGAGGTAATATACAGGGAAGACGATCTGCATCTTAATACGCTGTACAGATACGCGCGCGGCAGGGCGGAAAATATGGCGGGTATGCTTGTAAGAACAGATAACGCTATGACAAAAACATATAAATTGCATAATGCGCAGAGGTGATGGGATTATGAATTATGACGTTGATTATGGAAAGTATGATATGCCGCGCGCTGAGTTCGCAGTAATTGCCGCCGCCGCGTTTGCCGCAGATCTGTTCATATTTTACCTGTTTTACAGAAGTATATTTGTATGCATTATAATGCTGCCGCTTACGGAGATATTTTTTATAGACAGATATAAAAAATACAGGATAGAAAAAAGAAAATGGAAGCTTATATGTGAATTTGAAGAGATGCTCGGATGTATATCAAACGCCCTTAGAACCGGCTATTCACTTGAAAATTCATTCTTTGAAGCCAAAAAGGAACTGGAAGTTTTATACGGCGAAAAAAGGGATATACTCTGCGAACTGGGAAATATATGCAGAAAACTCAGGCTGAATTATACGATAGAAAGCATACTGGAGGATTTTGCAAAAAGAAGCGGGGAAGATGATATAAGCAGTTTTGCGGAGATCATTTCCGTGGCAAAGAGGAGCGGCGGCAATATGATCGCGATAGTAAAGCAGACGGCGGATAATTTCCATGACAAAAGAGAGATAGAAGAGGAAATAAGGACGCTTGTTGCGGGAAAAAGGCTGGAATACCGTATTATGAGCGTTATGCCGATAGGGATGCTCATCTATCTTGGCATATGCTCTCCGGGATATATGGATATATTATACGGCAATATTTTAGGACAGGCTGTTATGACGTTGGGTCTTGTAATATATGCATTGTCATACTGTATTTCAAAAAAGATAATGTCGTTTAATGAAATGAAGGAACGCGCATCAAAAAAGCGAGGGAATAAAGCAGGCCGTAATAGTGTCAGGTTCGCGGCTTTGTATGGGCTTATGAAAAAAAGCAGGTTTGGCGGCGTTATGAAAAAGATATCGTATAAGATTGAAAAGATATGCTTGGATATCCCTAAAGAAGAAGCGTGTATGAGATTCTTTGGCAGCTTGTTTTTATCGGCGGCGGCGGGGATAGCGGCGGCGTTTCTGATCGTGCTTGCAGGGCTTTTTTATGCAAAAGATAATATTTTGTACATAGCCGTCCTTTCTTTGAACGCTGCGGTCTTTATCCCTTATGGCAGGGTAAAAGAGCTTGATAAGAAGATTAAATACAGAAATGAACAGCTTATTTTTGATTATCCGGAAGTGGTAAACAGGATGTGCCTTCTTATCGGCGCTGGAAGCAGCATGAAAGGAGCCTGGGGCAAGATAGTGCATGATTATCTGTTAAAGAAGGAAAAAAACCGGACAAGGCCGCGTTATGTGTATGAAGAGATGAAGCGGTCGCTTTACGAATTAAATAACGGGGTCTCAGAAGCAGCGGTATATGAGAAATTCGGACAGAATATAAGGCTTATACCGTATATGAAACTGAGCGCCATGCTTACATATAACCTGAAAAAAGGAAACAGATATATATTGGAGCAGCTCAATATAAGTTCGCTTGACGCGTATGTGCAGAGGCGGGAAAACGTGAAAAAAATGGGCGAAGAAGCATCGTCAAAACTGCTTTTGCCGATAATGCTCCAGTTTATACTTGTACTTATGATCATAATGTATCCGGCAATTATGTCGTTGTAAGAAAGAGAGGGGATTTTATGTTAAAAGAATTTTGGAATAATGAAGACGCCATAGGCGTTGTGGAGATCATACTGATACTTGTTATACTTATTGCGCTTGTACTGATATTTAAGGATAAGATCACGGCCATAGTAAATAATGCATTAAACAGTATAGACAGGGACAGCGGTGAGATCATTGATTGATAAGAAGTCTGCAAAGAAAGGCAGCAGCACGGTTTTTCTGGCGCTTGTATTTACCGTGATAATGATGCTGTTTACGGCTGTATGCGCGCTGCTTTGCTATAAAGCTGAAAAGACCAATATTAAAAGGAATCTTGATATTGCCGTAGAATCGGAATTCGGCAGATTTTACAGACCGTTGTTTGATGATTATAGGCTCCTTTATTATATGGATAGCGATGAAGATATATTTGATGCGGATGTTTTGTCGTATTTTATGAAAAATCAGGAAGAGACGCCGGGGATTTTAAGATTAAAGCCTTCCGGATTCTATACGGAAGAAAAAAGTTATGCGGCAGATGATAAATGCAGCAATGTCTTAGAGCAGATGACAGAGGGGATCGTATACACGCTTGGCGAGGATGCGGTAAACAGCATGTATGAAAAAATAAAGGAAAGGCTTAATGTGTCTGAAAAAAATGATAAGGTCCTTGATAAGGCGTCTGATGAAAGCAGTGATATAGCAGAGGATGCATACACGGAAGAAAGGGTAATTAAGCTTTTAAGGCTTGTTGAAGGCGTATATATTGATAAAGGCAGGCTAAAGTGCGAAAAACTTTATGTAAAATGCGGCGCCGCAGGAGAGATATCGCAAGCGTCGTCGGGCATAGATTCCCCGTTGGTGTGGGAAACCGTAAAAAGCAGCAAGTGGAGCATAACCGATGAGTTAAAAAAGCTTAAGGATAATGACGTATCCGGTGTGAGGTTTAAAGGATTCCTTAAAAAGATCGGGGAATTGTATGAGGTCACAAAAAAAGCTTATGAACTCGCCTCTGATATTGATAATGACATTTCAGACAAGCTGAGGAAAAGCTGCATATGCGATATACGCGGCATAAAAGAAAAGCTTTATGACAATATGAATATCCTTAAAGGAATCTTGGAATCAGAAGGCGGTGTAAAAGAATACGAACAGATGCTTGGGAGTTATCATGTAAAAGATATATACTTTGATTACAGCACATTATCACTGAAAAAAGAAGATAACCCGGTTAAAAATCTTAAGCCTGATGCGGAAGGCATTGTGTCGTTCCTTTTGGATCATGATGAGGATATATCGTCTTCATTCATTGAAGAAACCGGGATATATGAAAAGACGGCAGGAAGCGGCGGCGCAAAAAAGGACGCCTCTTATGATTTTAAAAAGACGGAGGAAATATCCGGTTATCTGGATTCTTGTAAATCGGGCGCCGCAGTTTCTGATATAGCGGATACCGTTAAGCTTAATTTGTATATCAATGAGTATTTCAGCGATTTTTGCGGAAAAGATAATGAAAATGATAAAGAAAGGGCGCTTGCCTATGAAAAGGAATATATAATAGGCGGGAAGAAAAGCGACAGGGATAATCTGGGGCTTGTCGCAAACAAAATACTTCTGATGCGTACCGGAATGTCTTTTGTATATCTTGTTTCGGATAAGGAAAAAAGTAATCTCGCGTATATGACGGCGGCGGCAATCGTAGGGTTTACCGGAATGGATGCGCTTGTCAGGTGCACGCAGTATATCATACTTGCGGGCTGGGCGTATGAGGACGCCTGCGTAGATGTAAGCGCGCTTCTTAGAGGAAAGAAGATACCGTATTTAAAGAAAAAGGAAAATCTTAATATAGAATATCAGGAACTTTTGCTGTTTGACAAAGAACTGGTAAAGAAAAAAGCGGAAAGCATAGATTACAGATCCGGAGTGGGATATTCGGATTTTCTCGGGCTGTTTGTCGCCCTGAAAAAAAGGGACGTTTGCCTGTACAGATGTATGGACGTCATACATTACAATATGAAACTGAGACATTCGAAATTATTTTCATTTCAGAACGCAATGTATAGGGCAAAAGTTTATATAGCATGCAATTATCCGTATTTTCAGGAAGCTGAGACGGAATATTGCTACAGATAATATTTGGTTTGATACGGATAAGCGGTAATATTATTAAATAAATATCTTTAGATGAATATGTATCACAAAGAAATATGCCGAAAACGAACAAAAAACTGCTTATCCGTATTGATAAAGGAGGCTTGTGGGATTGAAAAGAGCATCTCTTACGGCAGAAACGGCATTGGTTTTCCCTTTGTTTTTCTTTTCCGTGGTCGCGCTTATATATATAATAATGTGGTTTCAGACGGCGGAAAAGCTTCAGAAAGATTTGGTAAATGAGGCAAGGTTTATTTCTGCCTCCGCATATACGGATACGGCAAAAGAAAAAGATAAGGATGAAGATATAGCCATAAGCAGGGATTATTTCATGCGCATAGAGTGCCCCGTGCTGTCTTTGTTTAAGGTGAGGCTGCATCAGGGAGTGCGCATGAGAAAATTTATCGGAGTTTACGATATAGCGGGGGAAGATGATTCGGAAATCGTATATATCACGGCGAATGGGAAGGTATATCACAAAAACAGCGCCTGTACGTATCTTAGGGCGAAGACGGAAGAAATGTTGTATTCTGATATTGAATATGCGAGGAATATAAACGGGGAAAAGTATAAAAGATGTTTGAAATGCGTGGGAAGAAACGCAGGGGAACTTTCGGCGCATGAACGGGTATATGTGTCGAGATACGGGAACCGTTATCATATATCAGACAGCTGCAGCGCGGTAACAAAGAACGTAATGCCCGTAAAGATTAGCGAAGTGCATAATATGCGCCCGTGCAGCAAATGCGGCTGAGAAAAGGGAGGATTTATGAAAAGAGCGTCATTTACCGCAGAGGCGGCGTTTGTTATACCGATATGCGTATTTATAATAATCGTGCTGGTATATACGGTATTTGTTATGCATGACCGGGCGTGCATATATATTGAAATGGGAAGATTTGCGGAAGAGAGCATTAAAAAGGCCCAAACCGGCAGTAAAGAAGACCTGCGGCAATTAAAGGAAGAATTGGAAAAAAGATGCGCCGGGCATATGTTTGTATGCAGGCTGGAAGGTGTGGATATAGAATGCGGCGGGTTAAATCTTGTGATTAAGTCAAAGCTTACGTGCGGCATGAAAATATTTGATGGATATAATATAAAAAACAAATATTATATTGCGGACTACAGTAAAATGATAAGGGGGATTGAAATAATAAAATAGTGGCATATATATGTTTTAGTGATTTTGTTGAACAGACCATGCCTGACGAAAGGGATATATACGTATTGTTTAAAGCAATCGTTAATGTTTTTCATAACAGCGGCAATAAGGATGATATCTCGGTAAATATAGAAAATATCGAATACGACAGGGATAAAGAAAGCATACGGTTTATAAAATGCAGGAAAGATAAAGATAATATGATAAAAGAGATAAGGGAGCTTACCACATTTCTGGTATCGAGGCTAAGCTACGGCGATGAACGCGCGTATATGTTTGCCGCGGACATTAAAAAATCTTTTGAATGCGACCGGATAGGCGGGATATATAATGTCCTTTCCGAATATGAGAAAAAAACGGCGGAAGAAGGGAAAATATTTACTCTGTATGAATTGATCTTTGCGGCATGCATAATAATAGTACAGATATTATACTATAAAATAACGGGCATAAGTTTTTTCATGTAGTGAAATTTATGTTGTCTATGAACAATGAGTTAAAGGAGTCGTTCTCTGCAAGGAGGATCTCATCAAGGCGCGATGCGATCGTGTCCGTTTCTTTGCGGGCATTAGTATCGTTTACGTATTTTACGGCGCCGTTTAAAGAGGTGTTGCCGGCGGTTTTTATTATACCGGGGCTGTTTAGCCATTCCGGTTTAAGGATATGCAGATTCCTTATGTCATGGAAATTAAGCGCGGCGCCGAAACTGCCGGAGATATATACGGTATCGATATCGGAAGCGCAAAGCGAGGCTTCTTTTAAGAGTATGTCAATGCCTGTTTTTATCGCGGATATGGCAAGCTGAAGCTCGCGTATGTCATTCTGGGTAAGACAGATATTTTTATGCATAGCCTTAGCAATTGGGAATCCGTCCTGCGCGTACTGTTTTGCAAGCGTGCCGTAAGAATCAATGAGCCCGGCGTCAAGCATCAGGGATATAAGTTTTAATATGCCGCTTCCGCATATGCCTGTCGGGAGTTTGTTCCCGATGGTCGTATATTTTACATTAAATGCGCCGGTTCGGGTTTTATTTAAAACGATATCATCTATCGCGCCGGGAGCATAAGCGCATCCGCAGGAGAGGCTTGCAGCTTCAAATGCAGGACCCGCGGCGGCAGAGGCGCAAAGCATATGTCCGCTGTTTCCTATGACCATTTCGGCATTGGTGCCAAGGTCAAGGAATAAGAAGGTCTCTTTTTCGGGATACGGCACAAGGCTGTAGAGTCCCGAGACGATATCGCCTCCTATAAATGCGCTGAAAGATCTTATAATATGTACATCGGCTCTGCATTCATCCATGAATGGCTCGCGTATGTTTTCAGTGTTAAATATGCTGTTGTAGGGCAGCACGTCAAAAACAGTATTTTGCGACCTGAAAGGATATGACGAAAGAGGAGCGCAGTCAAGCCCTAAGAGTATGTGCTGCATTGTGTTATTGCAGGAGATCACAAATTGTGACAGCCTTGACGGCTCTATCCTGTTTCGCTTAAGAAGGAGCATTAACGCATTATTTATGCCTGAGCGCAAAAGCGCGGAAAGAGTATCCGTTTTTCCCGACATGCATGTCTGGATGCGCGATATGATATCGGCGCCGTATGGTATTGTCGGGTTTGGAAAGGTGTGGCTGTCTAACGGCACGCCGTTTCTGTTAATGCACATTGAAACGGAAGTTGAACCGATATCGGCTGACGCGGTTATGATACCTAAGGTATCGTTTCTAGAAGATAAAGGCGCTGTATTTATTTCGGAAGCGTCCGCAAAAGATGCGGTTTCGGGAATGTTTACGCTTATAGAGCCTTTCGGGTAATATTTGCAGGAAAGAGCGGTAAACGTATCGTTTCCGTCGGATATTTCCACGAGGCATTTTTTGCATGTGCCGTTTCCGCCGCATGCAGTGTTGACGAAAATATTATTTTTTATCAGAATGTCGCTTAGCGGTTCGTTATCTGAAGGGCTTAGGGCAATCTGTGTGGATTTATTTTTGTAATTTACGGTTATTGTGCGCATTGCTGTCCTTTCCGCATCAGAACCCGCGCAAACGGATCCTGAGATCTGTAAGTTAATGATTTAAGTATAAATAGCGTCCGTGTGATGTGTCAAGTTGCATTGACGGATAAATATTGCTATAATAAGGTAATGAAAGTGTTGGAGAGGATATATTGTTGTGGCCGGTATTATTGATGAAGTAAAAAAGAAAAACTTTCCTTTGATCACAGCCGTGATCATCGCAGTTAACGTGATCGTATTTATCATCCTTGAATTTATGGGTTCAACAGAGGATGCGGATTTCATACTGGGACACGGCGGGCTTAGTTTTGAAAATGTTGTATATTTTAAAGAATATTACAGGCTTATCACCCATTTTTTCATACATTTTGGATACGAACATCTTATATTTAACATGTTTGTCCTTGCCATGCTTGGGCGTTATCTTGAAAATATAATGGGCAGATGGATATTCCTTTTTAATTATTTTCTATCGGGAGTTTTTGCCGGAGCTGTTTCGGTCATATGGAATTATTACAGGGACGGCAGCGTAGTTTCGGCGGGAGCAAGCGGAGCTATATATGGAGTCATAGGGGCGCTTGCCGTGCTTATAGTTATCAACAGGGGAAGGGTGCAGAACGTAGGACCGCTGCAGTTTGCGATATTTATTGTGCTCACCCTGTTCTGCAGCTATGGCGACAGGCAGACGGATAACGCCGCGCATATAGCGGGATTTGTGTTTGGCGCGGTTTTTATGGCTGTGGTATCTGCGTTTAAGAAAAAGAAAACGGAATAAGATCAGGAGGATATTTTATTATGAGTAAAAATGTGGATAAGGATTGTATTTTCTGTAAGATAATCGCGGGAGAAATCCCGTCAAGGACAGTGTATGAGGATGAGGACTATAAAGCGATACTTGATGTGGCACCGGCATCCGAGGGACATGTGATCATCCTGCCGAAGAACCATGCGGCTAATATTTTTGAGCTGCCTGATAAGGATGCCGAGGGCATAATGCCTTTGGCGGGAAAGATAGCGGCGGCGCAGATGAAAGTTTTTGGGTGCGACGGGATAAATATACTGCAGAATAATGGAGAAGCCGCAGGACAGACAGTCTTCCATCTCCATGTCCATGTCATACCGAGATACAAAAATGATACCGTAAATATCGGCTGGAAACCAAATCCGGATATGGAACTTGATGATATATATGATAAACTAAAAAATCAATTACAGGATGGTAATGAAATATGAAAAAGATAATTTTGACAGGCGGAGGTACCGCGGGACATGTAACACCTAACATCGCGCTTCTGCCGGAACTTAAAAAGCGCGGATACGAGGTGCATTATATAGGCTCGCGCGACGGTATAGAAAAAAGGCTGATCGAGGAGTACGACATACCGTATTACGGGATTTCTTCGGGAAAATTAAGACGGTATTTTGATATAAAAAATTTTTCGGATCCGTTTAAGGTGATCAAAGGGATAAGGGAAGCGTCAAAGCTTATAAAACAGATCAAGCCGGATATAGTGTTTTCAAAGGGCGGATTTGTTACCGTGCCGGTAGTGCTTGCGGCGGATAGGAGGAAAGTTCCGTGCATAATCCATGAATCGGATATGTCTCCGGGACTGGCAAACAGGATATGCATACCTCATGCCGTAAAAGTATGCACCAATTTTCCCGAGGCGGCGGAAAACATCCCTGACGACAAAGCGGTAGTGACCGGTACGCCTATAAGGAAAGAGCTTTTTTCCGGAAATAAGATCGCGGGGCTTGATTTCTGCGGGTTTACGGCTAATAAGCCTGTAATACTTGTAGTAGGCGGAAGCCTTGGCTCGGCGGCGGTTAATGATGTTGTTCGGGCGGCGCTTAAAGAGCTTGTCAAAAATTTTCAGATCATACATCTGTGCGGCGAAGGTAAAATTGACGAATCGCTTAAGGATTTTCCGGGATATGCGCAGTTTGAGTATATTAAAAAAGAACTAAGCGACCTTATGGCGGCTGCGGACCTTGTGATATCAAGGGCGGGAGCCAACGCTATATGCGAGCTTTTGGCTCTTAAGAAACCGAATATACTTATCCCGCTCCCGCAGGCGGCAAGCAGGGGAGATCAGGTGCTTAACGCGCAGTCGTTTAAGAAGCAGGGATACAGTTCAGTGCTTTATGAAGAGAATATTACGCCGGAAAAACTTGTATTTGAAGCTAACAGGGTATACAGGGAAAGAGAAAAATATGTATATTCAATGAGGGTAAACAGCACGAAGGATTCAATACAGATTATTGCGGACCTTATTGATGAATATTGTAAAAAATAGGATAATGTGTCGTAATCTGTAAATGGAAAATGTTGGAAAATCATATGCTTTTAAGTTATACTAATGTAAAACTCAGGAGGGGAAGCATATGATCGGACAGATTATTGAAAACAGGATTATCGAATACATTATGGCGGCGGCGTGCATTTTGTATGTGTCGGTAAAGGTTATCTCAGCTTCATGTTACGCATATATTGCCGGGAAATCTAAGGATATCGATAATTCCCGCAGCAGGTTTATACAGAAACTTAGGGGTAATTTGCTTAAGGAATATGAAAGATCGGGAGACATACAAAATGCAGGCGTACTTGTGGATACATATATGAACAGGGCGAAGATCGCCGGATTTAAGATGGTTTTTTGGGATAACGCGGAAAGACTTGCCATAACGACAGGTCTTTTTGCGGGAATTACCGGAATATTTGCGGCTTATGCCGACGGGCGGCCTTTAAGGCTGATAATATATTATGCGTTTTTGTCCGTAAGCTTTTTATGGGTTGTTTTAATTTTCGGGATCGTTTTTAATACGGGATATAAAAAACGCTGTATATACACGAATATATGCAGCCATTTTGAAAATTATGTTTTCCCCGCATTAAAAAACGGCGCTTATGATTACGGCATACAGAATATGCAAAAGTTATCCGAAGAAATAGATACGGGTATGCTTGAACTTATTAAGAACATTGATAATTCCGAACAGGTTGAGAAAGAGGATACAAAAGTTTCAGACGACGGCAGCGAACAAAGGATACTTGAAGAGATCATTAATGAATATTTGACCTGAAAAGAAATTTTTGATAAAATAAAAAGAACATATTAATAAACGGAAGAAGGTTTGTGTATGGCTGAAAAGTTATTGTTTAAGTATGCGGATGCAGAAAGTTTTATTCCGGAGAATGCCGTAGAATCAATGAAAGAAGCTGTGATAAAAGCAAAGGATGTGCTTGTATCAAAGAGCGGAAAGGGCAATGATTTCCTTGGATGGCTTGACCTTCCTGTGGATTATGACAGGGAAGAATTTTCGCGTATCATAAGCGCGGCAGAGAAGATCAAAAAAGATTCGGAAGTATTTGTTGTTATAGGCATTGGCGGCTCTTATCTCGGAGCAAGGGCGGCAATAGAATTTTTAAGATGCAATTTTTATAACAACATCCCTGCCGGAATAAGGAAAACGCCTGAGATATATTTTGTGGGAAATAATATAAGTTCTTCATATATTGCCGATCTTATAAAGGTCATAGGCGACAGGGACTTTTCGGTAAACGTTATCAGCAAATCGGGTACGACTACAGAACCTGCGATCGCATTTCGTATATTTAAGGACATGCTTATATCAAAGTACGGGCGCAAGGGGGCTGCAAAGCGTATATACGCCACGACGGATAAGTCAAAAGGGGCTTTAAAGCAGCTCGCATGTGAAGAAGGCTATGAACAGTTTGTTGTGCCTGACGATATAGGCGGAAGATTTTCGGTCCTTACCGCAGTAGGGCTGCTTCCGATAGCAGTAAGCGGAGCTGATATCAATGAACTGATGAAGGGCGCGGCCGATATGAGAGAGCGCTGCCTTAACAGCAGTTATTATGATAATCCTGCATTAATGTATGCTTCAGTAAGGAATATTTTATACGATCACGGGAAATCGGTTGAGATCATTGCCAATTATGACCCGTCCATACACTATATAAGCGAGTGGTGGAAGCAGCTGTACGGAGAGAGCGAAGGAAAAGAGCATAAAGGGCTGTTTCCGGCGTCGGTAGATCTTACTACCGATCTTCATTCGATGGGACAATTCATACAGGACGGATCGCGCATAATGTTTGAGACGGTTGTTGAGATTGGATCGGATAAGTCGGAAATCATAATGTCGGAAGAAGAAAATGATCTGGACGGGCTTAATTATCTGGCGGGAATGAGCGTTGAAGAGATCAATAACAATGCAATGCGGGGAACAAGGCTTGCCCACATTGACGGAGGGGTCCCGAATATTGCGGTATGCGTTCCTGACAAGTCGGAACATTCGCTCGGAGAACTTTTTTACTTCTTTGAATTTGCGTGCGGAGTGAGCGGGTATATACTCGACGTCAATCCGTTTAACCAGCCGGGCGTTGAAAGCTACAAGAAAAATATGTTCGCGCTGCTTGGCAAACCCGGATATGAGAACGAGCGCGAAGCGCTGATCGCAAGGATAAAATAAGTCTTACGTTAAAAATGCAGCTATCTTACCGTATGGATAGCTGCATTTTAGATGTAAATCTGAATATTACTATGATTTAGTTAGAAATTGCACCAACAGGACATACGCCTGCACATGTTCCACACTCAACACAGGTTCCCTCATCAATCTCGAAATGAGAATCGCCTTCTGAGATTGCACCAACAGGGCACTCGCCTGCGCATGTTCCGCAGCTTATGCAATCATCTGAAATCTTATAAGCCATATTACTTAACCTCCTTTTTAATAGTATATTAATTTTAATACATAGCAGAGTAAAAAACAAGCATTTTATATAAATTTTCCGGCTTGACGTTAAGTATATGTTGATTTATACTTGAATTCGTAAAATCATCTAAGGAGGTAACGATATATGTCTAAAATTAATAAAGATATGAGAATAGCTGAGATTTTGGATATTGATGCGACTATTGCGCCAATACTTATGGCAGCGGGAATGCATTGCGTAGGATGTCCGTCAGCGCAGGGTGAGACTCTTTCCGAGGCAGCAATGGTCCATGGGATGGACGCCGACAGCCTTGTAACGAGGATCAATGATTACCTTGAAAAAAAGGCGGAAAAGAATAATTGAGAATGATCATCATTAAATGAAAATGAGCCCGGACATAAGAAAACTTATCCGGGCTTATTATTTATCATGATCATAATGATGAAAGTATCTGTAAAGCGTTGTCCCTGATTATTAGACTGCAGTGTTCGTCAATATGTGAAGCGGATACATATGATACCTGCTCTATGGAACCGAATTCAGAGGCGGCGTTGCATACTTTTACAAAATCGTCGGTATCCCTGCCGTCGTTTTTCAGAACGAGCAGATAACTTGATCTTGCGTTGTCCTTGTACAGCTTGTTGGAACCGGTATACATGCCCCTGGTGTATGCGGCGAACCGCGATGCGTTATCAAGGCTTACAAATGAAAAGATCCTTGTAAAACCACGCTCTATGGACAGATCGTCCGGAACAGGAGTTAAGGTCTTCCTATCCTCGCCGAGCGTCAGCGTATCATTAAGTTCCTCCGGGCCGGCATATTCGTCTTCATCCGAATCAATATCCAAAATATTGGAAATATGGTTAAATTTACTAAACATCTTGGCGTTGATACGCTCTTCTTCTTCCTCATCATATTCTTCGTCTTCGTAATCTTCTTCTTTACCTAAAGAAAATCTGGACAGTCTGTCGTCAAGTTCCTCTGGATCTTCAACCTTTGTTATCACAAGGATCAAAGTCTCCATTGAAACCGGGATAGCCTCGATCATAAGAGGTATGTTGTCAGCCTCGAAACCAAATTCATAGGAAGCCTGCTGCATCATATCTTTAAATAAAGTCCTTGTTTTTTCTGAGCTATATGCAAGTTCGCTTATTTTAAGTTCGCGCTCGGCTAAATCCTGATGGCTTAAGGTACATCTTATCTGATTTTCGCTTATTTTTTCGATTTTCATACAGGTTCCTCCCTTCAGCAGTGGATTACGCAACTTCTCTTAGTTAAAAAAAGTATAGTTTATTATATTCATAAAGTCAATAGGATTGTTATTCCAATAAGTATAATATATTTGCACAAAAAATTATACTGATAATTGTGGAAAAATACAATTGTTATTTTATGTTATTTTCATTATAATTGTATTTACTGGGACGGTAATGGAACCCTATGAAAGGGGGGACATAAAGTATTTATTCTTAAAGTCTTTTGATCTTTTAATTCTGTAAATGAGTGTTTATCTTAAAAAAGATTTTAGTTTGTAATTCCGGGTTATTGATGTAGAGGTTTTGTATTGCAGAGCGGTTATTAAATTTATCAAGGAGTTCATAAACGTCTCAGGTTATTGACATGGAAAGGAGCTGGTATTATTGCCTGTGGTGGTCTTTATACATCACATAAGCTGTACCTCGCCATGGGCAATTGCCGTATTGACATGAAAAATAATAATACGAAAAGTAAAGGTAACCCAAAGAAGAAAAAAGCAATATATGAATGGATAGTCAGCGAGATAAAAGAAGCTGAAAAATATGGTATTGCGGTCAATGTTGAAGGCGTGAATTATTCTTCCGATGAAACAAAAGAGCTGTTTTATGTGCTTGAGGACGCTGTATACATGAAAGAATATCTTGGCGATTCAGAGGGAAGGATAATACAGATCAACTTTGACAAGATTACCGGAATGTAATTATGTAGTAATATGGAAAAAGTAGAATAACGAAACCGGACGGGATACAGGATACGATTGATATTCTTACGGTTTGTAAAACACGCATTTGGATATCTGAATGTGTGTTTTACAATTATGCCGATATGTGATATAATTCGACTAAAAGATCATTTGTATTGTAAGGAGGTCAGTATGGAGGCTAAGAAGATAAAACTTATTTCTGCAGCGGTAATTGTTATCATTATTGCGCTTATGACTGCGTTTCTGGTATATAAATACGCCCCGTCGAAGGAGGTTATGGACCTTTCGGAGTATTTCTCGGTGGGAGATGACGAGATGGCCATTATACTTCAGGATGCGGTATCGGATGAAAAAGGATATTATTCTGACGGCGTGCCTTATGTAAGTTATACTCTTGTAAAAGAATTGTTCAATAAGAGGTTTTACTGGGATGAAAATGAAAACGTCATGGTGTATACCACGCCGGACAGCCAGATCAAGATGCAGCCGGATACCAATGAGTATACGGTTAATAAAAGCAGCGCGAAGGCTGATTATGTGATAATAAAGCTTGCCGGCGGCGTTCCGTATATCGCGATGCCCTTTGTTAAAGATTATTCCCCGGTGGATTATCATACGTACGAGCTTCCCAACAGGATCGTTATAAGGTATAGATGGGGAGAAAACGAGCTTGTTTCCACGGTAAAAAAAGCTTCCAAGCTCAGGTATGAGGCAAGCATCAAAAGCCCTGTGCTTGCCGACCTTTCGCCTGAAGATGAGGTTATATACGTAGATAAGGACGAGGAGATCAAGGGCGGTTTTTCAAAAGTTATTACGGAAGACGGTATAATCGGCTACGTAAAGACGAAAAAACTAAGGGAAAGTTCTTACCGGACGGCGGATACTGAATTTAAAGAGCCGGAATATGCGCATATACGAAAGGATTATGACATATGCATGGCGTGGCACCAGACTTTAGACGCCGCGTCAAACTCGGAGCTCCTTAACCTTCTTAACAGTACGAAAGGAGTAAATACTATATCGCCGACGTGGTTTTCGGTAAAAGATAATAACGGCGGCATAAGCTCGCTCGCGAATGAGACATACGTGCAGCGCGCGCACAATGCGGGCGTTGAAGTGTGGGGATTGTGTGATGATTTTAATAAATCGATCGATATAGGTCAGATCCTGTCGCATACTTCGGTAAGGGAAAAACTTGAGAATAAGCTTCTAAGCTTGGCGATAGAGTATAATCTGGACGGCCTGAATATTGATTTTGAAAATATCAAACCTGAATCAGGAGAGGACTTTATACAATTTGTAAGGGAGATGTCAATTAAGTGCAGGAGCAACGGGATAGTGCTTTCTATAAATGATTATGTTCCAATAGACTACAGAAAATATTACGATTATGAAGAACAGGGTGCTGTTGCGGATTATGTCGTCATAATGGCTTATGATGAACATTACAGCGGAAGCAAAGAAGCAGGTTCCGTGTCTTCGATCGGTTTTGTAAAGGATGCGGTAAAGAATATTACCGATAAAGTACCTGCGGATCAGGTGATAATGGCGCTCCCGTTCTACACAAGGTTGTGGAAGATCACGGAATCGGGCGACGGTACCGAGAATATAGAATCGTCCGCGTACGGAATGACAGGAGCGGAGTCCATTTTGTCAGCCAGGAATGTAAAACCTTCATGGGAGACCGAAACATGCCAGTATTATGCCGAATACTCAGAAAATAAAGCCACATATAAAATATGGCTTGAAGAAGAGAATTCAATTGAAGAGAAACTTAAGGCCCTGACGGAAGGAGGCATACATAATGTAAGCTTCTGGCGGCTGGGATTTGAGAAAACCGAGATATGGAATACGGTTTCTGACTATATCAATGCAGGCTGAGATATTTGTCGATCCCGTTATATATGGCTTGGGCGGTTTTTTGCCGGTATGCGTCGCTGTTAAGCAATTCTTCTTCGGAAGGGTTGCTTAAGAACCCGCATTCCACTATAACTACGGGAAATGATGTGTTTTTTAAAAGATAATAGCTGGTATTGGATTTTGCCGTACGGTGGTTTTCGGTATCAAGACCTGCTATCAGTTCGCTCTGCAATGTATCTGCAAGTTCTTTCGTCTCTTCGCCGTAATAAAATACCTGCGCCCCGGATATACGCTGGTCCTGGAAACTGTTCTGATGTATGCTTACAGCCAGCGCGGGTGACGCTTCGTTTATGATCTTTATGCGGTTATTGAGGTCGTCTGTTTTCTTGCCGGTACCGCTTCCGTTACATAAGTCGCTGTCGTCGCTTCTTGTCATTACGACTTTATAGTTGTTTTCCTGAAGGATATCCCGAAGTATGAGCGCTATGGCAAGATTTGTATCTTTTTCGAGCGTGTTGTTTACGCCGACCTTGCCGGGATCGTATCCGCCGTGTCCGGGGTCTATCACGATCGTAACAGGTTTTTTGGGAAGTTCGCTGCTTACATGCAGTATCCCTGCTTTTTTGCATATAGATACCGCGCCTGATATGACGACGAGGGCAGCGATTATCAAACTTAGCTTTAGCCTTTGGCTCTTCATTATCCGTATACCTTTATTTTTACTTTAATATAGAATATTAAAACAGCGGAATATATATGCCATATATTTATTTTTACTGGACTAAAGTGTGTATCTGGTGTATCATATATATTTGTATAAGTATGTATAAGAATGAAGCCGGAGCAATGATGGAGACTCGTATTTATAAAATTGGTGAAGATATATCGGAAAGTGAATATGATTATATAAAAGAAGCGGCGGGGGTTATAAGGGACGGCGGACTTGTAGCTTTTCCTACCGAAACCGTATACGGACTCGGAGGGGATGCGCTTAATCCGGAATCTTCAAGACGTATATATGGCGCTAAGGGAAGACCGTCGGATAATCCGCTTATTGTCCACATAGCTGATTTTGAGGACATATACCCCCTTGCGCGCAAAGTGCCTGATATTGCGGTCATCCTTGCAGAGAAGTTCTGGCCGGGACCGCTTACCATGATATTAAAAAAGAGCGGCATTGTTCCATACGAAACAACAGGCGGGCTTGATACGGTAGCGGTAAGGCTTCCCGATAACCGTATAGCATGCGCGCTTATAAGGGAAGCGGGAGTTCCTGTTGCGGCGCCGAGTGCGAACAGATCGGGCAAACCAAGTCCGACGACGGCGCAGCATGTTTATGGGGATCTGTCGGGAAAGATAGATGTTATCTTAGACGGCGGAGCTGTAAGTATAGGCATTGAATCTACAATAATCGATCTGACCGGAGATATTCCCGTTATACTGCGCCCGGGGTATATAAACCAGGATATGCTTAATGATATCCTCGGAGATGTGGCGAGGGACCCCGCGATAGATAATAAAGTGGAAGGTGATATAAAGCCAAAAGCGCCGGGCATGATGTACAGACATTATGCGCCTGAAGGCGAGCTTATGATAGTTGAAGGAGAGATATCCGCAGTGTCGGACAAGATCAATGAACTTGCGGGGATGTATGATGAAAGCGTTGTCGGCATTATCACGACAACGGAAAATAGGGAGAGATATGATTATGGAACGGTTGTATGCATAGGTTCCAGGGAAAATGAGATTACTATAGCGCATAATCTGTATGCGGCGCTCAGAAAAATGGACGAATGTAAAATAAAGCATATATTCATAGAGGGATTTTCAAATGAGGGGCTGGGAGACGCTATTATGAACAGAATCATGAAAGCAGCGGGACACAAGGTTCTAAAAGTTTGAAAGAAGGGTTGTTTTATGAAATATGACAGGGTGGTTTTTGTCGGAAACGACAATACCAGCAGAAGTCCTATGGCAGAGTCGATATTTCTGCACATGTATTCCGATCCGGATAAGAAGCTTGAAGTTATGTCCAGAGGGTTGGTGGTACTGTTTGAAGAGCCATATAATCCTAAGATAGAAACGGTGCTTAACAGACATGGTATCAGGCTTGTATCGAAGATATCAGTTCAGCTTACGCCCGAAGACCTTGCCGGGAACGTGCTGGTCCTGACAATGGGATTTACCGATAAGCTCAAGATCATCGAAGATTACGGATTTGAAGGCGAAGTATATACCCTTAAGGAATATGTGGGAAACGATGATGAACTTCTTGATCCGTATGGTGAAGATATGGATATATATGAAGCGTTTTTTGAAGATATGTATAAAGTTATGGAACAGGTTGTAAAGAAAGTTGAAAATGAAATGAATACAAACGGAGGCGATAAACAATGATAGCGATCGGAAGCGACCACGGCGGATTTGCATTGAAGCAGGAAGTCATGGAACATCTGAAAAAGGAAGGACTGGAATATAAGGATTATGGTACTTATACTAAAGATTCGTGCGATTATCCCGTATATGCAAAAAAAGTTGCGGAGGCAATAATTTCCGGGGAATGCGAAAAAGGGATACTTATATGCGGCACAGGCATAGGCATCTCGATTACGGCAAATAAGTTTAAAGGGATACGCGCGGCAGTCTGCCATGACTGTTTCAGCGCGCAGGCGACAAGAGAACATAACGACGCCAATATACTTGCGATGGGCGCAAGGGTAGTAGGACCGGGGCTTGCGTTAAAGATTGTCGATACGTTCCTTAATACGGAATTTTCAAATGATGAGAGACACATTAACAGAATAAGACAAATAGAAGAATAGTTGGTGAGATAATATGAAAATAGGATTTATTGGATGCGGGAACATGGCGAAAGCCATAATCTCGGGACTTATAGGCAGCAGTACTTTTAAACCTGATGAAATAATCGTATCGGATCATGACAATAACCAGCTTATGGATGCGAAAGACAGATACGGGGTAAATATAACGGCTAATAACAGCGAGCTTGTCCTTGAATCCGAGATGATCGTACTTGCGGTAAAACCTCAGGTACTTTACGGCGTTATAGACGAGATAAGCGATACCGTAAGTGAAAATAAACTTATTATATCTATTGTGGCAGGGCAGAGTATTAATAAGATTGAAAGTAAGTTTGGCGGAAAGATCAAACTTGTGCGCACGATGCCTAACACGCCGGCGCTTGCAGGAGCAGGCATGACGGCGGTATGCCGCAACTGCAACGTTACAGACCTTGAACTGGAGTACGCCCTTAAGATACTGTCAAGTTTCGGCAGGGCGGAAGTAGTGCCGGAGAAGCTTATGGACGCAGTTGTTGCGGTATCGGGAAGCTCCCCCGCATATGTGGCAATGCTTATTGAGGCTATGGCTGACGCTGCAGTGTTGGAAGGAATGCCAAGGAAACAGGCGTATATGTTTGCGGAACAGACAGTGTACGGGACCGCAAAGCTCCTTATGGATACGGGGATGCATCCGGCCGAGCTTAAAGATATGGTATGTTCGCCGGCAGGAACTACTATCGGCGCGGTAAAGGTGCTTGAAGCAAAGGGATTCAGGAGCGCCGTTATGGAAGCCATGGAAGAATGCGCGGATATTTCAAAAAATCTATGATTTGTTTCCGGAAATCTATGATTTATTTTATAGACTTTGCATGTAAACAATGATATAATGATTCAGATTGGCTGGAGATTATTGTAAATGAAGGATAATGAAAAGAAAAAGGCTTCATCAGATATAAATGAAGTGGCAAAAGGCCTTTCAATGGTTCTGCAGATAGGGATCAATATGATTGTGCCTGTTGCCTTATGTCTGTTTATAGGATACAGGCTGGATAAATGGCTTGGCACGAAATATCTGATGATAATATTTCTCTTTCTCGGGATTGCCGCAGGCATAAGAAGCGTATATGTCCTTACAAAAAGTTTTTATGCAAAGGATCTGGAAAAGGAAAAAGAGGCGCAGAAGTATTTTGACGAGCTTTATGCCGAGCATAAGAAGAATGCGTCGGATAATGCGGATAAGCATTGATGATATATGGAGGAAATTATGGATCAGGGAAAGAGGACATATTACGAGATGCTTGCCGCGATAGTATTCCAGACGATCGTAATAGCGGCAGCCGGAGCATTTATCAGCAAAGAATATGTTCTGTTTCCTGTCAGTGTGATAATAGGAGCAGCAGTGGCGATGAGTATTCTTCGCAACATGATGAGAAGTATAGATATCGCGCTGGATCTTGATTCTGAAACTGCCAAAAAATACGGCAGGAGACAGTCTATAATAAGAATTGCGCTTATGGGTCTCATACTTTGTATTGCGTTTTATTTCAAAGGTTATGTGGAACCGTGGGGAGTATGCCTGGGAATTTTTACATTAAAATTTTCGGCGTACCTCCAGCCGGTTGTCCATAAGTGTTTAAAGTTAAAAATAATGAAAAGGAGGATTAAGGATAAGTGATGTCAGTACTAGCTGCAGGCAGTGCGGAAAACCTGGATTTCTTTATTGAAGGTTATTTCAGGTTTAAGATGTTTGGGCAGACGTTGTATATTACAACGACACATGTATGCTTAAGTTTTGTATTTGTTATACTTGTAGTGTTTGCGCTGGTTGCTAACAGAGCGATACGTAAGGCCGACCCGCATAAGCCGCCCAAGGGATTTTTGAATGTTATCGAGCTTTTGGTTGAATCTGTTGACAATATGCTCGTAAGTTCAATGGGAGAAAAGCATGGGCCCAGGTTTGCAAACTATGTAGGGTCGTTGTTTGGCTTTCTGTTATTATGTAACCTGAGTGGTCTTATAGGGTTAAGACCGCCGACATCAGACTTTGGCGTTACATTTCCGTTAGCGATCATTACATGGTGCATGATCCAGTATAACGGGATCAAATACCAGAAATGGGGCAAGCTCAAGAGCCTGTTTGAACCGGTATTTCTGTTTTTCCCCGTCAATGTAATAAGCGAAGTGTCAACACCTATATCTATGTCGTTACGTTTGTTCGGAAATATGTTTTCCGGAACGCTTATGATGGCGCTTGTATACGGACTTATCAAAGTCGGAAGTGTGAGCCTTGCAATAGTATGGCCGGCGGCACTCCATGCATATCTTGATGTGTTTGCGGGCGTATTACAGGCATACGTGTTTACGATGCTTACCATGGTATTTATATATAACCAGATTGGTGAAGAAGCATAAGAAAATATTAAATCATAACTATTATTATTTTATTTATTAAGGAGGATTTCATAATGGAAGGAATTTCAAGTGAAGCATTTGTTTTAGGATGTTCGGCAATTGGCGCAGGTCTGGCAGTTATCGCCGGTATCGGACCCGGCGTAGGACAGGGTATCGCAGCAGGTTACGGAGCTTCTGCTGTCGGACGCAATCCCGGCGCGAAAGGAAGTATAATGTCTACAATGCTTTTGGGACAGGCCGTTGCAGAGACAACAGGTCTTTATGGTTTTGTCGTAGCTTTGCTGCTTATGTTTGTTAAGCCGCTTATGCCGTAATAAGCCTGTATAATTTTAACTATTCTATTTTCGGAGAGGAGGCTTATGATTTTGATTAGCAGTTTGGCAAACGGGAACGTACTTGTCATGTTGTCGGAAGAAGGGAGCGTCTGGAAAAGGATATTCGGACTTGACGCGCAGACTCTTTTTGATACGGCAGTAACGCTTATCGCCATGCTCGTGCTTTTTATGCTGCTTTCATATCTTTTGTTTAATCCTGCAAGACAGCTTATAAAGAAGAGAAGCGAGCTTATTGAAAATGATATAAATGAAGCAAAAAAGGATAAAGAGCAGGCGGCGATCTATAAAGACGAGTATGATTCCAAGCTCAAAAATATTCAGAGTGAAGCTGACGAGATAATGAGTTCAACCAGAAAGAAAGCCCAGAAACAGGAGACAGAGATTGTTAACGAGGCAAAAGAGGAAGCAGGACGGATTATAAAGAGAGCTGAAAAAGAGGCAGAACTGGAGAAGAATAAGGCCAGGGATGAGATCAAGCAGGAAATAATATCGGTTGCAACCCTTATGGCCGGGAAAATGGTTGAAGTTTCCTTAGATGAAGCTGCTCAGAATGAGCTTATCGATACTACGCTTAAGGAAATGGGTGATAAAACATGGCAAAATTAGTATCGAAAACATATGGAGATGCTTTATTTGAGCTTGCCCTTGAGAAAGGCATACTTGACGATGTATGTGAAGAGATGACGGAAATAGGACGGATATGGAAAGATAATAAGGAACTTACGGATGTTATACTGCATCCGAGGGTTACGGCAGAAGAAAAAGTTCAGATTATCCGGAATATTTTTGAAGGCAGAGCGTCTGAAACAGTTACGGGATTTCTGGTTACGGTACTGGAAAAAGGCAGGGCTTCTGAGCTTGTAAATATAATAGAGTATTTCACAGAAAGGGTAAGGGAATACAATAATATTTCCGTGGCTTATGTTTCTTCGGCGACAGAGCTTAGCGACAGTAAAAAGGAGCAGATCGAAAAAAGGCTGCTTGAGGTTACGGAATATGATAAATTTGAGATGAATTATAGTGTTGACCCGGAGCTGATAGGCGGAATGGTTATCCGTATCGGAGACCGTGTGCTTGACGGCAGTATAAAGCAGAAGCTTAATACCATGTCAAGGTCTTTGTCGGGTATCCGGTTAAATTAGTTTTGTCAGAAATAAAGTAAAAGGAGGGTACTTGCGGGAAATGAAGTTGAGACCGGAAGAAATCAGTTCCGTAATAAAGGAACAGATTCAGAAATACAGCACAGGATTTGAAGTATCCGATGTGGGTACGGTAATCCAGGTGGCTGATGGTATCGCCAGGATCCATGGACTTGAAAATGCCATGCAGGGCGAATTGCTGGAATTCCCTAATGAAATATACGGAATGGTGCTTAACCTTGAGGAAGATAATGTAGGCGCTGTTTTACTTGGTGATGCTAAAAATATTAATGAAGGTGACACTGTTAAGACTACCGGAAGAGTTGTTGAGGTCCCGGTTGGCGACGAGATGCTCGGCCGTGTTGTTAACGCGCTTGGACAGCCTGTTGACGGAAAAGGACCGATTAAGACGGATAAATTCAGGCAGATAGAAAGAGTTGCGTCAGGTGTTATTTCAAGAAAGTCTGTTGATACGCCTCTTCAGACAGGTATTAAGGCTATTGATGCGATGGTTCCGATCGGAAGGGGTCAGCGTGAGCTTATTATCGGCGACCGTCAGACAGGAAAGACGGCCATAGCGATAGATACGATCATTAACCAGAAGGGCCAGGGCGTAAATTGTATATATGTTGCGATAGGACAGAAAGCATCTACGGTTGCTTCAATAGTTAAGACTCTTGAAGAATACGGAGCAATGGATTATACAACCGTTGTTGTATCGACTGCGAGCGAGCTTGCGCCGCTGCAGTATATAGCGCCTTATTCGGGATGCGCTATAGGCGAGGAATGGATGGAGAACGGAAAAGACGTTCTTGTAGTGTATGACGACCTCAGCAAACATGCTGTCGCTTACCGTACGCTTGCGCTTCTTCTCAGACGTCCGCCGGGACGTGAAGCATATCCGGGAGATGTATTCTATCTTCATTCAAGGCTTCTTGAGAGGGCTGCAAAACTCAGCGATAAGCTTGGAGGAGGTTCGCTTACGGCGCTTCCTATTATTGAAACGCAGGCAGGAGACGTTTCGGCGTATATCCCTACTAACGTTATATCTATTACCGACGGACAGATATATCTTGAAACGGAAATGTTCAATGCAGGTTTCAGACCTGCGGTAAATCCGGGACTTTCCGTATCCAGGGTAGGAGGTTCGGCTCAGATAAAGGCAATGAAAAAGATTGCCGGACCTATCCGTATTGAGCTTGCGCAGTTCAGGGAGCTTGCGGCATTCTCCCAGTTCGGTTCGGATCTTGATGAAGATACGAGGATGAAACTGGCGCAGGGCGAAAGGATACGTGAGATACTTAAGCAGGATCAGTATAATCCGATGCCTGTACAGTATCAGGTAATAATAATTTATGCTGCCGTAAACAGGTATCTGCTTGATATTGAAGTCGATAAGATCCTTGATTTCGAGAAGGGGCTGTTTGAATACCTTGATCTGAAATATCCCGATATATCTTCAAGTATCAGGGATGATAAGGTTATTTCAGATGAAACTGCCGCTCTTCTTGATAAGGCAATACCGGAATATATAAATGAGTTCAAAGCAAATTGACCCGGTGTAGGCAGATTGGAGGATTATTATGGCTACGATGAGAGATATCAAAAGGCGTAAGGAGAGTATATCAAGCACGGGCCAGATTACAAGGGCGATGAAGCTTGTCGCTACCGTTAAGCTGCAGAAAGCAAAAAACCGTGCTGAAAATTCCAAGCCATATTTTGATCAGATGTATAAAACTGTTAGTTCAATTCTTTCAAAGTCGGGAGATATAGATCATCCGTACATGACGGGCAATGCTTCAAAAAAGAAGGCTGTTATAGTAATTACTTCAAACAGGGGGCTTGCGGGAGGATATAATTCCAATGTGATCAAGCTTTTGACAAAAGATGAAAGATTTGGAGCGGAAAATACAGTGATATATGCTGTAGGAAAGAAAGGCGCCGCTATATTTAACAGGCTGGGATATGAGATAAAAAACGATTATTCGGAGGCTGTAAACGCGCCGCTTTTTGCGGATGCGGCGGAGATAGGCAGGGATATCCTTTCGGGATATGAAAACGGCGAGTTTGGAGAGATATATCTTGCATATACGATCTTCAAAAATACCGTTACCCATATACCGGATCTTATCAGGCTCCTTCCTATGGCAAAAGGCGAAGATACAGAATCCGGATCTTTGGATGAATCCGATACCGACAGACTTACGCTTATGAATTATGAGCCTGAAGCGGAGGAAACGCTTGCAATGATAGTGCCAAAATATATTAACAGCCTTATATTTGGCGCTTTGGTGGAATCGGTTGCCAGTGAAAACGGGGCAAGAATGCAGGCTATGGATTCTGCTACCAACAATGCGGACGATATGATAGCAGATCTTACACTTAAATATAACCGTGCAAGACAGAGCGCAATTACGCAGGAACTTACCGAGATAATTGCCGGTTCTGCCGCGGTTGAGTAAATATTGGGATAAGCCACTCTTTTGTGGCAGAATGGAGGAAATAATGGCAGAAAATATAGGTAAAATCACCCAGATAGTCGGTGCAGTACTTGATATCAAATTTTCTACCGATGATCTCCCGGAAATATATGAGGCAATTAACGTAAAGACTAAGGACGGAGGAAAACTTGTCCTTGAGGTTGCCCAGCATCTGGGAGACGATACTGTACGCTGTATAGCCATGGGCCCGACCGACGGACTTGTGCGCGGAATGGAAGCAGCCGCTACCGGAGCGCCTATTACCGTTCCTGTCGGTGAGTCGACACTCGGACGTATGTTTAATGTACTCGGAGAGCCTATTGATGAGAAGCCGGCTCCGAAAGCCGAAGCATATCATCCTATTCATAGAAAAGCTCCAAGTTTTGAAGAGCAGTCAACCAATACCGAGATACTTGAAACCGGTATTAAGGTAGTCGATCTTCTTTGTCCGTATCAGAAGGGCGGTAAGATCGGACTCTTCGGAGGCGCCGGAGTAGGCAAGACGGTCCTTATTCAGGAGCTCATAACAAACATTGCTACCGAGCACGGCGGTTATTCGGTATTTACGGGTGTTGGTGAGAGGACCAGGGAAGGAAACGACCTCTATTATGAAATGATCGAATCAGGAGTTATAGATAAAACGACGATGGTATTCGGTCAGATGAACGAGCCGCCGGGAGCGAGGATGAGAGTAGGACTTTCAGGACTTACCATGGCTGAGTATTTCCGTGATGAGGCAGGAAAAGACGTTCTTTTGTTCATAGATAATATTTTCCGTTTCACACAGGCAGGTTCAGAAGTGTCTGCGCTTTTGGGACGTGTGCCGAGCGCCGTTGGTTATCAGCCTACGCTGCAGACGGAAATGGGCGCGCTGCAGGAGAGGATCACTTCCACAAAAAGCGGTTCAATTACATCGGTACAGGCAGTATACGTTCCTGCGGACGACCTTACCGACCCGGCTCCCGCTACAACATTTGCGCATCTGGATGCAACGACGGTTCTTTCACGTTCAATAGTTGAACTTGGAATATACCCTGCGGTTGATCCGCTTGAATCGACATCCAGGATACTCGATCCGCGTATCGTGGGCGAAGAGCATTACAGAGTGGCAAGAGGAGTACAGGAGATCCTGCAGAAATATAAGGAATTGCAGGATATTATCGCAATCCTTGGTATGGACGAATTGTCTGAAGACGATAAGATTCTTGTGGCAAGGGCAAGAAAGATACAGAGATTCTTATCACAGCCGTTCCATGTAGCTGAGCAGTTCACCGGACTTCCGGGACAGTATGTGCCGTTAGCGGAAACGATACAGGGATTTTTGGAGATCATCGAAGGTAAGCATGACGATATTCCTGAGAGCTATTTCCTTAATGCGGGAAATATTGACGATGTTATTGCGAGATATAACAAGAAATAGCGCAGGAGGGTATGCAAATGGCGGATAATAAAACATTCAGGCTTCAGGTTATTGCTCCTGAGAGGATATTTTATGAAGATGACGTTGATATGGTAGAGCTTAATACTACTGAAGGCGAAATAGGAGTTTTGCCGGAACATATTCCTCTTACGACGATCGTTGCGCCGGGAGTGCTAAAGATAACTAAAGGTGAAGAGATAAAGGAAGCTGCGCTGCATGAAGGATTTATGGAAGTGCAGAAAACTTTTGTTACGATTCTTGCAGAGTCGTGTGAATGGCCTGAGGAGATTGATATTAAACGCGCTAATGAAGCTAAAACCCGCGCGGAAAGACGTATAAAAAGCGGTGACGCCGAAATTAATATGACAAGGGCGGAAGCTGCGCTTAAACGTTCTCTTACAAGGCTTAGCCTTGCAGAAAAATACAGATAGACTTTAGCTGAAAATATTATGTTAAAGGGAGTGCTGCAAAATAACTAAAATAGTTATGGAGCGGCGCTCCTTTTGTTTTTATTAGATTAACATTAAATTTAGATTAACAATAAATAAAATTGTTTTTCGCGTAAACCATTTATGTTTTAAAAACATCTTATATATGTAAGATATTTATTGTACATAGGGTAAAAGGTGATTGATTATATGAGTAAAGATGATTTCATTTCGCAGATACAAGAATACAAAAGGGAGCTGTTTTTATTAGCAGTCAGTATTGTGAATGATTATTATGATGCAGAAGATGTTGTTGCAGAAACAATGCTTACGGCATATGAAAAACTGGATTCATTAAAGAAAGAAGAACGATTTAAGTTTTGGTTAATGCAGATATTGGTAAATAATGCGCGGATGTTAGTAAGGAAAAACAAGAGATTTGTTTATGTGGATGAAATAGACGCATATGTTTCCGGTCATGAAAAAAATATATCTGATATTTGGGAAATGGTTTTATCTTTAGACAGCGAGCTTAAAACGATTGTTATCCTGTATTATTATCAGGGATTTAAAGTAAAAGAAATATCTAAGATGCTTTCGCTGCCGGTTGGAACAGTTAAATCAAGGCTTGCCGGCGCCAGAAAAAAGCTAAGGCTGTTATTGGATTGAAAAGCGCAGGAAAGGGATGAATTTAAAAATGAAAGAATATTCAGATAAAGAGATTTCAAAATTGTTTAGGGAAAACGAAATCTTGCTGCCGGATTCATATGAAAGACGATTTGAAGATACGCTTAATAAGATTTCCGTTATAAAAAGCAGGAAAAAATATTTTTGTTTTTTTAAATCCAGAGTGGCTGCAGTTATTGTTTTATGCATAATATCAGCGTCGCTTATTACAGGAGTAGTCGGAGCGGTAAAAACAAATTCAAATAAAAAAACAGAGCAGGCGGAAAAAGGATATCCTGCGAATGAAAAAAACAGTATTAATATCGTTTATGATTATGATGCTGCGATATCCTTATGTAATGACGCATGCCAGGAATTTGCACGGGCTGTAAAAGATAATGATGAAGCAGATTTTGCCTTATACATCGACAATGAAAATTTACTGAAATATATGCAGTACAGAGTTGAAAATTATCCTTACAGCTACAATGATGCTGCTATCTTTAAGCCAATGGTCACGGAAGTAAGGTTTAATGACGATCATGTACTGGTAAACGTGCAGACAGGCGTTATAGAAAACCCCGGTTTCTCTATGCAGGGAATCAATCATTTCCTGATAAAGAATCTGAACGGCAGATTATACATTGCCGACTGGTATTGGGATGATATGGATTCACCGGATACAGAACTTAGGGGAGAGTTTTCTGAAGAAGATAATCTGACTTATTGGGAAAAACCCGAAAAATATGGATCTGTATTAAAAGCAATATCGGATATATGAATATGGTGCAAGGGCAGCTGTATTTTGATATTATGATTTTGATTCCCTGAAATATTGTACTAATTCATATACGATTTTAATTTCCTGCTCTGATAAATTAGAGATATCTAAAACTGCATTATTGTCAAGTCCAAGCAGATAATCCGTTGAAACATGAAATAATAGAGATAGTTCAACCAAATAATAAGTAGAAGGAGTAGATATTCCCATTTCCCAAGCATTGACGCTGCTCCTGGTTATATTTAATTTTTTTGCCAGATCAGTTTGGGTTATCCGGCAAGATGTTCTAAGTTGTTTTATTCTATCAGCAATCATATCGCAAACCTCTTTATTAATAATATAATAACCATTATGATATTTCATTATCATAATGATATTTATAATTGACAAAGATGAATGAAAATGGTATTCTATGTTCGTTGGGAGTTTGTTTGATTATAAAGAAAAATAAAGCAGGGAGATGATACTGTGAGTTGTAAGGATTTGTTGAAAAGAAGCGCAATATTTATAGTGGTATTGCTTATAACCATGTGTAATGCCAATATTTCTATGGTATCTGCAAAAGCTAAATATGTTAGAATGACATGGCCATATGACGGAGCCAAGTATATTGTAGGAGAGGAAACCGCTAGTTGTGATAAAAGTAAAAGGTACATATATTATGCTGATGATTATCAGGAAGGCGCTGATAAAGTTGCCGAGTTGTACAGTTATGATATTAGAACAGATAAAGTGGACAAGATTTATTCAGTAAAAGCTCGAAGCAAGAAGCAGGATGTTCGTATATGTATCGAAATAATGGATGTAAAAGGCGGATATGTTTATTTTGCAACATCTTATTATATAGGTTCTGGGTTTGACAAAAAATATTCCGCTATATATAGGATTAAAGAAAGTAATAAAAAAATACAAAAGCTTGCAACCGGAGTGGATGCAACAGTTGTAGGAGACAGGATATATTATAATACAGATTATGTAGGCTATGGAGCAGGAATGAATACTGATATTAACAATGAAGATATGTGGGAAATGCATTGTAAGAAGATTATGTCAATGAAGTTAGATGGGAAGGATAAGAAAAAAGACAAAATTTTTTATTGTACGCCAATGTATTATGATGAGACTGATGAAGACGCTTGGATGCGCAGAAAAATCGGTAAAAAATATAAAATAGAGACAGAATATTATGAGACTACTAAAAAAAATAAACTTAGCTCCGAAACTTTTTTGATAAAACCTAACGGGCAAAAAATAAGTATAGTAAAAAGGTATAATAAAAAATAATATATGAGGTACGGATAATTGCAGACAAATATTTTGGAATATTTAGAAAATACGGTTAAAAGAGTCCCTGAAAAAACTGCATTTGCTGATGAAAATCAGCAATTGTCTTTTGAGGGTTTGGAAGATACGGCAAAGCGTATTGGAACTGCAATAGCTTCCGAAAGAATATATAAAAAACCAGTTATTGTGTTTATGAAAAAGTCGCCGGCGTTACTTGCTGCATTTTTTGGAGTTGTATATGGCGGATGTTTTTATGTACCCATAGATGAAGAAATGCCTGAAAGCAGGATAGGATTGATTATACAAAGCACTAAAGCGGAATATCTGATATGCGATAATACTACAATTGAAAAAGTGCAGAACCTAAATTTCTCAGGCATTATTGTTTTGTATGAAAAGTGTATTGAACATAATATAGATGATGTAAAACTGGATAAGATAAGAAAAGATTCATTGGATATAGATCCCGTGTATGTATTTTATACTTCCGGATCTACAGGTGTTCCAAAAGGAGTTACAGGGTGTCATAGAGGCATTATTGATTATATAGAACATCTGTCTGAAGCATTACAATTTGATGAGGATTGTGTATTTGCCAATCAGACGCCAATGTATTGGGATGCCAGCATGAAAGAAATATATGCTACATTAAAGCATGGGGCTACTACATACATAGTTCCTAAGAATCTGTTTATGCTTCCGGTAAAATTGATAGAATATCTTAACAGATACCGCATAAATACTATCTGCTGGGTGGTGTCGGCACTGACCATGATTTCCGCATATAAAACATTTGACATTATAAAACCCAAATATCTGCGCCTTGTAGCTTTCTGTGGGGAAGTGTTTCCGGTAAAACAGTTTAATATATGGAAAAGGGAACTTCCAAAGGTAGAATTCTATAATTTATATGGTCCTACTGAAACAACGGGTGTAAGCACTTTTTATCATGCGGACAGGATCTTTGCAGATGATGAGATAATACCAATAGGTAAAGCGTTTCCAAATACGCAGATTATTTTGCTCAATGAAGATATGCGTGAGGTAAGAGAAAATGAGACGGGGGAAATATGCATAAGAGGAAGCTGTGTGACAATGGGATACTATGGTGATTTTGAGAAAACGAATATAGCTTTTGTGCAGAATCCGACAAGTCCTGAATATAGAGATATAATTTACCGTACCGGAGATATTGCAAGAAAAGATAAAGATGGGAATCTTATATTTATTGACAGAAAAGATAATCAGATTAAGCATATGGGGCATAGAATTGAATTGGGTGAGATAGAAGCGGATGTATTAGCGGTTGACGGCGTAAATATATGTTGTTGTATATATGTTAAGGAAAATAATAAGATAGTTCTTTTTTATACCGGCGATATTGAAAAAGGAAAGCTTACTAAAGAACTGAAGAAAAAATTGCCGCGGTATATGCTGCCTAATGCAATGATAAAAATGGATACAATACCTGTTACACAAAACGGTAAAAGGGATCGCAGAAAATTATATTCCAGTTATATGATGAATATGGAAAATACAATATAAGATGAGGGTAATATATGGAAAAGACAAGTATAAAACAAAGTATCCTGCATATTTTGCAGGAACTTCATGAAGATATTGATTTTGAAAACGAGAAAAGACTTATAGATGATAAAATCCTGGATTCATTTGATCTTATTACATTGGTAGCAGAGTTAGGAGATGAATTTGAAGTAGAAATTACGGCTAAGGATTTTGTGGAAGCAAATTTTAATTCATTAGATTGCCTGACAGAAATGATATATCAGTTGATGAACGAATGATGTACGGATAGGAGCAGAAATGTTTATATCATATCAATTTATTGTATTTCTTGTTTCTGTATTGATATTATATTATTTGGTGCCTAAAAAGCTGCAATGGATTTTTTTGTTAATTTTTAATTTTGTGTTTTACATGTATGCAGATATACGGTATCCAATATTTCTTGTAATTACAACGGCAGTTATATATACGGCGGCAAGAATAATAGAAACTTATGAAAATGTCAAAATAAATAAATCAATAAAAAAGAAAAAGAAATTTATAATGATGACAGCATTGTTTATTGTGCTGGGCATACTTGTATGTGTTAAATATACAAATTTTATTATACGCAATTTTAACGTCTGTTTAATCAGAACAGGACATGAGTCGATTCCTTTTGTTGATTTCATAATTCCCATGGGAATATCATTTTATACATTTCAGGCTATAGCATATCTTCTTGATGTATATTGGGGAAGATGCAAGGCTCAGAAAAATTTTTTAAAGTTTTTGTTGTTTATGTCATTTTTTCCACAATTGATCCAGGGACCGATTAACAGATATAATGACATGTCAGAATCATTATATGAAAGACATGATTTTAGATGGGATAGGATTAGGTTTGGTTTAGAACGTATATTGTGGGGGTATTTTAAGAAACTTGTTATAGCTGACAGGGCGGGAATAGCAGTTTCAGCATTAGCAGAATCGCGAGAGAGCTATACAGGTATTTATGTGATAGCAGGCATGATATTTTATGCTGTGCAGCTATATGCTGATTTTACCGGAGGAATTGATATAACAATTGGTATAGCAGAATCAATGGGAATCAGTATGAAAGAAAATTTTATACGTCCTTTTTTTTCAAAAAATATTGCAGAATATTGGCGCAGGTGGCATATTTCCATGGGAACATGGTTTAAAGATTATGTATTTTATCCATGCGGAATAAGTCGTCCAGTAAAGAAAATTACAATGTTTTGTAAAAGGCATTTCGGAATGGTTGTTGCACGAAGGGTTGCAGTCTACATTTCTTCAATCATAGTATGGCTTGCAACAGGTATATGGCATGGTGCAGAATGGCGTTTTGTTGTATGGGGACTTTTGAATGGAATAATTATTCTTATATCTGAAGAGCTTGCGCCGTTGTACCATATGTTTCATAAGAAGTTTTCCGGATTGTCAGATACGGTTTTTTACAGAGGATTTCAGATAGTAAGAACGTGTATTTTGATGAGCTGCCTGAGATTGTTTGATGTATATGGAAGCGTAAGAAATACATTCAGACAGTTTTTTAGTATATTTACAGAATTTACAGATAAAAAACTTAGCTTGCAGGGACTTGAAGGCCTTGGATTACTGCCGGCCGATTATATTATATTATTGTGCGGGGTAATAATAATGTTTCTTGTAAGTGTTATAAACCGGAATGGAAATATAAGAGAAAAGCTGTTAAATAAACCGTATGTTGTGAGATATATAATATTTACAGGTATGCTTTTTGCAATAGTTCTTTTTGGTACATATGGCAGAGGTTATGATGCTGCGCAGTTTATATATAATAGATTTTAAGAATATGTGAAAGGTAAAAAAATGTATACAGCAGGAAAAATAATAAAAGCAGGTTTATCAATTACGGTATTTATTTTGCTTATTTGGGCAGCACAAAGGCTTGTACAGCCCAAATATGCGGATGAGCTTATAGAAGGTAATTTTACTGCTGAGTATTATAATGAAACAACAGATCATGATGTGATTATAATTGGCGATTGTGAAGTATATGAAAATATCGATCCAATATATTTATGGGAACATTATGGAATTACAAGTTATATAAGGGGGAATGCCCAGCAACTTGCGTGGCAGTCATATTATATGCTTGAAGACACTTTGAGATACGAAATCCCCAAGGTTGTTATATATAATGTGCAAGCGCTCATGTATGATGAACCACAAAAAGAAGAATATAACCGAATGACATTAGATGGTATGAAATGGTCAAAAACAAAATATGAGGCCATAAAAGCTTCAATGTGTAATAATGAGAGGATGTTAGAGTACATATTTCCTATTTTTAGATATCATAGCAGAATTATGAATCTTTCTAAAGAAGATTTAAAATATTATTTTAAACGAAAGAAAGTTGCCAATAACGGCTATTATATGAGAATTGATGTATTGCCGGTAAGTGAATCTGATGTTGCCGATATGTCATGGCTTATAGGAGATACAGATGCAGAAAAAGATGAGATCATAGATCCGTGGGCAGACATAGAAACCGAAGAGGAAGAAAATGAAATTTCTTTGCCCGAAGGTAATGCGGAAGAGAAATTAGGGAATCTATCTATGGAATATTTGGACAAAATCCGTAATTTATGTGATGAAAACGGCATAAAGCTTATTTTGATCAAAGCGCCGAGCTTAGCGCCTATATGGTATGATTCATATGACAAACAGATAATGATGTACAGCAGGAAATATAATCTCAGATATATTAATTTCTATGAGTTGTTAGAAGAAACGGGAATTGATTATGAAACGGATACATATGATGGCGGACTGCATATGAACAGAAACGGCGCAGATAAGATATCTGAATATTTGGGAGATGTTTTAAGCAGGGAATATGAAGCGCAGGATCATAGGGGAGACATGACTTATGATAAAGTGTATGAACAAAAACGGCAGTTTTACTATGAAATGATAGATGCACAGAAAAAAGAGATTGAACAGTATGGAAGAGTTAAAAATTATTAAATATAAAGGAGAAAGTCATATGAAAAAAACAAAAATACAAAGATTATTGGCAGTTATAGTTATTATGTTTATGGTATCTGTACAGGTTACGGCACCGGCTGCGGCGAAATCCAAAGGTTACAAATTTACTTATAAAAAAGCAACCGTATATATGGGTGGACCGGCAAAAAAAATATTGAAAAAAGCAGGTAAACCAAAGAAGGTAAAAGCAGCCAAAAGCTGCGCATATGATGGAAAAGATCGTACATATAAATATAAAGATATAATAATATACACATATTCAAATACTGATGATGGTCCTGAATATATAAACGGAATAACATTCTTAAATTCAAATGTTTCTACAAAAGAAGGAATTTCTATAGGAAGTTCCTATAGTGAAGTTTTTGATGCGTACGGCGAAAACAGCGATTATCTTGGGGTATATACTTATAAAAAGGGTGCTTCTAAGCTTCAGTTTCAGATTACCGATGGTATAGTAAAGAATATCAGATATGTTAAAGCATAAAATAATGTTTGAGAAGGTAAGGAAAACAATGAAAAAAATGATGAACAGTATGGTAAAAATGTTTTTATATATAAGCATTGTATATGTCTTATTAGGTATTGCAGGGGAATCACAGGATGTTTTTGCCAAAACGAAAGTGAAACATGTAAAAATAGGGGAACAGGTGAAAATCAAAAATGATTTTGATGATGTAAGATACAGAAGCAGCGATGAAACTGTTGCCTATGCAGATAAAAATGGGGTTATAACAGGTAAAAAAGAAGGCACAGCCAGTGTTACTGTGCGGAGTGAGGGCGAAATAATAGAAAAGTATACGATTAATGTTGAAAGGAAAGAAAAAAAACCGTCACGTATTCCGGTAACATTTTCGGAAATATCTATGCAGGAAGTGCAGGAATATGACGCAATAACAGGAAATGTAATTTTTAAAAATATTATTACAAATGATGCGGAAATAGGAAAAATAAGAAAAATCATATATTATTATGCATATAATGAAATAATTTCCGAACTGCCGGAAACAGCACTGATGCAGGAGAATACGGAGCAAAATGTTGAGACGGTAAGAAGAGTTGTTACGCTTACTGCAAAAAATATACCATCATGGAGCAGCACTGAGACCGAACGCGGCGGAGATATACAATATAACGGCTCATTGTCAGAACTGGAGCTTCTCAAAATAGAAATGTATACGGGAGAGGCGTTATATATATACAATGCAGAATATGATGAATATTATTTAAGGTGGGGGACAAATGATAACAAACCTCCTAAAATTACGGGGCTGGTAAAGGAAAAAAGCTATACCGGTGATGGAGATGTTATCCGTACGTATTATTCAGATATGAAAAATACATATGATTTCACCCAATTTGTAGAAGCATATGATGAACGTGATGGGAAAGTAAAGGTAAAAGCAGATACAAGTAAGATTAATTGGAGTAAAGAGGGTACTTATAAGATATGGTTTACTGCGAAAGATAAAGATGGAAATAAAGCAAAATCATGGGCAAAAATAAAAGTATATCATCCGGGAACGTCAGAAAATATTGCGGATGGTGTATTAAAAAGGATTATATCAAAAGGCTGGTCTGATGAGAGAAAAGCAAGAGCAATATACAGCTATATAAGAGGACATATGTCGTATGTAAATCATACTTCCCATATTGCATGGCCGGATGCAGCATTAAGGTCATTTCGTTATCAGACAGGAGATTGTTATACTTATTATGCAGTGTCGAGACTGCTTTTAAACAGGGCGGGGATATCAAATATGATGATAAAAAGATATCCAACACCGGGAGGAAGAAGACATTACTGGAATCTTGCATATATTAATGGAGGCTGGTATCATTTTGATACTACTCCGAGGCGAGGGGTTAATTTCTGTCTGTTGACAGACAGCCAGCTTTGGAATGCTTTTGGCGGGTATGTGTTTAAGTTTCGGCTTAGTTATTATCCGGAGCGTGCAGATAAAAGACTATAAGTATTACGGGGATATGGTTTGTGATGAGAAAAAAGTATTATATGGTGGCTTTGATCGTATATATTGCCATAGTTGCAGGTATTGCGGGTCTGTTTTTATATCAGAATATATCGTATAGAAACCGATGGTATCCGGGAACGGCAATTAATGGATTTTCATTGTCAGGAGAAACAATAGAATCATCATTAAAAAAATTACAGGATTATTGCAATGATTACAGACTGGAAATATTGGGGAGAAGAGATGGTAAAATAACCATTGCCGGTAAAGATATCGGTTATGGGATAGAGTGGAATACGGCTATAGAAAATATGTTTAAAAGCCAGCATGACAGTTTTTTGTTTCCATGGAATAAAGGTAAAAATATTGATGTCGGTTATACAGTACATTATGATGAAAAATTTTTAGAGGAATATCTTGCTGAATCAGATATTATAAAAGGAAGCAAAAGTTATGTAATAGTTAAACCTAAATCAGCAGACATAGTATATGATGAAGTTCAGGGACATTACATATGTGTTGAAGAGGAAATAGGAAACAGTATAAAATTCGACAGGTTTTATGAGATTATTAAAAAAGCGCTGAATAATGGAGAAAAAACAGTAAATATAACTGATGGATCTGAATATCCGGGAATATATGAAGAACCGGATATTACAAGTGATAATAGTGAATTGCAAAATGAATTGTTAATAAGAAATAATGCTGTAGTACGATTTGTACATTGTGATATTGGAAATGGCGTTACAGAAACTATCACTCCGAAGAATATTAATAAATGGATAGATTATAAGAATGGAAAAATTAAATATAATGAAAAGAAAATATCGGAATGGGTAAAGGATATTTGCCAGAAATATAATACAGTAGGAAAAGTGCGCAAACTAAAATCCCATACAGGAAAATCAGTATCGGTTATCGGTGGTGATTATGGCTGGCAGTTGAATTATGAAACAATACTGGCTCAATTAAGAAAAATACTAACTAAAAAAATAGGGGCAAAAAAAATTGAGTCATATATAACGAATCCAACTAAAGAAAATAAGGAAGCAATCACAACTGAGTTAAAAATAACATATTTAAATCGTGCCTATAAGATAAGTAACGGTAAAAATGTGAAAGATTGGGATACGAAAAATTATATAGAAGTGTCGCTTAGTGAACAAATGGTATATGTATTTAGAAAAGGGAAAGTTGCTTTTTCATGCAGATGTATAAGTGGTTTGCCGGGCGAAAGGCATACTACAACGGGAACGTATTATATAAAAGAACACAGGACTAATTATACAATGGTAGGTGAAGATTACGAAACATTTGTAAAATACTGGGTAAGGATTACATGGACAGGAATAGGATTTCATCCTGCTACATGGCAGCCCTGGAGCAGATGGAGTAATACTCTATATAAAACTAAAGGTTCACATGGATGTATAAATTTGGAACCGGCAGATGCAGAAAAAATATATAATATGGCAAGATATATGGAAGCGGTATTTATTTATGAGTAAAAAATTTAAATGATGCGTACACGGAAACCAGTATTCTATTCGGTAGATGCTGGTTTCTTTTTTTATTGGAATTTTAGAAAATTGGTTTTGCTGCATTCAATATGGCATCTGCTATATAACATATTAATGGAAAAACATGTCCCAATATTGACAAATATGTCCCATAAGTATAATATATAGATATACAATAAAGATAGGAGTGGCGCACATGAAAAAAAAGAGCGTTATAAATTTAATAAAGTATTATGTGGAAGAGAATGATGCAGGGTTCCGTAGTGAGGCATATGAAATTGCAAAAGATTTTGATCAAGCAGGTGACTATCAATTAGCAGAATATATTATGGCATTAATGTCTAATGCGAATACCTTTATACCGCAGATAAATGAAAATGAGTCAGCGATGTTTGAAAAGATAGAGACTATTAGCGACAGTTTATGGTTGCCAGAAGATATAACACAAGATTTATTAGGAATTGTTCATGCAGTTGCTCATAATGCTGGCATCAATAAATTTATGTTTCAGGGAGCACCGGGAACGGGAAAGACAGAAGCGGTAAAACAGTTAGCTCGTATTTTAGATAGAGAAATATATATGGTAGATTTTGCTGCAATAATTGATAGTAAATTGGGACAGACACAGAAAAATATATCAACTTTATTTAAAGAAATAAATAGTTTTGTTCATCCAGAAAAAGTAATTATTCTCTTTGATGAAATAGATGCAGTTGCATTGGACAGAACAAATGCAAATGATTTGCGAGAGATGGGAAGAGCAACATCGGCCATGCTAAAAGGTATGGATAAGATGGATGAAAGGATTATATTAGTGGCTACAACAAACTTGTTTGAATATTTTGATAAAGCATTAGTTAGACGATTTGATTCTGTTATTGATTTTAATAGATATTCACAAGACGATTTATTATCTATTGCAGAAGAATTTTTAAATAAGTTTTTGACTAAATTTAAATTGGCAAATAAAGATATTAGAATGTTTCGTAAGATTATTTCATTAATGTCCCCAATTCCATATCCGGGTGAGTTAAAGAATATTATCAAGACATCAATAGCATTTAGTGATCCGGAAGATGGAATGGATTACTTTAGAAGATTGTATTATACAGTTAATGGTTTAAAACCAGAAGATTTACTGAAACTAAAAGCACAGAAATTTACAATTAGAGAGATTGAAATTTTGGCAAAGAAACCTAAGAGTAGTGTGGCGAGGGAACTAAAGGAGAGTGAAAAAAATGAATAATATATTGCAATTAAAAGGGCAATTTCAAAAAAGAAAGAATACGAATAGATTTGGACCTATAAATCTTCCTAAAGGAATGAAAGTTACGGCAGACCATATTAATAACCTTCAGAAACAACTTACGGATATATTTTTACGTTGGCAAAATGATAGGCTGATAGGTGGAGCATTAGTAAGCGTTCATTATACATGCGTTGTTGCAAAAAGTAATCGTTTGCAATTATTTTTGGGAGAAGGGAGTCGGCATCCAAACCAATCAATACGAGGTGCCAAATTTGTAGAAGAATATAATAGTAAAAATAAATTAGTAAAAAAACACGTATTTACTTATTTTCTATCGTTAGAATCTTTGCAGAAAACTATAGATTATTTGGAAAAGTGTGGGAAAATAGTTCAGGAAATATATGGTGGGGAGATTTCTGATAAAGAAACACAAAAAATTAATGAAGGCGAATACAATAGTAAACTTATGGTAAAAAGCACTTTTTTAAAAGCGGTTGTTGATGCAAGTTATGTGGAAAGCTTTCAAATAGATAAGGCAAATGACAAGGTACGTGAACAGTCAATTGTTACAATCTATAAGACAGGGATTGAGACAACTGAGCTTCTAAGAAAATTGGGAATTGATATGATTAATGCGAATATGATTGACGATACAACTCTTCGATTGGAACCAAGGGAAATTGAAATTTTGCGAGATAAAGCACCATATCTTATTGCTATGAGTGTTAGAAATTTTGCTGAGATTACTCCGGAAATTAGTGATGAAAAAAGATATAATGAGAAAATCGATATTCCAAAACCAACGAATGAACCTATTGTTGGGGTGATAGATACTCAATTTGATAAATCTGTATATTTTAATGAATGGGTTGAATATGAAAGGTGTATAGATTCAAATATTGATTTAGAACCAGAGGATTTCTTTCACGGAACAGCAGTTTCATCAATTATTGTAGATGGACCATCTTTTAATCCTAGATTAGAAGATGGATGTGGGAGATTTAGAGTGAAACATTTTGGTGTTGCGAAAGCAGGACAATTTAGTTCATTTGCAATATTAAAAATGATACGTAATATTGTAGCGAAAAACAGAGATATAAAAGTATGGAATTTATCATTAGGATCTGCAATGGAAGTAGACGATAATTTTATATCTCCTGAAGCGGCAGAATTGGATCGAATTCAGTACGAGTATGATGTGATTTTTATAGTGGCAGGTACGAATAAGAAAAAAATTTCAAATGTAACAAGAATAGGTGCTCCGGCAGATTCGTTGAATTCCTTAGTAGTAAATGCCGTTGATTTTCAAGGTAATCCTGCATCTTATTCAAGAAAAGGACCGGTATTAGAATTTTTCTATAAACCAGATGTTTGTTATTATGGAGGAGATGGATCAGAAAAGATTGTTGTATGCGAACCGCTTGGAAAAGCAACTGTATCAGGGACATCTTTTGCTGCTCCATGGATAACTAGAAAAATGGCATATCTTATATATGTTATGAAGTTTAGTAGAGAAGTTGCAAAGGCACTAATAATTGATTCAGCAGCAGGTTGGAATAGGCAGGATAACACTACTTATATAAAAGGCTATGGACTCGTTCCTAAAAAAATTGAGGATATTTTACATTCTAAAGATGATGAGATACGGTTTATTATGACAGGAACAATTGATGAATATGAGGTATATACTTATAATATTCCAGTACCACAAGATATGAATGCGCATCCCTTTTATGCGAAAGCTACTTTAGCATATTTTCCAAAAAGCGATAGAAATCAAGGAGTTGATTATACAAACACAGAAATGGATATACATTTCGGACGAATTATGGAACAAAAAGGGAAAGCGGTTATTAAAGCGATTAATTATAACAAACAAGCAGAAGAAGGGCTTAATTTGATTTATGAGGAAGATGCAAGAAAACTATATCGAAAGTGGGATAATGTAAAGCATATTTGTGAAGCGATAAAAGACAGACCAAGACCTAGAAAAGCATATCAATCAGGTATGTGGGGACTAAGCATCAAGACTAAAGAGAGACTGGAAACTAAAAATGGAAGAGGATTGCAATTTGGTGTTGTTGTTACTTTAAAAGAAATGAATGGTGTAAATAGAATTGATGAATTTATTCGACTATGTATGTTAAGAGGATGGGTGGTTAATTCAATAGACATTGATAATCAGATAGAAGTTTTTACAAAAGCAGAAGAAGAAATTGAATTTGAGTAATTATACGCAAATATCTAAAAAAGGCGGGTAAATAAAAGAAATCGAAGAGGGCTAACCTACTACCATCATTGGTAGTCCCAAAGAAATTGCGAGAATGTGAAACTTTTTCTGTAAATGATGTTATAAGAGGTCTTCTATGATAAAATAAATTATCATAAGGAGGCCTT
>CANQDW010000003.1 GCA_947593975.1 uncultured Lachnospiraceae bacterium
TGTCGGCGGATATAATCACGACGCATTTTGAATATCATTCAATAGAGCACAATCTTCTTAAGCTTGATATACTTGGACACGATGATCCGACGATGATAAGGATGCTGCAGGATCTTACAGGCATAGACGTAAAGAAACTGCCGTTAAATGATGAGAAAGTCATGTCTTTGTTTTACGGCACAGAGGCGCTTAATATCTCGTCGGAAGATATAGAAGGATTTGACCTTGGAAGCCTTGGCGTCCCAGAATTCGGAACTGAATTTTCAATGCAGATGCTGAGGGATACCCTGCCGTCAACTTTTTCGGAGCTGGTAAGGATATCCGGGTTGTCACACGGTACCGACGTATGGACGAATAATGCGCAGGATTTGATAAAATCGGGAGAATGTACTCTGTCAACGGCAATATGTACAAGAGATGATATTATGACATATCTTATACTTAACGGCGTTGAAAACAGCATGGCGTTTAAGATAATGGAAAGCGTGCGTAAAGGAAAAGGGCTTACGGATGAAATGAAAACAGCAATGAGGGAAAATAATATCCCCGAGTGGTATATATCTTCATGCCTTAAGATAAAGTATATGTTCCCGAAAGCGCACGCGGTCGCATATGTTATGATGGCAATAAGGATAGCGTGGTTTAAAGTATATGAACCGCTTGCATATTATGCCGCATTTTTCAGTATACGCGCGAAGACTTTTGATTATGAGATAATGGCTCAGGGCAGGGCGGTTCTTGAAAAGAAGCTTAACGAGCTTGACAATGCGAATAATCTTACGGCGAAAGATAAGGAAATGAAGAAGGATATGCGTATTGTACAGGAAATGTACGCAAGAGGAATAAAATTTGAACCGATAGATCTGTATAAGGCGAAAGCGGACCGCTTCATCATAACAGACGGGAAACTCATGCCGTCGTTTGGCACTATAGACGGAATGGGCGGGATAGCTGCGGAGACTGTTGAGGCGGAAGCGGCCAAAGAGCCTTTTTCGTCGATAGAAGATTTCAGGAACAGGACACGCATAGGAACCAAGCTTACGGATAAACTAAGCGAACTTGGTATTTTCGGAGACCTTCCGCAGTCTAATCAGTTATCAATTATGGACTTTTTAAAATGATTATTTATATTATTTAAACTTTACTTGAAAAAAAGATGAATTTATTGTATATTAAATATATTGTATGCGAAAAGGAGGCGGATTGTATTGAATAATCAGAATAGCAGCAGTTTATTTGACAAATTTCTTGAATTTTCTGATGTTACGTCAGTATTTAAAGTACTATCGAGAACGGAATATATTATATTGTGGAAAATTATACAGGAAGCAGATAACGGCGAAAACGACGGAAAGGTTTATCTTGAAAAGATAAAGAAAAATTTTAATGCGCCCATGGTCAAGGTATCGGAGATCGTGCGTGAGATGAGTGAGGAAGGCTGGCTTTTGTGGAAGCTTGACTCGCATAACAAAAAAACATATGTCGAAGTTACGTCTTCAGGCAGGGAGAAATGCGAGCAGCAGAGAAAAGGAATGAAGAAGATAAGGGACAGGATCGAAGAGGAAATCTCCGAAGAAGATAAGAAGGTGTTCCTTTCTGTGCTTGATACATACGGCAGGGTAATACGCGAAGAAGTTGACCAGACAGAGGAATATTTTAATCTTATACTTGGAAAAAACAGAGATACGATGAACATCATCAGCATACTGAAACCCAAGAATACCGTAACGTATGTATATGACACGGATTCTTTGGAAGAGGTGCTGTCAGTTATACGCAAGAGCGGTTTTGCAACTATACCGGTAATAGACAGATCGGGTAAATATGCCGGAACGATAAGCGAAGGCGATATGCTGTGGTATATAGATAAGAAGGGCGGACTTGACGCGCTTAAGACTTCAAATGCTTCGGATATTGTCAATAAGACAAGAAATCCTGCCGTTAAGGATATGGTTAACAACAAGACGCTCATAGACGGCTTAAAATCACAGAATTTTTTGTGCATGGTCGACGACAGGAACTGTTTTATAGGCATCATTACCAGAAAAGAACTGCTTAAGTATTTTGAAGAGTATGTGCAGAGAAGACAAAACAGAGGTTAATCTTCGCATTTTTCAAAAAAATACTTGCATTTGTTGTTATTATAGTGTATGATAGCAAATGTTGATTGATTGGTCCGTTGGTCAAGCGGCTAAGACGTCGCCCTCTCACGGCGAAAACAGGGGTTCGATTCCCCTACGGACTGTTTGATTACCATAAAGGCTTGCAAAGACAGGCAGATGGTGATATACTGTATACGGTTAAGTGACTGTTATGGTAAGAGTGGACGCAAGTTCACTCTTAACTTTTTGTTGATTGGAAATGTCGGAAAACGAGGTGAAAATTTGGGAAAAAGAGAAGAATATGAAAAAAAGGCTGAAGAGCTTATACTTCCCGTTATAAATGATAATAATTTTGAACTTGTGGATATAGAATATGTAAAAGAGGGAAATAACCATATTTTGCGGGCTTATATAGATAAAGAAGGCGGGATCACGATTGACGACTGCGAGCTTGTGAACAGGGCGATGAGCGATATACTTGATAAAAATGATTTCATAGAGGATTCATATATATTGGAAGTAAGTTCGCCGGGACTTGGCAGACAGTTAAAAAAACCGCGCGACTTTGTAAGGAGCATCGGCAAAGATGTAGATATCAAGCTGTATAAGAACATATCCATAACGGAAAACGGCAGACAGATAAACGCCAGGGAGTTTACAGGAAGGCTTGACGGCTATGACGGGGATACGGTTTTGGTATTTTTGGGAGAAGAGACTAAAAACATTCCATGCAGCGATATTGCGGTAATAAGATTATCAATTGATTTTTAAATAATTTATTAATGTTATATTTTAGGAGGATAATTAAAATGAGCGAGATTGATAGTAAGGACCTGATTGCAGCGCTTGACGAGCTTGAGAGAGAAAAAGAGATAAGTAAAGATATCATATTGGAAGCTATAGAAAATTCACTGCTTGCGGCATGTAAAAACCATTTTGGCAAAGCTGATAATATCAAGGTGAATATTGACAGGGAAACAGGGGAAGTAAACGTATACGCCGAAAAAGAAGTGACAGAAGAAGTTGAAGACGACGTTCTGCAGATAAGCCTTTCGGACGCAAGAAAAGAATTTGGAAACGATATAGCACCGGGCGATACCGTAAATGTTGTCGTAACCCCTAAGAATTTCGGAAGGATAGCCGCGCAGAAGGCGAAGCAGGTAGTTGTGCAGAAGATACGCGAGGAAGAAAGAAAAGTAATATATAACCAGTATTATGAAAAAGAAAGAGATATAATCACAGGAACCGTACAGAGGATAGTTAACGGCAATATATCGATAAATCTTGGCAAGATAGATACTGTACTTACTGAAAATGAACAGGTTAAGACAGAACATTTCAGACCGTCCGATACGATAAAGCTTTATGTCGTGGAAGTAAAAGATACTACAAAAGGACCAAGGATAAGCGTTTCAAGGACGCATCCCGAGTTAGTAAAAAGGCTTTTTGAATACGAAGTTGCAGAGATCGCCGACGGAACCGTTGAGATAATGGCTATTGCTAGAGAAGCAGGTTCCCGCACAAAGATGGCGGTATATTCAGATAATCCTGACGTAGATCCCGTAGGTGCCTGCGTAGGCGTAAACGGCGCCAGGGTTAATGAAGTGGTTGAGGAGCTTAGAGGAGAGAAGATTGACATAATCAACTGGAGCGACGATCCGGGAACTCTCATTGAAAATGCCCTAAGCCCTTCAAAGGTAATATCTGTAGAAATCGATGAAGAAGAGAAGAAAGCGAGCGTTATCGTACCTGATTACCAGCTGTCGCTGGCTATAGGAAAAGAAGGACAGAACGCAAGGCTTGCCGCAAAGTTAAGCGGATATAAGATTGATATTAAGAGCGACGCTGATTTTTAAGGAGGTTTCTGCTTGAAAACAAAAAGGGTACCAATGCGTACGTGTGTTGGCTGTCATGAATTAAAGAAAAAGATCGAGCTTATGAGGGTGATAAAAACGCCCGAAGGAGATATCGTCTATGATGACACAGGCAGAAAGAACGGACGGGGAGCTTATATATGTCCTTCGGCAGAATGTCTGCATAAAGCAAGAAGATCGGGAGCTATAGAGCGTTCGCTTGGAACGGCTGTGCCTGATGAGGTTTATGATGTTATAGAAAGGCAGATGTCAGGTATTGAAAAGAAATAAGGTATATTCTTATATTGGTTTTGCAATGAAGTCCGGCAATATAAAAAGCGGTGAATTTGCTGTGGAAAAAGCGGTAAAGTCACAAAATGCATATGTTGTGATCGTAGCCGGCGACGCATCTGCCAATACCAAAAAAAAGTTTTACAATATGTGTGAATTTTACGAAACAGCGTTTTTTGTATACGGTACGAAAGACGAACTGGGGCATTGCATCGGGAAAGAATACAGGTCGTCATTGGCCGTAACTGACCGGGGGCTGGCTGATGCCATTATTCAGAATATTAACCAGGAGGTAGTAGATATATGGCAAAAATGAAAATACATGAGATTTCAAAAAGTTTACAGACGCAGGGCTTGAAAATAAAAAGTTCTGATCTTGTAAAGCTGTTGAATGAAAATGGTTTCGAGGTAAAAGGGGCGAACAGTAATATAGAAGACCCCGCTATTGCTTTTTTGCTCCGTAAGTTTGCAGAACCGGCAGCAGGGGCAAAAACAAAGGCGGCAAAGCCAGATGATTCTCCGGGTAATAAAAAAGACGCGCCTAAAAAGGAAGCGTCAAAGAAAGAGCCGCCAAAGAAGGAAGAAAAGAAAGATGCTCCAAAGAAAGAGCCGTCTTTAAAAGAGGATAATAAAAAGCCTGCGGCGCAGGAAGAAAGGAAACCGCAGAGACCTGTAAGAAATGATAACGGCGGAAGCGCGCGAGGAAATAATTACAGGAATGAACGCCCGTCCGACAGAGGAAACAGAAACGACCGCGGCGACAGACGCCCGGGAATGTCAAGAAACCAAAACGGACAAAAAGGCGGTATGCGCAGTCAGGACGGAAACGATACAAGAGTGCTTGAAAAATTCAAAAAGAGCCAGTCGGGATTTGACGGCATCAAGCAGGAACAAAAGAGCGGAAGGAACCAGAGAGGCTCAAAAGGCGGTAAAAAAGATAACAATAAAAAATACGCAAAAGAGAAAAAGATCTATGACGACAATGATACGATCAGAATGACAAAACCTAATAAGAAGAAAGATCCTAACCGTAAAGGGGCATTTATAAAACCTGAAGTTGTAGTGCATGAAGAACCTGAGGATACGATCCGTACGATCACGCTCCCTGAAAAGATGACGCTTAGAGAACTCGGCGATATGATAAAAGTTCCGCCGGCGCAGATAGTAAAGAAACTTTTCATGAAGGGACAGATGGTATCCATAAGTCAGGAGATTTCATTTGATGAGGCTTCGGAGATCGCGCTTGAGTACAACTGTATCGCCGAAGAAGAGGAAAAGGTGGATGTTATCGCGGAGCTTCTTAAAGAAGGCGAAGAAGATGAATCAAGGCTCGTTAAGCGTCCTCCTGTAGTGTGTGTAATGGGACACGTCGATCATGGCAAGACTTCGCTTCTTGACGCGATAAGGAATACTAACGTAATTGCAAGGGAAGCCGGAGGCATTACACAGCATATAGGCGCATATATGGTTGAGTGCAACGGCGAGAATATAACTTTCTTAGACACGCCGGGACACGAAGCATTTACATCAATGCGTATGAGAGGCGCAAAGTCTACTGATATCGCGATACTTGTCGTTGCGGCGGACGACGGCGTTATGCCGCAGACGGTGGAAGCGATCAACCATGCAAAAGCGGCGGGCGTTGAGATCATAGTTGCAGTAAATAAAATTGATAAACCGGGCGCTAACGTAGAGCGCGTAAAGCAGGAACTTGTAGAATATGAACTTGTTTCGGAAGAATGGGGCGGTTCGACGATATTTGTCCCGGTATCGGCAAAGACGGGCGAAGGAATAGAAAATCTTCTGGAAATGATACTTCTTACTGCGGAGATAATTGAGCTTAAAGCGGATCCCGACAGGAATGCAAGAGGAATAGTAATAGAAGCAAGGCTTGATAAAGGAAGAGGACCTGTTGCCACGATACTCGTACAGAAAGGTACGTTAAAGATAGGCGACCATATCGTTATCGGTTCGGCGCACGGAAAAGTCCGCGCTATGATGGACGATAGAGGAAAGAAAGTAAAGGAAGCTGCGCCGTCTACACCGGTTGAGATACTCGGACTTAATGTAGTTCCGGACGCCGGAGAGGTATTTATCACAACCGACAGTGAAAAAGAGGCAAGGACGATCGTTGATGCATATATAAGCCAGAGCAAGGCAAGACTTATAGAAGATACCAAGTCGGTAATGTCTCTTGACGGATTGTTCAACCAGATCCAGGCAGGAAACATAAAAGAACTTAATATTATAGTAAAGGCTGACGTACAGGGTTCTGTTGAGGCAGTTAAACAAAGCCTCCTGAAATTATCGGATGAGGAAGTTGCAATAAGGATAATCCATGGCGGAGTAGGAGCAATTACTGAATCCGACGTATCGCTTGCCATTGCTTCAAGCGCTATTATCATAGGATTCAATGTGCGTCCTGACAATATGGCAAAATCGACGGCTGAGCGTGAAAAAGTTGATGTAAGGCTTTATAAGGTAATATATGATGCCATTGCCGATATTGAAGCGGCTATGAAGGGAATGTTAGATCCTATATATGAAGAAAAGGTTATCGGTCATGCGGAAGTCCGTCAGACATTTAAAGCGTCAGGGCTTGGAACCATTGCAGGTTCTTATGTGCTTGACGGCAAGATCGAAAGAGGCTGCAGGGCGCGTATAAGCCGCGGTGATGAACAGATATTTGAAGGAGCTTTGGCATCGCTTAAGCGATTCAAAGACGACGTTAAGGAAGTCGCTGCGGGATATGAATGCGGACTTGTATTTGAAGGCTTTAATGATATCAGCATAGAAGACAGGGTAGAACTGTATGTAATGGTTGAAGTTCCAAGAAAATAATAACATACTTTATGCAGGGGGACTGTTTTATGCAGTTCCTTTGCAGTTTAACGGAGGCTATTATCATGAACCGAAAGAGCAGTAAGAAATATATAAAAGAAACAAAGATAAATGAAGCGATGCTTCGCGAGATAAGCAGGATCATAAGAGATGAGGTAAAAGATCCCGCCATTCCCGATATGACTTCGGTAACGGGAGTATCGGTAACGGGAGATCTTAGATACGCCACTGTGCGTGTAAGCGTATATGGAGATGATGAGGTTAAGGAAAAAGCGATTAAAGCATTGAAAAAAGCGGCTCCTTTTGTAAGAAGCAGGGTGGCTGCCGGTATGAATATGCGCTATACGCCCGAGATTAAATTTGTGCCTGATGGCGCTATTGAATATGGCGTTAATATGATAAGTAAGATCAATAAGCTCATGAGAGAGGAAAAAAGCAATGAAGAATGATATTTTTAATGCTATAGAGATGTCCGATACGATAGCGGTAGGAGGACATGTGCGGCCGGACGGCGACTGCGCCGGCGCGTGCCTTGCCGTCTATCAATATATACGGAAAGTATATCCGGATAAAAAAGTATATGTATATTCAGATAAGATACCGGAAGTATTTAGCTATATAAAAGGGTATGAAGCTGCGAAACCGGATGAGATTACGGAACCTGTGGATCTGTTCATATCGCTCGACTGCAGTTCGGTCGACAGGCACTGCGACCAGGGAAAATGTTTTAATTCGGCAAAGCATACCGTAAACATAGACCACCATATAAGCAATAACGGATTTGCGCAGATCAATCTGGTAGAACCGAAAGCAAGCTCGACCTGCGAGGTAGTCTTTGGCCTGTTTGACGAGTCTGTGATAGACAGCGACATAGCGACGGCGTTATATACGGGGATAGTGCATGACACGGGTGTGTTTACATACAGCAATACTTCGAGAAAAACTATGGAAACGGCAGGATTCCTTCTGGAAAAAGATATAGATACCGATAAGATAATCGACGAATCGTTTTATGAGAAAACCTATAAGCAAAACCTCATACTCGGAAGATGCATATTGGAGAGCAGGCTCATCCTTGACGGCAAAGTTATTGTGTCAGTAGCGACGGAAGAACTTATGAAGGAATATGACGTTACGGCGCAGGATCTGGAAGGCATTGTAAATCAGTTACGACTTACAAAAGGCGTAAAGGCAGCGGTATTTGTATATCAGCTTAAAGAAAATGAATATAAAGTCAGCCTGCGCGCAAACGGCAGTACGGACGTAAGCAAAGTTGCGGTAAGTTTCGGAGGCGGCGGACACGTAAAAGCGGCGGGATGCACCCTGTACGGCGATCTTTGTGGACAGATGGAAAAACTTATAAGCAGGATTGGAGTTATTTTATAGTTGGACGGAATCATAAATATATATAAGGAAAAAGGTTACACATCGCATGATGTTGTGGCGGTATTAAGAAAGATTACCGGGATAAAAAAAATAGGACATACCGGTACGCTTGACCCGGAAGCAAAAGGAGTGCTTCCGGTATGTATCGGGAAAGCGACCAAATTGTGCGGATATATGACCGATAAGGATAAAGAATATGTTGCTAAGGTAAAGCTCGGCATTGTGACGGATACTCTTGATATGACCGGAAATATATTAAAAGAAGGAAGATATGACGGCGACGAACAGGGTATAATAAACGCGGCAAAGATGTTTGTCGGAAATATCATGCAGACGCCGCCGATGTATTCCGCGGTAAAAGTAAACGGGAAAAAATTATACGAGCTTGCAAGAAATAATATAGAGGTCGAAAGAAAAGAACGAGCGGTATATGTATATTCGCTTGATGTTTTTGACACTGATACAAAGCACCAGGAATTTAAGTTAAGGGCGAAGGTTTCAAAGGGAACTTATATACGCTCGCTGTGCGACGACATAGGAAAAGCCCTTGGATGCGGGGCGTGTATGTCGGAACTTGAAAGAGTGCGTTCGGGAGTATTTGATATTGAAAGCAGCATTACGCTTGCGCAGGCGGAAGATATCGTAAAGGAGGGCGGATTATCCGCGCTGTCCGGGTATATTGTCCGTATGGGAGATGTTTTTGCGCTCGATAAAGCGATAATGAAAGAGGAATATGACATAAGGGTAAAGAACGGGAATGATGTTTCAAAAGATATGTTTCTCCCGTATGAAAAAAAAGGAAGCATAGAACCTTTTATAGATATAAAAGATTCGATAGCCGTATATCTGTCGGACGGTATATTTAAAGCCATATACAAAAAAAGCGGTACGGATACATACCGCGTACTCAAAATGTTTTAGGAGCGGCACGGATGAAGATAATCAAAGGATCGGATAATAAATTTACAGAACCCTCGGCAGTTACGATAGGCAAATTTGACGGACTGCACATAGGGCACAGAAAACTAATCAGACATACCCTTAATTATAAGAAGGATGGGTATAAGTCTGTAGTATTTACATTTGACATATCTGCCGGCGAAGCCCTTAAAGAAGACGGGAGGAAATATATATATACGGCGGACGAAAAAAGGATCATGCTTTCTAAAACAGGCGCAGACATACTGGTGGAATGTCCTTTTGATCGCAGGCTTATGCATATGCCGCCGGAAGAATTTTTTAAGGATGTCCTTATTGATAAGATCAACGCAAAAGCTGTTATAGTCGGAGAGGATTTTCGTTTTGGCTATCAGAGAGCCGGCGATACAGACCTTCTTTTCAGATTATGCAGCGAATATAAAATTGCCCTTGAAGTAATTAAAAAGGAATGTGTTTCGGGATACGAGGCAGCAAGTACGCTTATAAGGTCAGAGCTTTTAAAGGGCAATATGGAAGCTGTAAACGATATGCTTGGATGTCCGTATACGATATATGCAGCTGTGGAACATGGCAGAAAACTTGGCAGGACGCTTGATATGCCGACGGTAAATACACCTGTCTCCCCGATTAAGCTTATTCCGCCAAACGGGGTTTATGCATCGCTTGTAAAATATAAAGACAGGATATATAAGGGCGTGACAAATATAGGATTAAAGCCCACTATAGAAGGAATGCGGAGCGTCGGGGCGGAAACCTATATATTTGATTTTGATGCCGATATATACGGAGAAGATATTGCCGTAGGGCTTCTTAGTTTCAGGCGTAAAGAAGTAAAATTCGGAAGTCTGTCCGAATTAAAGGAACAGATGCATAAGGATAAGGAAGACGCTTTTAAGTATATTGAAAAGTCTTTTCGTCCGGATTGGGGTGAACTTTTTGGATAACGGGTTTTATAACCGGAGGTTTGACAGCATACAGCTTTTAAGGGCGGCAGCAGCCATAAGCGTGATATTTAACCATATGGCGTTTATAGGAAAAGGCGCGTTTGGTGTAGATATATTTTTCTGCATAAGCGGATTTATAATGATGTACGTTACCGAAACGGATACGGATTATTTTTTCGTAAAAAGGTTAATAAGGCTCGCGCCTTTATATTATTTTATGACTGCCGTAACTTATATCGGGGTAACTGCCGCGCCGCAGCTTTTTGATAAGACTACGGCCGATCCTTTAATGCTTCTTAAATCAATATTTTTCATACCGTATACGATCGGAGATACGATACAGCCTATAGTACGCGTAGGCTGGACTCTTAATTATGAAATGTTTTTTTATCTCATAATATGGGTGTCTTTAAAGATCAGCAAAAAATACAGGGGGATAATTGCTTCGCTCATAATATTTGTCCTTGTGATCGCAGGGAGTTTTTATGAAGGCGGCAATGTTATCGTACGGTTTTTTACTGATTCGATCATGACTGAATTTATATATGGGATACTTGCGTACGAAATCCACAGATATGCCGCCGCGCATTATGAAAATATGGATATTTCGGTAAGGCTGCCTGTATTTTTGCTGGCGGTATGTTCATATGCGCTTCTGTGGGTCGTGGATTACGACAAAGTATTTTCTTACAGCTGCAGGGCTGTAATATACGGAGTGCCTGCATTTATTATCTTTAACGGTATCTTTGTGGCGGGATACGGCGCAAAGATACCCCGTGTATTCGTATGGCTTGGAGATATAAGCTATTCTATGTATCTTATACATTATTTTATAGTACGTCTGTATAACCGTTATCTGTGCCCTGACGGGATATGCGACGGGACGGCTCTTATAGGGGCGGTTTTTGCCGTCTTTGTCACAGTGTGCGCCGGAGCGGTAAGTTACGCCCTGTTTGAAAAGAAACTCAATACATATCTCAGGAAAAAGATCCTGCATTAAAAATTTTGCCGCGGCATATATTTTAAAGATAAATATTTGCGGGAGAACTGCCATGAAGGCAAGACCTCTTAATTATGTTTCGGAACATCTTAACCTGCCCGCGGACGTAGTGGGCGGAGCCTGTATTGTAACTTCTTACGGGCGGAATCATATATATATCGAAAATTATAAAGGAATAATAGAATATACGTCAGAGCTTATACGCATACAGGGAAAAAACTGCAGGGTGGCGGTTTTTGGGACAAAGCTGTGTATCAATTATTATACGGATAATGATATGAGGATTGACGGCAATATATGCGAGGTACATTTATCAGAATAGTATATGGAGGGGTTGTGTGTTAAAACTTATTATCCGGTGGATAAAAGGATATCTCTTTGTGGAACTTAGCGGCAATTCACCCGAGAGGTTTATTAATCTGTGCAGGCATCACAAAATATATATACGGAAAGTAAGGCAAAGAGACGGAAAGCATACGTTTTATATGTACGCGGGAGATTATTTTAAGATACACGATACGGCATATAAGACATCTACGTATCCGCACATAATATACCGCAAAGGACTGCCTTTTATTATCAAAGCCGTGCTTTCTAAGAAATCCCTTGCGCCGTGTTTTATCCTTTTTATGGCGATAATATATATATTGTCGAAGATTGTATGGAACATTGATATTTCAGGGGAACTAAAACATACGGATGAAGAAATAAGAGAATATCTTTCGGAAATCGGCGTATGCGAGGGAATGAGTATTGATAAGGTTTCCGGCGACGAGATAGAGAGGCTTATACGAAACAGATATAATGATATAAGCTGGGTATCTGCCGAACTTCGCGGCACCAATGTATATATTAAAGTGCTGGAAGCAAATGTTATGGAAAGTATGCAGGATAATACCGGAAATTATTCAAGCATAACGGCTTCTTCGAAGGGCACGGTAAGATCCATTATCACACGGGCGGGGACGCCTATGGTAAGGCCCGGAGATAAGGTAAAAAAGGGCGACGTGCTTGTATCCGGTATCATAAATATATATAATGACAGCGGTGAGGTGGTTAAAAAGAATCCGGTATATGCGGATGCCGACATATATCTGGATACGAAATATAAGTATTCGGATGAATTTGATATGATATATATGTACAGGCAGTATACCGGAAAAAAGAAAAAGAGCAGAGTCCTTAATATATGCGGCAGTCTCTTTTTTTTGGAAAACCCGTTAAATAAATTTGATTCCTATGAAAATTATGATATAATGAAAGAGTGTGTGAACCTGAAGATAGCAGGAATAGATTTTAATGATATTTCGGTAACACGCAGGACGCTTAGTGAATATGAACCCGTTTTCGCAACATATAATAATGAAGAAGCGGTAAATAAAGCGCGTACCAATCTCAGGCTGTATCTTAACAATCTGATAGAGGAAGGCGCGATAGTTAATTCAAAAGATGTACAGGTGAGTATAAAAGACGGCATATGCCGTTCGGAAGGAAAAGTTTTTGTTACCGTGCCTCAGACGCAGAGGACGGCTGTGAGCGAACAGGACTGGAGAGTGGATGCTACTGATGAGCAGGACGGAGAAGATAATTGAAATTACTGCAGCGCATGAAAAAAATATTTTCGGAGAACTGGATTCTTATATAAAGATTATCGAAAGGGCATTTGATGTGTCGATCATTGTCAGGGACGGGATATGCAAGATCATAGGATCTGCCGAAAAAAGCGAGGCATGCGGGAATGTCATTAACCAGCTTATCAGGCTTTCGGATAATAATACGGAGATAACCGAACAGGCCGTAAATTACGCCATTGCACTGGAAATGGAGAATGATTCGTCTTCAATAGCGGATATGGATTCAGACGTGATATGCCGCACTGTGCTTGGCAAGCCGATCAAGCCGAAGACTCACGGGCAGGAACAGTATGTTGATAATATCAGAAATAAAATGATAGTATTCGGTATAGGGCCTGCCGGTACCGGAAAGACTTATCTTGCTATGGCAATGGCGATCAATTCTTTTAAGCATGACGAAGTGAGCAGGATAATACTTACAAGGCCGGCGATAGAAGCGGGCGAAAAGCTTGGGTTCCTTCCGGGGGACCTGCAGAGCAAAGTAGATCCGTATCTGCGTCCTCTTTATGACGCGCTGTATCAGATAATGGGCGCGGAGAGTTTTATGCGCAACATGGAAAAAGGGGCGATAGAAGTGGCGCCGCTTGCATATATGAGGGGACGTACGCTTGATAACGCATATATAATACTTGATGAAGCGCAGAATACGACTCCGGCGCAGATGAAGATGTTCCTTACGAGGATAGGCTACGGCTCAAAAGTTATCATAACGGGAGACCTTACGCAGAAAGATCTTTCTTACGGTACGGTATCGGGGCTTGAACATGCGGTAAAGGTCCTTAAAGGCGTTGACGAGATAGGTTATTCGTATCTTACGTCAAGGGATGTTGTAAGGCATCCGCTTGTACAGAAGATCGTAAAGGCTTATGATGATTACGAGGCAGCCGCCAAAAAAAGAACGAGGAAAAACCATTAGATATGATTGGAAAGATGTTTTATGAGTTATATATATTATCAGAATGATTACGGTAAGGAATTTGATATCGATACGGATACCGAAAGCCTTGCCCGCCTTTTGCTTGATAAAGCGCTCGATTATCTGTCATGCGAATATGAAGCGGAATGCAGCCTGCTTATCACATCGCGTGAAACGATAAGGATCATCAACAAAGAGAACCGGGATATAGATGCAGAGACCGACGTGCTGTCTTTTCCGGTCACGGATTTTAAACCGCCATGCAATTATGATATGATAGATGAAGAAGATTATTCGCAGTTTGATTATGATACCGGACGGCTGATGTTAGGAGATATTGTTATATCGTATGAGCATGTGATAAGCCAGGCGAAAGAATACGGACACAGCGTAAAAAGGGAGTTGTCGTTTCTTATACTTCACAGTATACTTCACTTGTTCGGATATGATCATATGACTGATGAGGACAGGCTTATAATGGAAGATGTGCAGAGAAATATTCTTAATGAACTTGGGATCACAAGGTAGATTCACAATAGGAGGAAATTATGAGAAAAAATTTATTGGCAGTATTTATTGTATTGTGCGCGCTGGCATTTGCATCGGGATGCGGGAAAGGAAAAAAGCAGGAAGAGAAGGCAAATGATACCGCGACGCCCGCGCCGACGACTGAAGTTTCCGCAACGGAAGCGCCGACGGCAGAACCCCTTCCTACGGAGGATCCGTACGCGGGAAAGGCAAAAAGCCTTCTTACCGGACAGTATATATCTGAAAAGAAAGCGAAAAAAAGACCGTATGCGGTCATGATAAATAATATCGAGTATGCGGCAAGGTTCCACAGCGGCATATCAAAAGCGTCGATTTTATACGAAGCAAAAGTTGAGGGCGGAATAACGAGGCTTATGGGTATATTTGAAGACCCTGATGTGAAAAAACTCGGTTCAGTAAGAAGCGCAAGGCATTATTATGTAAGCGTTGCTTCAGAATATGATGCGGTATTCGTGCATTTTGGACATACCAAATTTGCGCTTTCAAAGATAGACAAGCTTAATGTCGATAATATAAGCGGGCTTTCGGGATATGGCGGAAAAGTATTTTTCCGTGACAACAGCATATCCGCGCCGCATAATGCGTTTACAAGTTCAAAAGGACTTGCAGCCGGCATGAGCACGCTTAAATACCGCAAGAAATATAAAGACGGCTATGAAGGGCATTTCAAATTTTATGACGCGGATACAGACCCTGCTTCCGGAAAGGAAGCCGCTAAGGTGACGATCCAATTTTCGGGATATGCATCGCCGTATTTTGTATACGACGCCGAAAAAAAAGTATATAAGAGATACCAGTACGGCAGAAAACATATAGATACTGCCAATAATAAGCAGCTTGCATTTAAGAACCTGATAATACAGTATGTGGACGATGAGCCTATAGTACCAGGACATGCTAAGGATTACAGGACGATCAATTTTGAAAACGCTTCCGGAAAGGGCATGTATATTACAAACGGAAAGGCTGTTAAGATCACCTGGAAGAAAAACGAGTCCAAAAAGATGATGAAATATTATGCCGAAGATGGTTCGGAACTTACTATAAATCCTGGAAAGACTTATGTCGCACTGTTCCCTGATAACGGTTCTAAGCTTACGATATCGGGAAAGAGGAAGGATAAGAAATAATGAAGGATAACTATATTAAGCAGGGCAGCATCTTAGCGGGTGCGTCCCTGCTTGTACGTATTATAGGAATGCTGTACCGTTTTCCGATGTCGAATATCATAGGCGAAGAAGGAAACGGTTTATATTCTGTAGCTTTTGAAATATATGACATCATGCTCATAATATCTTCATACAGCCTGCCTTTGGCTATTTCCAAAATGATTTCGGCAAAACGTGTAAAAAAAGAACACGGCAACATCATGAAAATGTTCAGGTGTTCGATGATATTTGCGCTGATATCGGGCGGCGCGGCGGCGCTTATACTGTTTTTCGGCGCTCCGTTTATAGAAAGCCATATGGCGGGCGGTAAATACAGCGGACTTGCGATCCCTCTCAGGTTCCTTGCGCCTACTATATTTGTCGTTGCGGTAATGGGAGTATTAAGGGGTCTGTTCCAGGGCAAGGGTACAATGATACCTACCGCGATATCGCAGATAATAGAGCAGATCGTAAATGCATTCGTAAGCATATATGCGGCATACTCGTTAATGAAAGCCCACAATCTGTCGATGGAACTCGCGGGCTGGGGCGCTGCGGGCGGTACAATGGGAACTTTATGCGGCGCCATATCGGGCTGCGCGATACTTATAATGGTATATGTTATTTACAGGCCGGTCTTAAAAAGACAGGCAAAGAGGGACAAAAACAGACATTTTGATTCGTCGGGAAGTATATACAAGCTGATACTTATTACCGCGATCCCTATCATATTAAGCCAGACGGTGTATCAGATAAGCGGCATTATAGATTATTCCGTGCTTGGCGCGATACAGTCGTCTAAAGGCTGGGATGACCTTGCGGTAAAGAATGCAACAGGCCTGTACAGCACCAAATACAGGCTGCTCTTAAGCGTGCCGATCGCTATAGCGACATCCATGTCGTCTTCAATACTTCCAAGCGTAGTGTCGTCATATGCGGCAAATGATGAAGAAGGACTGAATAAAAAGATCGCTACGGGCATTAAATTCAATCTTATGGTTGCGTTTCCGTGCTTTGCAGGGCTTACGGTATTCGGTAAACAGATACTTATGCTGCTGTTCCCTTCGCAGGATTACATAACGGGCGGAAAGCTCCTTATGGCGGGAAGCGCAGCGATAATATTGTATGCGGTATCCAATGTGACCGGCGCCGTGCTTCAGGGGATAGATAAGATGAGGCTTCCTGTTATACATTCGGCAATAGCGCTTGCGGTACACGTCGGCGCAGTTGTTCTGCTCCTTAAGTTTACGCCGGCAGGCGTATTTGCGCTCGTTGCCGGAAACGTGGTATTTCCGCTTGTGGTCTCGGCGCTTAATATGGCCTCGATATACAAATATACGACTTACAGGCAGGAAGTTGTAAAGACGTTCCTTGTGCCGTTTCTTTCATCTGTGATAATGGGAGCCGTATCATTCGGGGTATATCATATACTTTATATGCTGTGGTCTCATAATACCGTGCTCATATTGCTCGCTGTGCTTGTTGCGGTTGTTGTTTATTTTGTGCTGTACCTTGCTCTTAAAGGCGCAACCGATGAAGAAATATACGAATTCCCCATGGGAGTCAGGATAGTTAAGCTCGGCCGCAGATTAAAAATAATACAATAATGATGTTGCCTGACACAAAATTAACATATAATGATGTTTTAAATATTATTGTTGAGTTTTTTAAGAAATTCTGTTACAATATTAAAGCAAAAAAATATAGAAAGGAGACAAGTATAATCAGGATAAAATATATGCCTGAATATACGAAGAAAGATGAAAAAAAACATTAAAAAAGCATTTTCATTAGTTTTATGTATGTCAATGGCAGTTACGCTTGCGGCAGTATCACCGGATGCAAGCGCTGCGCCTAAAGCAAAGAAGATCACTCTTAACGCTAAAAACAAGACATTGACAGTAGGAGAGAAGTTTACGCTTAAGGTTAAGAAGATCAAACCTGGAAAAGCAAATAAGAAAGTAAGCTGGAAGACAAGCAACAAAAAGATCGTATCAGTAACCAAAAAGGGCGTTGTAAAAGCTAAAGCCGAAGGTACGGCTAAAGTTACGGCAACCTCAAAGTCAAACAAGAAGGTAAAGGCAGTATGTAAAGTTACCGTTACCGGCGCGCAGAATACGCCGCAGAATACCACGGCTCCGGCACCGACCAATACAGTAACGCAGGCGCCTACGACAGAGCCTACGCCTACACCTACCGCAACACCTACGCCAACCCCTTCACCAACTCCGTTTGAGCTTCCGAAAGAATCGCTGAAGGACAATGCAGACTTTACAGTAGGAACAGTTGTAAACCGTGACAAGACTTATGATAAGAACTTTACACAGCTTGCAGCACAGCAGTTTGAAGTAGTTTCATTTGAAAATGAGATGAAAGGTTATTCACTTATTGATGTCGGAGCTTCACAGGCAGCTGTTGCAACCGAAGGCGAAGGAGTAGTTAAATGCCAGTTCGGTACAGCTGACGATATGGTAAAATGGGCTCAGGATAACGGCCTTAAAGTGCGCGGACACGTATTATTCTGGGAAGAGAGTATGGCAAATGCATTCTTCTACAAGGGATATGACGAGAACGGAGAGCTTGTAGACCGTGCAACGCTCGAAGCGCGTATGAAGAGTTATGCAGACCAGGTTATCAGCCATTTTGAAACAACATTCCCGGGAGAAGTTATCGCATGGGACGTAGTTAACGAGGCTGTTATGGTAGGCGAAAACGACGGCAAAAACGATCCTAAGGACGAGCAGACAGGACTGTATCTTAATAATACAGGAAAATTCTATCAGATATTTGGCGGCGGAGAATATATTAAATACGCATTCCAGTGCGCTCAGGACGCAAAGAAGGCTGCAAATGCAGATATTGATCTGTTCTACAACGACTTCAACTGCTTCCAGTCTCCAAAGACAAACCGTATAATTGCTCTTATCAATTATCTGAACGAAGATGAGAACAATAAGCTTATGGACTGCATGGGTATGGAAGGATATGTACTTACATACTGGCCAAGCGCAAATGACGTTAAGAGCGCGATGGAGAAATTTGCAAACCTTGGAGTTAAAGTTGGTATCAACGAGCTTTGCATAAGATTAAGCCCGCAGTATTCAAGCGACGGCAAAACGGTTACAGAAGCGGATATAGCAGCGCATGTACAGAAATGCGCAGATATGTTCCAGGTATACTGCGACTTTAATAAGGCTCATCCGGGAGTACTTACAAACGTAAGCATCTGGGCTCTGTTTGACAGACCTGACCTTATGTCGGAAGCTGATAAAGAAGAGGCAGACCGTCATTATGATTATGGCGTATACGGAACACATTCAGGTCTCTTTGATGAACAATACAAAGCTAAGGAAGCATTTGATAAGGTTATCGAAGTGTTAAAGGCCAATAAATAATTTCAAGTAATATTGTAACAGTTATCGTAAAACATCCTGTATGCAGATAAGTCTGCGTTCAGGATGTTTTTTTGCGCGTATATATGATGTCATAGACAGATAATTACAATTAGTACTTGACAATATATAGTACTAATAGTAATATTATAAATATAGCAGCAAATAGCGGATCAGGGGATGATTTATATGGATAATAAAAAAAGGAAAAAGTATGTAATAAAGCTTAAGGGAATTACATTTCTTGCTCCGAGCGCATTAGGCGTGCTTGTATTTTTTGTTATTCCTTTTTTTGTTATCATATATTACAGTCTTGTGGACAATCCGGTCCAGAAAAATTTTGTAGGTCTTAAGAATTTCGTGTCGTTAATTACAAACGTTGCTTTTTCGGAAGCATCCGTGAACACGCTGGTTTTTTCCGCAATAGCGGTACCGATGGCGGTCATATTATCGCTTCTTCTGGCAATGCTCTTAGATATGGGGCTTCCCGGCAAAAGTCATTTCAGAACGATCTTTCTGTGCCCGCTTATGGTGCCGGTCGCGTCGGTAGTTATTGTCTGGCAGGTGATATTCGACACGAACGGAGCGCTTAATGAGATCATTAAGAATTTCGGCGGGACGGCTGTGGACTGGATGAATTCACGCTATAACCAGCTCATTATATTGAGTCTGTTTCTGTGGAAAAATCTTGGCTATAATATGGTCCTGTTCCTTGCGGGACTTAATAATATGCCCGATGACCTTATCGAGGTTGCAAGGCTTGAGGGCGCGGGCGCATGGAAGATATTCTGGAAGATAAAGATAAGGTATCTTTCGCCAATGATATTCTTTGTAGCAATATTATCGCTTATCAATTCCTTTAAAATATTCAGGGAGGTATACCTTCTTACCGGGGGATATCCCTACGGACATATATATTATATGCAGCATTTTATGAATAACCAGTTTGAAGCTCTCAATTACCAGAAGCTGTCGGCTGCCGCCGTGCTTATGAGTATAATAATGATAATTATAATAGGAATCCTCTTTATCATTGAAAATAAGTTTGGAAGAGAGGTGGAAGAGTAGATGCAGCGAAAAAAGAAAGTGTTTCGCGTATTTGGATTTATACTGGCGCTTATATTTTCGGTATTGTTCATATATCCGACTGTTGTCACGCTTGCGGATTCTTTTATGTCGGAAAAGGAAATCTCCGCGCATTACGGAAGAGTGCTTGAAAAAAATACCGACGAAGGAATGTATTATGCGGACGGGGGACGGGATACAACGTATAAAACCGATAAGATAAGCATAAGGATAATCCCAAACAAAGTTTCGTTATCGCAGTATGCGTCGGTATTGTTTAAGAGTCCCGAATATCTGTTTAAGTTCTGGAATTCCGTGGAACTGGTAGTGCCGATACTGGTATTTCAGATAATGGTCGCGCTCGGGGCGGCATACAGTTTTTCGCGTTATAGCGGGCGTATTAAGGAAATTGCCTTTTTCCTGTATATAATACTTATGCTTATGCCGTATCAGGTTACGCTTGTTCCGAACTTTATAGTTGCAGACTGGATGGGAACGCTTAATACATACTGGTCGATCATACTGCCGGGAGTATTTTCGCCATTCGCAGTATTTATACTGACAAAATATATGAGGCGTATCCCTTCGTCCTATGTTGAGGCTGCAAAGATTGACGGCGCGGGCGATTGGAAGATATTTACCAAAATATATATGCCTTTGTCAAAAGGCGCTATAGTGTCGGTAGCTATACTTATATTTATTGATTATTGGAATATGGTGGAACAGCCGCTTATCATGCTCTCGGATACCGACAAACATCCGCTTGGGGTATTTTTAGCGCAGATCAATACAGGGGAAGCCGGACTGGCATTTGCGATAGCTTCGATATATATGATACCGTGCATCCTGCTGTTTTTGTATTGTGAAGAATATATTGTAGAAGGAATCACCTATTCAGGTGGCCTTAAAGCATAAGGAGGGTAAAATGAAAAAGAACAAAACAAGAAAAGAATGGGTGAAAAATCTATTGATAGTATTTCTGGCAGTCATGCTCGTGCTTACTTTCTGTTCAAATACTATTATGAATATGTATCTGCCGGAAGTGCAGACCGAGGCGGTAAGGTCCGGCAAGATCCAGGACAGTATAAGGGGCAGCGGAGTGGCTGAACTTAACCAGGCTTATCAGATCAAGCTTCCGTCAGTGCGCACGGTTAAAACAGTGCTTGTAAAGGAAGGACAGGAAGTAAAAGTCGGGGATGTGCTGTTTCAGCTTGATAAAGGCGACGAAGCTGAGCTTGACGCTGCAAAGAGCACATATCTTGAGTATCAGACTGAATATCAGAAAAAACTGATAGGTAAAGATTATAATTATGATAAAGAAGAACTTGCCATAGAAAGCGCAAGGTTAGATTACAAAAAAGCGGTAAAGGCGCTTAACACTGCCGTTAAGAATAAAAAGCAGGCAAAGAAAAAGACGAAAGAACTTAATTCGGTGAATAATAAAGTTGCCGAACTGGAAAAAAGTTCCGCGTCATATGAACAAAAAATAGCAGGCGTCGGAGATGTTGATGAAAAATCTGCATATGACGATCTTGAATCAAAGAAGCGTACGCTTACGGTACTTAAAAATGAACTTAGCGATATAGATAACGATATTGCCGCGCTTAAAGAAGCCGGCGCGCCGCAGTCTGATATTACGGAAAAAGAGCGGGCAAGACGCGATAAAGCGGCAGAGGTAAATAATATGCAGGCTGACGTTGATAGTGCATCCGAAGCCGTAAACGCCGCGGCAGCAAATGCGGATAAAGTTAAAGTATATACGGATAAAAAAGCAAAAATAGATGCGCAGCTGGAAACGTACCGCGCAAGTCAGGCGAAGCTTAGCGCAGAACTTGAGGCGCTTAACGCGTCGATGTCAAAAGAAGAAGCGCAGGCGCAGGTTACGGAAAAGGAGCTTGCATGGAATAATCTAATCGCTGATTATGAGATTAAAAAATCAGAAGATTCTTATAATAAGCAGACAGATGATATCGACCTTAAGGCGGCAAAGGACAAGTTAGACGAGCAGAAAAAACTTGTGGATGAACTTACGGATACTATAGGTAAGTCTGAGATCACTGCCCAGATGGCAGGAGTAGTAACGGGGATAAGCTGTATGCCGGGCGATTCCACACAGCCCGATACCCCGCTTGCAGTTATTTCCGCAGACGACGGCTGCTTTACGCTTAAGGTATCCGTAACAAAAGAACAGGCTGTTAAGGTAAAACCGGGACAGAGCGCATCTCTTACAAATTACTGGGGAAGCGACGGAAGCGCGGTTTTAAGGAGCATAGAACCTGATACGGAGGATCCGGCAAACAGGATACTGTGTCTGGAAGTAAAAGGCGAGGATATAGCCGAGGGCGATACTATTTCGGTATCCATAGGCGGTGAAAGCAAAGAATATGACGCTATCGTTTCCAAAAACAGCATATATGAGGATAATAACGGCAAATTTGTACTTGTGATCACGAACAAAAATACGCCGCTTGGAACAAGATATATTGCAGCAAGACGAGATGTCGAGGTGCTTGCGGAAGATGATATGCGGGCCGCCATATCCATGGAAACATACGGCAATGATTATGTGATCACGGCGTCGTCAAAAGTTGTAGAACCGGGTAAACAGGTAAAATTAAAGGAGTAAGGGATGAAAAAGAAGATAGTATTTCTGCTGATTTGTCTGATATTCATATTTGCGGGCGTGATAAGCTACAAAAGGATTGCCGGAGGTATATCCATGCAGTCGCCTGAAAAAAGATGGTCGGATGACGGCAGCGCATATGCCCATATAGCTGTATATTTTCCTGAAACGCAGAGTATAACTTTAGAGGATGTAGACTCTTACAGAAATTCGCTCAATTTATATATAAAAGAAGATGGGATAGAAGTAAAAGAAGGCAGCCGCGCATATATTGACGCATACAGCGCGTATGGCAATGTGGAAATATCGGTAACTGACAGGAACACATCCTGTAAGACGGACGTTACATACTGCGGCGGAGATTATTTTTTCTTTCATCCTGCGGAATTCTTATACGGAAGCGGATTTGGTGAAGACGATACCATGCGGGATAAAGCCGTGATCGATGAAAACGCGGCATGGATGTTATACGGCAGTACAGATATATGCGGCAAATACATGATGATGGGAGACAAGATGTTTTATATATGCGGCGTAGTAAGATCAACAGAAAAAAATCTTAATATATATGTTCCTTATAATGATAAAAATAATGCGGAAGAAAAACACATAACCTGTTATGAGACGGTATATCCGGACTTGATATCAGACTATGCATACAAAAAAGTAATGTCTCTTGTAAATGAGGATACTTTATTTGCGGATGAAGAATCTGAAAAAGATGATACTTCGTCTGCAGACGTTATTAATATCACTGACCGGTTTGATATAAGCAATATATTTGGAGTTGTATGCTCGTATGGGAAGCGTTCGATGCAGACAAACGCGATCATATATCCGGACTGGGAAAATGAATGCAGAGAAGCTGAGGATTTCTGCGCGCTTGCTATGGTATGGGTTGTTATATGGATAATCATATCGGTATGTCTTGCACTTAAATGGTTTGCGGGTGATGTTGTTTCTGCGGCCGTAAGGTTTGCGGGAAGTATGAAAAACACATTACAAAACAAATTCAAGAGAAAATAATCAAAAAACAAATAAAGAAAATCCCCTCATTCACACAGACGGGGATTTTCTTAACATCATATAAAATTATACATATTTAAGTTTAATCAAGAAGCCTGTTGATATATTCATCAACTAAAGAATCAGCCATTGCGGGATCGACATCCGGTATACTGAACAAAAGTTGTTCTTTTACTTTTTCGCAGTAATTAAAATAGTTGATCTCATCGGAAACTTCAGGATCTTTGATTGATTTTAAAGTGCTTTTATCAATATTTTCCGAGAGCCATTCATTAACGGAATCAATTTTTTTGTTTTCAATGCCAATCTGTGCTTTTATTGTCCTGGATTTGCTGTACATTGCAATTCCGCCGATGAAGAATAAAATAAATACGCCAAGCAATATATACTGTGTAAATTCTGCTGATACGATACTGAATACGCCGGCAATATTAAGTATCCCGAAGATAATTCCTGCAAATCCGACAAGCATGCACGTATAAGCGCTAAACAGATATTCCTGGTATTGATCCGCTTTTTTAACAAATGTATTAGAAATAGAAGCCTGCGCTTCGTTTATATCATTTTCAAAATCCTTAGGACTGTAGCTTTCGTCTTCAAAAGACGGGTCGGCTTCATTTTCGAATCCTTCATACTCTAATCCATCATACATTTGTGCGCCGGCGTTTTCTTCGGCAGCATCATCAGGATCATTTATATCATCCAGTGAATCGACCAGAGGAACCCTGCAGTCGTAGCAGTTGGTGATTCCCTCACGGTATTCACATTTACATACAGGACACCATGGCATAATATTAACCTCCTTTATTCCGGTTTATAAAGATGGAATGCTTTCTTACCGCGTTTTATGAGAAGCGCGCCATCAGAATTCATATCGTTAAGAGTAAAAGTCTTTGCAAAGTCAGTGCATTTTTCGTCATTTACAGTTACGCCGCCCTGGGTGATATTTCTTCTTGCGTCGCCGCGGCTTGAGCAGAGCCCTCCGTCGCAGAGAAGGGTTATAAGATCGATCCCTTCCTCAAACCTTGCCTTAGGATACGTTGTGGTAGGGATGTCTTCGGTATTCATTGAACCGCCGAATAATGATTTGGAAGCGGAGAGAGCTTTTTGTGCTTCTTCTTCGCCGTGTACGATTTTGGTGACTTCGTAAGCAAGTACTTCCTTTGCATGGTTTATTTCGGAATCTTTAAGCGCGCCGAGACGTCTTACTTCATCCATAGGCAGGAAAGTAAGAAGGCCGAGACATTCTTCGACTTTTACATCTTCGATATTCCTCCAGTACTGGAAAAATTCATAAGGGCTTGTCTTTTCAGGGTCAAGCCATACTGCGCCCTTCATGGTTTTGCCCATCTTTATGCCCTCGCTTGTCGTAAGAAGCTTGAACGTAAGTCCGTAAGCGGGTTTTCCTTCTTTACGCCTTATCAGCTCAACGCCTCCGAGGATATTTGACCATTGGTCGTTGCCTCCAAGCTCGAGATTACAGCCGTACATCTGGTTTAGTTTCAAAAAGTCGTATGACTGCATAAGCATATAGTTAAATTCAAAGAATGTAAGTCCTTTTTCCATCCTTTGCTTGTAACATTCGGCAGCAAGCATTTTATTTACGGAGAAATGCACTCCAACTTCGCGTAAGAACTCAACATAATTGAGGTCTAAAAGCCAGTCCGCGTTATTTGCTATGATAGCTTTGTCATTATCAAAAGTTATGAAGCGGGAAAGCTGTTCTGCAAATCTCTGCGCATTGTGTTCAATAGTTTCTTTAGTCATGACTTTACGCATGTCAGATTTTCCTGAAGGATCGCCGATCATTGTAGTACCGCCGCCAAGCAGTGCGATCGGACGGTGCCCTGCGCGCTGCATATGCATCATTGCCATAATGGTAAGAAAGTGTCCGGCAGTAAGACTGTCAGCAGTTGCATCAAAGCCTATATAAAATGTAACGGACTCCTTTCCCAGCAGTTCTCTGATCTCATCTTCGTGTGTTGTCTGTTCAATAAAGCCGCGTTCCATAAGTATGTCATATACGTTTTGAGACATTGTTTTTCCTTCCTTTCATTAGTTTGTTATTCTATCTGATGTTATCATAATAAATAAATAAAGTAAAGAATGAAGCCGTAATTATTTCATATAAATATATAAAAAACAGAAAGGACCGGTATATGATGAAAAAATATATATGTTTCCAGTTTGCGGTGTGCATGGCCTGCGTAGCGGCGTCGCTTCTTATTGCATATACGGACAGGCCGGCCGGCGCAAAAAAGATATTAAAGCATGTCATCACGGACAGCAGCCGGATACATGAATCTGAAGAAAATATTGCCAAAATAGTTTCGGGAATTGTTGTTGGGGACTGAAAAATATGTTAATATACTTAGTACTTAAGTTAAAACCTATATGGTCAGGAGGATTATTTTGGATAGAAAACTGGCGCTTGAAAGAAATATACTTATGTCGGTCGAAAAGCCGGCAAGATATATCGGAAATGAGATAAACATGGTAAAAAAAGACCTTAATGATATTGATATAAGGTTCTGCATGTGTTTCCCCGATGTTTATGAAATCGGAATGTCTCATCTGGGTATTCAGATCTTATATGATATGTTCAATAAACGTGACGACACATATTGTGAAAGGGTATATTCGCCATGGAAAGATCTGGACGAGATTATGAGAAGAGAGAATATACCTTTATTTGCGCTTGAAAGCCAGCAGCCTGTAAAAGATTTTGACTTTCTCGGTATTACGCTGCAATATGAGATGTGCTATACAAATGTGCTTCAGGTGCTTGATTTGTCGCAGATACCTTTATTTGCAGCCGACAGGGGTAATGATGATCCTATTGTAATAGGAGGAGGACCATGTTCATATAACCCTGAACCTTTGGCAGACTTTTTTGATATATTTTATATAGGCGAGGGAGAAACGGTATATGATGAACTGCTTGACTTATATAAGGATATGCGCAATAAAGATTATGACAGGCATGAATTTTTAAGGAAAGCCGCAATGATAGAAGGCCTGTATGTTCCGTCATTGTATAGCGTTGAGTATGATGCAAACGGGCTTATAAGCTCATTTGAACCTATATATGAGGAATTGCCGCATAAAATAAGAAAACAGGCTGCGACAGACCTTGAGGAATATTACCCCAAAAATCCTTTGGTCCCGTATATAAAAGTTACCCAGGACCGCGCTGTGCTTGAGATAATGCGCGGATGCATAAGGGGATGCCGTTTCTGCCAGGCGGGAATGATATACAGGCCGCTTAGGGAAAGAAATGCGGATTATCTGAAATCACTGGCTGGGGAAATGATTGATTCGACGGGATATGAAGAGATATCACTCAGCTCATTAAGTTCAAGCGATTGTTCGTGCATTAAGGAAATGGTATATTATCTCATTGATGAATTTTCTGATAAAAAGGTCAATATATCGCTTCCGTCATTAAGGATAGATGCTTTTTCGCTGGATGTAATGAGCAAAGTGCAGGATATAAGGAAAAGCAGCCTTACGTTTGCGCCCGAAGCGGGTTCTCAGAGAATGAGGGACGTCATCAATAAAGGGCTTACCGAAGAGATAATCTTAAGCGGGGCGATGGATGCGTTTAAGAGCGGCTGGAACAGGGTGAAACTGTATTTTATGCTTGGACTGCCTACGGAAACTTATGATGACATTGAAGCGATCGCAAAACTTGCGGAGAGTATTGCGGAAGAATATTATACGATACCGAAAGAGGAAAGAAACGGTAAGGTGAATATAGTGGTAAGCACTTCGCTGTTCGTGCCTAAGCCTTTTACGCCTTTTCAATGGGTATCCATGAATAAAGCGGAGGAATTTACCGATAAAAAAGGATTTTTGATGTCAAAGATAAAGGAGCAGCTAAACCAAAAGAGTATAAAATACAACTGCCACGATTCAGAAGTCTCTGTCCTTGAGGGAGTATTTGCAAGAGGCGACAGAAGATGCGCAAAGGTAATCTATTCCGCATATAAAAAGGGCTGTATGTTTGATTCCTGGTCGGAATTTTTTGACGCCGGAAAATGGGAAGAGGCATTTTTGGAAAATGATATCGATCCGTCATTTTATACTGCAAGAGAGCGGAGCACCGGCGAGATGCTTCCGTGGGATTTCATAGATATAGGGGTTACCAAAGAGTTTCTTATAAGAGAATATGAGAATTCAAAAAAAGCGGTTGTAACGCCAAACTGCAAGGAGAAGTGTTCCGGCTGCGGCGCTTCGTCATATCTGAAAGGGGGCTGCAGATTTTAATGAAAGCTAGGCTTAGATTCGTAAAACTCGGTGAGATGCAGTATATAGGGCATCTTGATCTTATGAGGTATTTCCAGAAGCTTTTCAGAAGAAGCGGACTTTACATGTCTTATTCAAAGGGATTTAACCCGCATCAGATAATGTCGTTTGCGTCACCGCTTGGCGTAGGGCTTACAAGCATAGGGGAATATCTGGATATTTCACTTGAGTCGCTCGGAGAACATACCGAGAGCGAGTGGATCGATATAATAAACGCCCGCTCTAACGGGCTTATCCTTGTTACGGCGTTTATGATAATGCCTGACGATACGAAACCGTCAATGTCGCTTCTTGGCGCGGCGTCGTACAGAGTAGAATTGTTTAGCGAGGACGCCGTAAAAGACGTGGAAAGATTTTTTTATGGGAATGAAAGCATAGTATATATTAAAGAAACCAAAAAATCGAAAAAAGAAATAGATCTTAGGAAAGAGATTCCCATACTAAGCGCAGATTATAATGTGTTTAGCGATGAGATGTCAAAAATCTGCATATATGACCATGATTATGAAAAAAAATACATTGACGCCGGGGAAAAAGGCTGCATATATATGTTGTGCCGGGCGGGAAGCGTATTAAATATCAAGCCGGAAATGCTTTTTGATATATATGGTAAAATAACAGGATATCAGATCATGCGTCTTGATATGTTAAGCGGCGAAGATAAGTATGTGTCAATGTCTGTAGGATAGGGTGGATATAATGGAACTTGTTATTACAAAATATATGGACAGCATAATATGCGCATGGTTTAAAGACGAGCGGCTTATACAGGTTTACCGCTGCATTTCGGATACCGGGTATCATGTAGGGGATATATTTGTCGGAAAAGTAAAAAATATAGTTAAGAACATAAACGCCGCGTTTGTCGATATCGGGAAGGACGAGCTTTGTTTCCTGCAGCTTTCGGACGCCGACAGGATAAAAAGGGAAGATGAGATTATTGTACAGGCAGTACGTGAAGGAATAAGGACAAAACAGCCTGTCGTGTCACAAAACATTTCTATTGCCGGAAGACTGTTAATAATAAATGACAAAAAAAACATAAACATATCAAAAAAGATAAAAGATAAAACGCGCAGGAATGAACTTAAGGAACTTCTTTCGGAAGATATAAAACATAATGGTTTTATTGTGCGTACCAATGCCTCAAATGCTGATAATGACAGTATTATTTCTGAAAAAGAATCGCTTATAAAGATATATGATACTATAATTTCAAAAGCGAAGACCGCATCGGTTTACTCAAGGTTATATAAAGCGCCCGCCGGTTATATTGAATCGGTAAGGGACAGTTATGCTTACGATATGCAAAGGATAATTACCGATATCCCGGAAATATATGCGGAAATAAAATCCTATACGGAAGAATGCTGCCCTGATATGACCGGTATCTTATCTTTGTATGAAGACAGCTCTTTTCCTATCGATTCGTTGTTCGGTCTTACTTCAAAAATAAAGAAGGCTCTGAATAAAAAAGTGTGGCTGGATTCAGGCGCCTATATAATAATAGACGTGACAGAGGCATGCACTGTGATCGACGTTAATTCGGGAAAGATGATAAAGGGTAAAAAAGATACGGAACAGACTTTTTTTAACATAAACTGCGAGGCGGCAAAAGAGATAATGCTGCAGTTAAGGCTTAGGAACTTATCGGGTATTATCATCATAGATTTTATAGATATGAAAAGCCCTGAATATAATAATGAGCTTGTCAGGATCTTATCAGGGCTTGCGGCTTGTGATACTGTAAGCTGCAATGTTGTGGACATAACAAAGCTTGGCCTTGTTGAGATGACAAGGAAAAAGAAAAGCAGTCCGCTTTATGAGCAGTTTAAAATATCGGGCGACGAACTTATAGTTATATGATTTTTACGCTTTCATTGTATATATCCCATAATATCTCTTCGTTTACCGGATATGGACAGTTGCCGAGCTTTTTTGGGTCGCTTGATATATCTTTTACCGATTTTTTTGCAAGGCTTAGGGGAACTTCGATATGCCCGCAGAGTTCGTGTATAGTGTCGGCAAGAATCTGTACAGTGGCAAAACCGCAAAGCGATAGTATATGGTTGCATGAATATATATCGGCATGGCGCATGTATGCGCAAAGGAATGTTCCGACTGCTTTTCCGTGAGGAACGTTCCTTTCATATGTCAGAGGGTAGCTCAGTTTATGGGGAAGGGATGTCCCTGTATGCGATATGGCCATGCCCGCGTATGCCGAGATCATCATCAGAAGTTCATAGGATTCATAGCTTCGTATATTATTTTTAAGTATATAGGGAACGGCTTTCCACATGGACAAAGCATGGTTACAGAACATTTTGCTTATGCCGGATGCGTTTTTATTTATATAGCTTTCAATAAGGTGTCCGAGCGCATCTATTGCCGTATTTTTCAGTACCGTGTCGGGAGCGCTGTCCAGATACATCGGGTCTATAAGCGCAAGGGAAGGATATATTTTATGCGGGAGACTTGATTTGGTGCAGAGACTGTGTATCGTAAGGATAGAATAAGGAGTGATTTCGGAACCTGTTCCGCAGGTCGTAGGTATTGTTACTACCGGAAGATAACCCGCGTCACATTTTTGGTACAGCAAATCCTCGTTCTTATCCGGGTTGGCGAGCATAAGCGATACCGCTTTTGAAGCGTCAAGGGGAGAACCGCCTCCGATGCCTATTACAAAGTCTGTGCTCTCGGAAGCTGTTTTAACCGCTTCCATTACGTTTTCTATTGAAGGATTCTCGCATACGCCGTCAAATATTTTATATGATATATGTCCGCTTTCAAGTACGCTTATTACGTCATTAAGCGAACCGTTTTCTTTTGAAGAATGTTTCCCGGTTATGATATACGCCGATTTTCCGTGAGCGCATATATCGTCTGCATGATTTATGATACAGTTTTTTTCGCAGTGTAATTCGGTAGGCAGTTTATAATACATATTTGAACTTCCTTTCATTTTTGTGTATAATGGTTGATATAAGTTTAATCCATTATCCGGATTATGTAAATATCGGAGTTAATAATGAAAGGATATTTTTCTTCATCGACAATTAAGATCATTGCGGTTTTTTCAATGCTTATTGACCATATGGCAATGTGCCTGCATTTTTTTTGGAGCAAACCTGAGTTATATATGTTTATGAGGCAGATTGGAAGGCTGGCGTTTCCAATATTTTGTTTCTGCATAGTCCAGGGATATTTTCATACATCAGATATTAAAAAATATATTTTCAGGCTTTTTTTATTTGCGCTTATTTCGGAAGCGCCGTTTGATCTTGCAAGAGGAGCCGATAAGAGCAGTTGTTTTGGACATCAGAATGTATTTTTTACGCTGTGCCTGGGGCTTATCGCCGTATATATGATCGACAGCATGAGGGAAAGCACGGTTTTTCAGATTTATGTTATAATAGCCGCATGTATAATTGCTTATGCGCTCAAAGCCGATTATAACTTATTTGGGATCATACAGATCCTTGTGTTTTATTATTTCAGGGACAGGAGAAATTGCAGGATTGCCGGGATCATAATCGTTAATGTACTGTTAGGACAATCCTCCGGGATAGCGGCTCTTTTGTTTACCGAACTTTATAATGGTAAGAGGGGGCTTAAGCTTAAATATACACTATATGCTTTTTATCCGGTTCATTTTATGTTATTATATTTTATAAATATGCTTTAAGGAGTATTCTTGTGGGAACACGAATCGATATTACCGAATACGAATATGTGTCTGACAAAGTGCCGGAAGAATTTGACGGATATAAGATATCAGTGCTGTCGGATCTGCACTGCAATCGGATTGGCAGACATAACGATATACTTATAGATAATATTAATCGGATAAATCCGGATATTATCATATGCGCCGGCGATATGGTGTCTGATAACGCCAGACGTATGAATGTTACGCTGAGGCTTATGCGAAGGCTTGCGGCAAAGTACCGGATATATTATGCATGCGGAAACCATGAACTGAGGCTTTTTATCAATCCCGTAACGAACAGGATGTACCGCAGGTACTGCGTAAGGCTTAAAAAAATGGGGATTGCCTATATGAATAACCGGTCGGTATATATTAAGAAAGGCGATAAGGCGATAAGGCTTGTCGGGCTTAACATAAGCAGGCAGTATTACAATAAGATATGGAATAAGATAGATATGCCGCCCGGATATGTCGATATGCTTATAGGAAGGTCGGAAAAAGACGCGCTTGAAATACTTATAGCGCACAATCCCGATTATTTTAAGAGATATGCGCAGTGGGGAGCCGATATTGTATTTTCGGGACATGTGCACGGCGGGATAGCTGTGCTTCCGTATATCGGCGGAGTTATCGCACCGTCGTTAAAGCTTTTTCCGAAGTATGATTTCGGGGAATTCAGATACGGCGAATCGGTTATGTATTTAAGCAGGGGCCTGGGCTCGCATACAATACCGTTAAGGATATTTAATAACCCTGAGATAATGAATATAACGTTAAGGAGGAAGCGGCATGGGAATACCGATAAAACTTGAGGCTTTTGAAGGACCCTTAGACCTTCTCCTTCATCTTATAGAAAAAAACCGCATTGATATATATGATATACCTATTGTCATCATAACTGACCAGTATCTTGAATACATAGAAAAGATGCATACTGAAGACATGGATACTTTGAGCGAATTCCTTGTCATGGCGGCAACGCTTATAAGGATCAAATCAAAGATGCTTCTGCCTCCGGATAAGACGGATGATGAAGAAGAAGCACAAGATCCGAGAACGGAACTTGTGGAAAGGCTTTTGGAATATAAGATGTATAAGTATGCTTCATATGAGTTGAAAGACAGGCATATCGAAGCGGCAAAGATTTTATATAAAGCGCAGGATATACCCGCGGAAGTAGCGTCATATAAGGAAGAAGTTAATGTAGAAGAGATCCTTGACGGGGTTACGATGAAGAAACTTCAGGATATATTCGAGATGATACTTAAGAAAAGGGAAGATAAGGTCGATCCGATACGGAGCAAGTTCGGAAAGATCGAAAAAGAAGAAGTAAGCCTGTCTGACAGGATTGCGGATATAAAAAGTTATGCAAAAGGAAGAAAAAATATAAGTTTCAGGTCGCTTATAGAAAAGGGAAGAAGTATCAGATATATGATAGTTTCATTTCTGGCTGTGCTTGAGCTTATGAAAACGGGAGAGCTGTATGCCGTTCAGGAAAATCCTTTTGACGATATTATCATATCCTATAGAGAACCGGAGGGTATTTGATGGAAAATTACAATGAAGATGAATTATGCGCAGCGTGCGAGGCGATATTATTTTCGATGGGGGACGCGGTAGAAGCGTCCCATATTGCGCAGGCGCTTGAAGTGGATAAGGATGCTATTAAAGATATAATGAATAAGATGATGGATAAATATAAAGCATCCGACAGGGGTATCATGCTTATCGAACTCGACGGGGCGTATCAGCTGTGTACAAAAAAAGAGATGTATGATTATCTTGTAAAGATTGCGCATGTCCCGAAACCGAAGGAGCTTACGGATGTTATGCTTGAAACTTTATCGATAATAGCTTATAAGCAGCCTGTCACCAAACTTGAGATTGAAAAGATAAGGGGCGTAAAATCCGACCATACGGTCAATAAGCTTATTGAATATAATCTTATATGCGAAGCCGGAAGAAAAGATGCGCCGGGAAGACCTATACTTTTTGCGACGACTGAGGAGTTTTTAAGAAATTTCGGCATAGAATCCACGGAAGAACTTCCGGAACTTGACAGCGAAATGATAGAAGAATTTAAAATGGAGGCGGAAGCTGAAGCAGACGGCGCAACGCAGCTTACGCTTGATATATAATAAAGTGTTTGACATTTGGAGATAACCTGATATAATAGTAGTGATAATATTGTGGAATTAACAGTGGAAATTAGCTGCAACGGGGCGGCAAGTTTCCACTTTAGTATGCCCAAAATTACCGTAAGGAGGCGTTTTATATGCAACAGATTGAAGAAACAAAGCGGATGAGGAAAGGACTGTACGACCCGTCATTTGAACATGATAACTGCGGAATAGGCGCGATTGTCAATATTAAGGGCAAGAAGACCCATGACACAGTTAAAAGGGCGCTCGATATAGTCTGTAATCTGGAACACCGCGCAGGAAAGGACGGAGAAGGAAAGACCGGGGACGGAGTTGGTATCATGCTCCAGATCGGCCACGAATTCTTCAAAAAAGAAGTTAAAAAGCTTGGTATAGAACTTGAAGGCGAAAGAGATTACGGAATAGGAATGTTTTTCTTCCCTCAGGATGAGCTTATCAGGCGTCAGGCGATGAAGATGTTTGAAACGATCGTCGAAAAAGAAGAAATGGAATTCTTAGGCTGGAGGGAAGTCCCGATATGTCCCCAGACACTGGGCAAAAAAGCTCTTTCCTGTATGCCGTACATAATGCAGGGATTTGTAAAACGCCCCAAAAAGGTAAACAAGGGACTTGATTTTGACCGCAAACTGTATATTGCGAGAAGGGTATTTGAACAGAGTAACGAAGATACATACGTTGTGTCTTTATCAAGCAGGACGATCGTATATAAAGGAATGTTTCTGGTATCGCAGCTTCGTTCCTTCTTTACCGATCTGCAGAATACGTCATATAAATCGGCAATAGCAATCGTGCATTCAAGGTTCAGCACCAATACCAATCCGAGCTGGCTGCGCGCGCACCCTAACAGATTTATTGTACATAACGGAGAGATAAATACGATCAGGGGCAACGTGGATAAGATGATAGCCCGTGAAGAAAATATGGAGTCGGAATACTTAAAAGGACAGCTCCATAAAGTACTTCCGGTAGTTAACGCAGAGGGCTCCGATTCGGCAATGCTCGATAATACGCTCGAGTTTCTCGTAATGAACGGAATGGATCTTCCGCTTGCGGTGATGATAACCATTCCTGAGCCATGGATGAATAATAAAGGCATACATCCGGCTAAGAAAGATTTTTATCAGTATTATGCGACGATGATGGAACCGTGGGACGGACCGGCGTCCATACTTTTCAGCGACGGCGACCTCATGGGAGCGGTGCTTGACAGAAACGGCCTCAGACCGTCGAGATATTATATCACGTCAGATGACGAGCTTATCCTTTCTTCCGAAGTCGGAGTACTTGATATACCTGAAGAAAAGATAATTAAGAAAGACAGGTTAAGACCCGGGAAAATGCTTCTTGTGGATACGGTAGCGGGCTGCATAAGGGATGACGACGAGCTTAAGATGAAATATGCCACAAGGCAGCCGTACGGAGAATGGCTGGACGGCAATCTTGTCATGCTTAAAGACCTCCATATACCTAACCACAGGGTTGAAACCTATACTGACGAACAGAGGACACAGCTTCAGAAAGCTTTCGGATATTCATATGAAGAGATTAAAAACACAATACTTCCTATGGCGCAGAAAGGCTCCGAACCTATAGGCTCGATGGGAATCGACAGGCCGCTCAACGTGCTTGATAAGCAGCCTAATAACCTGTTTGGCTATTTTAAACAGCTCTTTGCGCAGGTTACGAACCCGCCGATCGATGCGATAAGGGAGAAGCTTATCACGGCAACTTCGGTATATATAGGAACGGACGGAAACCTTCTTGAGGAAAAAGAAAGCAACTGCAACGTCCTTCGCGTAAATAATCCTATACTTACGAATACGGACCTCCTTAAGATCAAATATATGAATAAGGAAGGCTTTAAAGTAGCTGTAATACCGATCATCTATTATAAGAACACATCTCTTGAAAAAGCTATTGACAGACTTTATCTTGAGGCGGACAGGGCTTATAAAGACGGCGTTAATATCATAATACTTTCCGACAGGGGAGTTGACGAAAACCATGTGGCGATACCGTCGCTCCTTGCAGTTGCGGCAATGCAGCAGCATCTTGTAAAAACAAAGAAGCGTACTTCTGTAGCGATGATCCTTGAAAGCGCAGAGCCAAGGTCGGTCCATCATTTCGCAACTATACTCGGATACGGAGCATGCGCCGTCAATCCTTATCTTGCGCAGGAGTCTATAAAAGAGCTTATTGACAAGAATCTTTTAGACAAAGACTATTATGCGGCAGTTGACGATTATAACCTTGCGGTACTTGACGGTATCGTTAAGATAGCTTCCAAAATGGGAATATCAACGATACAGTCTTATCAGGGTTCTAAGATATTTGAAGCGATCGGCTTAAGCCAGAGCCTTATAGACAAATTCTTTACCCACACGGTAAGCAGGGTAGGCGGAATAGATATCATAGATATACAGAATCAGGTTGAAATGCTCCATACGAAAGCGTTTGACCCGCTCGGACTTAAGACGGACAATACGCTTGACAGCCTTGGAATACACAAAGTAAGAAGCGGAAAAGAAGATCATCTGTACAATCCGCAGACTATACATATGCTCCAGATGGCAACAAGACGCGGCGATTATGAGATGTTTAAGGAATATTCGAAGCTGATAACTTCCGAAGACAGGCATGTGCATTTAAGGAGTATGCTTGGTTTTAGATGGGCGGATAAACCGATACCGCTTGATGAGGTTGAGAGCGTTGATGAGATCGTAAAAAGATTCAAGACCGGGGCAATGTCTTACGGTTCGATTTCGGAAGAAGCGCATGAATGTATGGCGATCGCTATGAACAGGCTTCACGGCAAATCAAACAGCGGTGAAGGCGGAGAAAGCCTCGAAAGACTTGAAACCGCAGGCACGGAAAACGACCGCTGCTCGGCGATCAAGCAGGTTGCTTCGGGAAGGTTCGGCGTCACATCAAAATATCTCGTGAGCGCAAAAGAGATACAGATAAAAAGGGCGCAGGGGGCAAAGCCGGGCGAGGGCGGACATCTTCCGGGAGGAAAAGTATATCCGTGGATTGCAAAAACAAGACATTCAACTCCGGGCGTAAGCCTTATATCACCGCCTCCTCACCACGATATATATTCGATAGAGGATCTGGCGCAGCTTATATATGATCTTAAGAACGCCAACCGCGATGCAAGGATATCGGTAAAACTTGTATCTGAGGCAGGCGTCGGAACGGTTGCGGCAGGCGTTGCAAAGGCAGGCGCAAGGGTAATCCTTATATCGGGACACGACGGAGGTACCGGAGCTGCGCCGAGAAGTTCGATATGCAACGCAGGTCTTCCGTGGGAACTTGGACTTGCGGAAACCCAGCAGACGCTTATAATGAACGGACTCCGTTCAAGGGTCGTTATCGAGACGGACGGAAAGCTTATGACAGGGCGCGACGTCCTTGTGGCAGCGCTTCTTGGAGCCGAAGAATACGGATTTGCCACAGCTCCGCTTGTAACTATGGGATGCGTAATGATGAGGGTATGTAACCTTGATACCTGTCCTGTAGGAGTTGCAACCCAGAATCCGGAACTTAGGAAGAGATTTACCGGAAAACCGGAATATGTTGAGAATTTCATGAGGTTTATTGCGATGGAACTTCGTGAATATATGGCAAAACTAGGAATAAAGACCGTTAATGAGCTTGTCGGACGCACAGACCTTCTTAAGATGAAAGATGACACAACACTTAATTCCATAAACGGAAAACACGGCGAAATAGACTTTTCCGGAATTTTGTGCGAAGAATATGCAAAAGAAACAGATAAAAAATCATCGCCTGACAATATATACGATTTTGAACTTGAGAAGACCAAGGATATGAAAATCCTCATGAGCAGGTTTAAAAAAGCGTTTGAAAAAGGCGAGAAAGCGGAAACGGATGTGGAAGTAACCAATATAGACAGGACATTCGGAACTATATTCGGTTCGGAGATCACCAAGAAATACGGAGATACGCTTGAGGACGACACATATGTTGTCAATGCAAAAGGAGCCGGCGGACAGAGCTTCGGCGCATTTATACCGAAAGGAATGACAATAAAGCTCTGCGGCGACAGCAACGACTATTTCGGAAAAGGTCTTTCGGGCGGAAAACTTATTGTATACAAATCGCCTAAGAGCACGTTTAAGGCAGAAGAAAACATTATTATCGGAAATGTTGCGCTGTACGGAGCTACAAGCGGAAAGGCATTTATAAACGGTATAGCCGGCGAAAGATTCTGCGTGCGGAACTCAGGAGCTTACGCGGTCGTAGAGGGAATAGGAGACCACGGATGCGAGTATATGACCGGAGGACGCGTTGTAATACTCGGACGCACCGGAAAGAACTTTGCGGCAGGTATGAGCGGCGGTATCGCATATGTGCTTGATGAAGACAGAAATCTGTATCTTAAACTTAATAAAGAACTTGTTTCTATGGAGCCTGTAACGGATAAGTATGACGTCCTTGAGCTTAAGAACATGATCGAAGAGCATGTTTTGGCGACAGGTTCCGAAAGAGGAAAAGATATACTTGATAACTTCTCGTCATATCTTCCTGAATTTAAAAAGATCATACCTCATGATTACCATGCAATGCTTCAGACTATCGCGCTCATGGAAGAAAGAGGACTCAGTAACGAACAGTCGCAGATAGAAGCATTTTATGAGAATAAAAGAAGGAAAGAGAGGAATTAATTATGGGTAAGCCTACAGGTTTTATGGAATATAACAGAGTAAATAATGTTGCTACAGCTCCTTTAAAACGAATCAAGGATTTTGATGAATTCCATATTCCTCTTTCAGATGAGGAAAGACGTCTTCAGGGTGCAAGATGTATGGACTGCGGCGTTCCGTTCTGCCAGTCGGGAATGATGATAGGCGGTATGGTTTCAGGATGCCCGCTTAATAATCTGATTCCCGAATGGAATGACCTTCTGTACAAGGGTAATATGGAACAGGCGCTGACACGTCTGTTAAAGACTAATAATTTCCCGGAGTTTACTTCCAGGGTATGTCCCGCGCCGTGCGAAGCGGCATGTACATGCGGGCTTAACGATTCGCCTGTTACGATAAAGGAAAATGAAAACGGGATCATTGAATATGCTTATGAAAACGATCTTATAAAAGCGGAACCTCCTAAAGTAAGGACGGGAAAAACCGTTGCGATAGTAGGTTCCGGAGCTTCAGGGATTGCCTGCGCCGACCAGCTTAACAAGAGAGGGCACAGCGTAACGGTCTATGAGCGTGAAGACAGGCCGGGCGGACTGCTTATGTACGGAATCCCGAATATGAAACTTGAAAAAGAAGTCATTGAAAGACGTATCGGGATAATGAAGGAAGAAGGAGTTGAATTCAAGGTCGGCGTAGATGTCGGAGTGGATATCAAAGCTTCCAAATTAGAGAAGGATTACGACTGCGTTGTTTTGTGCTGCGGAGCATCCAATCCTAGGAATATAAAAGCGCCGGGAAGAGATTCAAAAGGGATATATTTTGCAGTGGATTATCTTAAGAGGGTAACAAAAAATCTTCTTGACCCTTCGTTTAAAGACTATTACAATGCAAAAGGGAAGCATGTAGTTGTAATAGGCGGAGGCGATACCGGAAACGACTGCGTGGGAACTGTCATAAGACAAGGATGTGCATCGGTAACGCAGCTTGAGATGATGCCAAAGGCGCCCGACTGCCGTACGGAGAACAACCCGTGGCCCGAATGGCCGAAGGTGTGCAAAACCGATTACGGTCAGGAAGAGGCAATAGCCGTATTCGGACACGATCCGAGAATATATGAAACTACGGTAAAAGAATTTGTCGCCGATGAAAAAGGCAATCTGAAAGCTGTAAATACGGTTATGCTTGACCGCTCGTTTAAAGAAGTCCCCGGCAGCGAAAAACAGCTCCCGGCAGATATCGTCCTTATAGCGGCAGGTTTCCTTGGCGCGCAGGAATATGTCTATAAAGATTTTAAGGTTGAAGTTACCGAAAGGACGAATATAAAGACTGATGCCGGAAGTTTTAAGACTAATGTCGAAAATGTATTTGCGGCAGGAGATATGCACAGGGGACAGTCTTTGATCGTATGGGCCATAAGAGAAGGACGCGACGCCGCAAGACAGGTAGACAGTTATCTTATGGGATATACAAACCTGTAAACAGCACTGTATTTTGAAAGGAGTTTTATATGGTAAAGTATACTAAGCAGGATATCATATCCATGGTAGAGGAAGAAGACGTTGAATTTATAAGGCTTCAGTTTGTAGATATCTACGGAATATTAAAAAATGTCGCGGTAACGGCAAGCCAGTTAAACCGTGTGCTTAATAATGAGCTTACGTTCGACTGCGGGGCGATTGAAGGTTTTGAAAGCAAAAATCTGTCCAAACTTATCCTTTCTCCGGACATAGATACCTTTGCCATATTCCCGTGGCGTCCGCAGAGCGGAAGAGTTGCGCGGTTCATATGCGACATTAAGAATACGGACGGTACTCCATATGAAAACGATTCAAGATATGTGCTGAAGAAAGTGCTTAAGCAGGCGGCGAAAGAAGGATATTATTTTAATATCGGTCCCGAATGTGAGTTTTTTCTGTTTGACGTAGATGATGAGGGCAATCCGACCACGGACACAAAAGAAAAAGGCGGATACTTTGATGTCGGACCTCTTGACAAGGGCGAAAATGCAAGACGCGATATGGTGCTGTCGTTATCTGATATGGGATTTGAGATTGAGACTTCATACCATTCGGACGAAGTGGCGCAGCATCAGATCGATTTTAAATATGATTCGCCGCTGCATACGGCAGATAATATAATGACGTTTAAACTGGCAGTGCATACGGTTGCAAGAAGGCACGGGCTCCATGCAACCTTTATGCCGAAGCCGAGAACTGAACTTAACGGTTCGGGTATGCAGACGCATATTACCGTATATAAAGACGGCAACAACATATTTGCGGGAGCGTCCGACGGGACATGCAGCAGCGAGGGATACGCTTTTATGGCAGGTCTTTTGGCGCATCTTCCGGGAATGACCCTTATAAATAATACCGTAATAAATTCATATAAAAGATTATATGGTTTATTTGATAAGATGATCGCATATGATTGTTCCGAGGGCGAACGTTACGCGCTCTTACAGATGACGGATATAGGAAGGATGGGGGCAGGGCTTGTGCTGAGAAGTCCCGACGCAGCATGCAATCCTTATCTTATGCTTGCGGTTGTTTTATCGGCAGGCTTAGACGGGATAAAGAACGACATGAAAATTGATGTAAACAGCGAGTATGTCAGCAATCTTCCCAGAACACTTGAGGATGCCATAAAGGCGTATCAGGCGGACGGGTTCATACAGAATGTTTTAGGCAGTTTTATGTCGGATAAACTTGTCAGCCGCAAAAAGAAGGAATGGAAAGAATATTGCAGGCAGGTTTCTTCATGGGAAATAGACCAGTATTTGGACAAAATTTGATTTTTTTGCGCAGCAGAAGGAGGGATTGTACTTGTTAAGCATAATAGTTGCATTCCCTAAGCTTGATGATGCTAATAAAATCAAAAACATACTTGTAAAAAACGGATATGAAGTTGCGCTAAGCTGCAATAATGCGGCGCAGATAATAAATATGTGCAGTAAGCTCGACGAAGGGATGATCATATGCGGCTATAAGCTTGCCGACATGATTTATACCGAGCTTTTCGGTTATCTGCCCGCCGGTTTTTCAATGATTCTTTTGGCATCGGCAAAGAAACTTGCTGACTGTTACGAGCCCGATATTGTAAAGGTTGCAATGCCTTTAAAAATAAATGAACTTGTAAAATCGATAGACAGCGTGTATCATGCTTATAAGAGACAAAAGAAGTTTAACAGGCCTAAGGAAAGAACGGAAGAAGAAAAAAAGATAATAGACGATGCCAAGACTCTTCTTATCTGCAGTCATGGGATGACAGAAGAAGAAGCGCACAGATATATTCAGAAGATCAGTATGGACAGCGGCAATTCAATGGTTGAAACGGCAGAGATGATACTGATTTTAAAATAGTAGATCAGGAGGGTAATAAATGAAAACATATCTTATCCTTGAAAACGGAGCGGTATTTGAAGGAGAAAGCATAGGAGCCGCGCGGGAAGTAATAAGCGAAATAGTATTTAATACCTCAATGACGGGATATCTTGAAGTGCTTACCGATCCAAGCTACGCGGGACAGGCGGTAGTCATGACATATCCGCTTATCGGAAACTACGGTATCTGCAGAAAAGATATGGAATCACAAAAACCCTGGCCGGATGCGTTTATAGTCAGGGAATTATCACGTTTGGCAAGCAATTTCAGGAATGAATGCAGCATACAGGAATTCCTTAAGGAATATGATATACCCGGAATAGCCGGCATCGATACGCGCGCGCTGACTAAGATACTCAGGGAAAACGGAACGATGAACGGTATGATAACGCAGAATAAAGACAGGGACATTAACGAACTGAAACGCATGATATCTTCATATTCCGTTAAGGGAGTCGTAAAAAGAGTATCGTGTGATAAAGTAAGGGAATATGTTCCGGGAGACCTTGATACGGATGCCAAGACCATAGTAAAAAGGCATGTGGCCGTTTTGGATGTCGGAACTAAAAATAATATTATAAGAAGTTTAATAAAAAGAGGCTGCAGGGTTACGGTATTTCCGTGCGGCGCCAAAGCCTCTGATATTATAGACAGCAGGCCGGACGGTATTATGATTACCAACGGACCGGGAGACCCGAAGGAATGTCAGGATGTCATAGCTGAGATAAAGAAGCTGTATGACACAGACATTCCTATTTTTGCGATATGTCTCGGCCATCAGCTTATGGCTCTTGCAGCCGGAGCGGATACGCATAAAATGAAATACGGGCACAGGGGCGCCAATCATCCGGTAAAGGATCTTTTCGGAGGAAAGGTTTATATCTCGTCACAAAACCACGGATATGTAGTAGATGAAAACAGCCTTGATAAAAATATATGCGTGCCGGCGTTTATCAATGTAAATGATAAGACGATAGAAGGGCTTAAATATACCGGAAAGAATATATTTACGGTACAGTTCCACCCTGAGGCCTGCGCCGGACCGAAAGACTCGGACGAATTGTTCGACCGTTTTATAAACATGATGGAGGTAAGATAGGATGCCAAAATTAGATTTCATCAAAAAGGTGCTTGTAATTGGTTCAGGACCTATTGTCATAGGACAGGCTGCGGAATTTGATTATGCCGGCACACAGGCGTGCCGTTCGCTCAAAGAAGAAGGGGTTACGGTTGTGCTCATCAATTCCAATCCGGCAACGATAATGACTGATAAAGATATTGCGGATATGGTATATATTGAGCCTCTTACCCCTGAAATGGTTAAAAAAGTCATTCTTAAAGAAAAACCGGACAGCATCCTTCCCACATTGGGAGGACAAGCTGCCCTTAATATTGCAATGGAGCTTGACGAGTCGGGATTCCTTAAGGAAAACGGCGTAACGCTTATAGGAACGACCCACGCGACGATAAAAAAAGCGGAAGACCGTCTTGAATTCAAAAAGACCATGGAAAAAATAGGAGAACCGTGCGCCGCAAGCGAGGTAGTAAATACCGTAAAAGCAGCGGTAGAGTTCGCCGATAAGATAGGTTATCCCGTAGTAATAAGACCCGCGTATACGCTTGGAGGAAGCGGCGGCGGAATAGCGGATAACGAGGAAGAACTGCGCGAGATATGTGAAAACGGACTCAGGCTCAGCAGGGTTTCGCAATGTCTTATCGAAAGGTGCATTGCCGGCTGGAAAGAGATCGAATACGAAGTAATGCGCGACGGAAACGGAAACAGCATTACCGTATGTAATATGGAAAACCTTGATCCAGTAGGGGTACATACCGGAGACAGTATCGTAGTTGCGCCTTCGCAGACGCTTTCCGATAAAGAATACCAGATGTTAAGGAGTTCCGCGCTTAATATCATAAATGAGCTTAAGATAACCGGAGGCTGCAACGTGCAGTTTGCGCTTAAGCCGGATTCATTTGAATACTGCGTGATAGAAGTCAATCCAAGGGTAAGCCGCTCTTCGGCGCTTGCGTCCAAAGCCACGGGTTATCCTATTGCCAAAGTCGCTGCAAAGATAGCTCTCGGATATACGCTTGACGAGATACCTAACGCAATTACAAAAAGGACTTACGCAAGTTTTGAACCCGCGCTTGACTATGTCGTTGTTAAGATACCGAGGCTTCCGTTTGATAAATTTATACATGCGAGCAGGTCGCTTACGACGCAGATGAAAGCAACCGGTGAAGTTATGAGCATATGCACGAATTTTGAAGGCGCGCTGATGAAAGCCCTCCGCTCGCTTGAACAGCATATAGACAGCCTTTATACGGACAGTTATTCCGGACTTTGTGACGATGATATCCTCGAAAAGCTGAAAAAGATAGACGACAGGAGGATATTTGTCATAGCGGAGGCGATAAGAAGGAATATATCATATGAGACGATACATGACATTACAAAGATAGACGAATGGTTCATAGACAAGATCGCTATTCTCGTTGAAATGGAAAAAAGACTCATGAACGAGGAGCTTACCGCAAATCTTCTCCGCGAGGCAAAAAGGATAGAGTTTCCCGATAATGTTATCGCAGAACTTACCGGCAGGGATATAGCTGACATTAAGGATATGCGTAAAAAATATAACATTACCGCCGCGTTTAAGATAGTGGATACATGCGCAGCGGAATTTGAAGCTTCGACTCCTTATTATTACAGCTGTTTCGGAAGCGAAAGCGAGATAACAAAAAGAAGCCCGCATAAAAAAATAATGGTGCTTGGTTCGGGCCCTATTAGGATAGGCCAGGGAATTGAATTTGATTACTGTTCGGTACACAGCGTATGGTCGCTTGCCGAAAACGGATATGAAACTATTATTGTAAATAACAACCCTGAAACAGTGAGCACTGATTTTGATGTGGCTGACAGGCTGTATTTTGAACCGCTTACTCCCGAAGACGTCGAAAATATAGTCGATATAGAAAAGCCTGACGGAGCCGTAGTGCAGTTTGGAGGACAGACTGCGATCAAACTTACCGAGGCGCTTATGAAGATGGGCGTAAAGATACTGGGGACCAGCGCTGAGAACGTCGATGCCGCCGAAGACAGGGAGCTTTTTGATGAGATACTTGAAAAGTGCAGGATACCAAGACCGGCGGGAAAAACGGTATTTACAACCGAAGAGGCGCTTAAAGCGGCGGAAGAGCTTGGATATCCAGTGCTTGTAAGGCCTTCTTATGTTCTTGGCGGACAGGGTATGCAGATTGCCATATCAGACGACGATATAATAGAATTCATGGAAGTTATCAACCGCTATGAACAGGAACATCCGATACTGGTCGATAAATATCTTATGGGAAAAGAAGTTGAAGTAGACGCCGTATGCGACGGTGAAAATATACTCATACCGGGCATAATGGAGCATGTGGAGAGGGCAGGCATACATTCGGGCGACAGCATTTCGGTGTATCCGGCGCAGAGCCTTTCGGATAAAGTTACCGACACGCTTGTTGAATACACGGAAAAACTTGCAAGGTCGCTTCATGTAATAGGCCTTATAAATATCCAGTTCATAGTATTTAACGAAGAGGTCTACGTAATAGAAGTCAATCCGCGTTCCAGCCGTACCGTGCCTTATATAAGCAAGGTTACGGGAATACCTATCGTAAAGCTGGCGTCGCAGGTTATACTCGGAAAGAATATAAGAGAGCTCGGATACAATCCGGGACTTCAGAAAAAATCAGATTATATAGCAGTAAAGATGCCTGTATTTTCATTTGAAAAGCTTAGAGGAGCAGAGATAAGCCTCGGGCCCGAGATGAAATCCACTGGCGAATGCCTTGGAATAGCGGGAGATTTTAATGAGGCGCTGTATAAAGCGTTCCTTGGCGCAGGCATAAATCTTCCGAAATACAGAAGGATGATCCTTACCGTAAGGGATGAAGATAAAGAAGAAAGCATAAACGTGGCAAAAAGGTTCATAGATCTCGGATATGAGATATATGCTACGAGAGGAACGGCAAAATACCTTAAGGCGAATGGCGTTTGCGTCGTAGGCGTAAATAAGATCGAACAGGAATCGCCTACTTTGCTTGATCTTATACTCGGCCACAGGATAGACCTTGTAATAGACATACCAAGGCAGGGCGAACATTCAAAGGACGGATTCCTTATAAGAAGGCTGTCCATAGAAACAGGCGTTACCTGCATCACATCGCTTGATACGGCGAACGCGCTTCTTACAAGCCTTGAGAATGCTGACAAATCGCATTTATCGGTACTTGATATTGCAAAATTATAAAAAATCGTTATAATATTTTTATAATATTATAAAAAGTAAAGGGGAGAGAGTTTGTTATGAGACACAATAGATCATTAACATTTATTGCAGCCGTATTGTCGGTTTGTCTTTTGGCAGGAACGGTTTTTACGGCTTCGCCCGTATCGTCGGCCGCAAGCAAAAAGGCAGTAACTATCAAACTTAACAAAAAAACGATAACGATCAAAAAGGGCGAGAGCTTCAAGTTAAAGGCAAAGACTGCGCCGGGAGGCTGCAAGGTAACATGGAAATCGTCAAAGAAGAAGATCGCTTCGGTTTCAAAGAAAGGCAAAGTCACGGCAAAATCCGCAGGAAAGGCAAAGATAACAGCAGCGGCTTCATATAAGGTGCGAGGCAAAAAATATTCCGCAAAAGCCGTATGCAAAGTTACGGTAAAGCCTGCGGGAAACGATAATACGGGAACGCCGGCGCCGTCAGAAACGGCTGCGGCGACGAACGATCCGCAGAAAGGAAATGATAATGTGGAAAATACTGTACCTGTAACGGATATAAATGTAAACGGTCCGATAAACCTTAAAGTTGGCGAGACGGGAAAGATACAGCCGGATATCCTTCCAAAAGAAGCAGGGCTTTCAGACTGCAATATATCTAATACAAAGGATTATGTAGCTTCGGTCGGGGCTGACGGTACCGTTACGGCAAAGTATCCGGGAATAACCGTAGTTACGCTTGCCGCAAAATCAAACGCCGATATCAAATGCAGCTTCAGGATCCAGGTTACGGATGATTTTGCGCCGCCGGAAGGTTTTGATAAAGAAAATCCCGATATCGCGCACGGTACGCTTGAAGGCATTAACTATCCTTCCGATTATAGGGATGGAGGAACTGCGCATGCCCTTGCATGGTTCCCGCCGGGATATGATACGAATAAAAAGTACAACCTTCTTTTCTGCCTGCATGGCGGAATGGATAACGAATACTACTGGACAGGTGATAAAGGCGGAACAAACGACGGATGTTCCGGAGATAATGTGCTCGATAATCTGTATGCAGAAGGCCTTATGGAAGATACTATCGTAGTATTTACAAGCGGAGTCATAAACTATGACGCCGGAAAAGATTATCCGAACCTTAAAAACGATCCGCCTGTCGGAAGCGACTGGATCAATCACTATCTGTTGGAATATGAGATACTTAACAACCTGCTTCCTTATATGAGACAGGAATATCCTGTAATGGACGGCGCTGAGCATACCGCGATATGCGGCTTGTCTATGGGCTGCGGACAGTCCTATGAGATCGGATTTAAGAATCCGGATGTGTTTGATTATATAGGAAGTTTCTCGGCAGGCCCATTCCAGGGAGCCAACCAGCAGTTTGTGCTGAGCGAAGAAGATGCGGAAGTAATGAATAATACAGTTAAGCTGTTCTTCTTTATGACAGGTGAAAATGACCATATGAGAGACGACAGTATGCGCAACTTCATAAAAACATGCGACGGATACGGACTTAACCATGTATTTTATGAGGTTCCGAAGTACGGACATGAGGACGCGTGCTGGGACAGATGCCTGTATGCATTTATGAAATATGCATTTAAATAAAAAAATATTCAAAACCCCTTGACAACATATAACCCTTGCTGTAATCTAGTATCGAAAACTACATTACGGAAGGGAGTAAACTATATGTATAAAATTATTACTGATTCAGCAAGCAACCTTACAGAAGATATTCTGAACAAGTATGATATTGATATGTTGTCATACAGGTGCATGATAGATAATGAGCCGTATGTATGCTATGAACCGGGCAGGGACGATAAGAAGGACGGAAAAGCGTTTTATGATAAAATAAGACGCGGGGCAAAAGTGCTTACAAGCCTTATAAGCCCGCACGAGATCATGACGAAATTCAGCGCGTATATGAAACAGGGATTTGACGTATTGTTTGTAACGATATCATCAAAACTCAGCGGAACGTATCAGTCCGCGCTCATAGCAGCCGAAGAGATGTCGGAACAGTTCCCGGAAAGAAAGTGTATTGTGGTCGATTCGCTTTCGGCGTCGCTCGGAGAAGGATTCCTTGCGATAAAGGCGTCTAAGTTAAGGGCGCTTGGCCAGAGCATACATGAAACGGCGGGATGGATCCTTGCAAACAGGCTTAAGATGCGACACATATTTACCGTAGACGATCTTAAGTATCTTAAGGAAGGCGGACGTATATCATCGGCAGTTTCCATGATAGGAAACGTGCTTAATATAAAGCCGGTGCTCGCAGCGGGACGCGAAGGGACAATAGAACTATTCAGGACTATCCGCGGACGAAAAAAAGCGCTTGACGCAATAGTGGATGATTATCTCAAATTTGCCGCTTCGCCTGAAAATGAAATGGTAGGCATAGCTCACTGCGACTGTCCGGAAGATGCTGATTATATTGCTTCGCGGATAAAGAGCATACGGCCGCCGAAAGAACTTATCAAATGTTACTATGACAGATGCTCCGGCGCGCATGTAGGGCCGGGCGCGTTATGCCTGTTCTTTAAAGGCTACGACAGAAGTATGGTAAGCATAAAGGATATGGCTATCTGATTACAAAAAGATTGGTTAAAGCGTATGTATAAAATAACAGACAGGGCAAATACGGTTTTTAAAAGAATAAAAAAGGATGGACCGGTTATTTTCTGTACCGCGGCCTTTTCCGTATTGTACTATGTTATCCTTAATACGGCGCTTTGCGGCATATGCCCGATAAAACTTGTCACCGGATATCCGTGTCCGGGATGTGGGATCACAAGAGCCTGCATAAGCGTATTTCAATTTAAGCTTATGCAGGCATTTATGTTGAATCCGTCGTTCGTTTTATGGGGCATATTTTTTATATTTTTTGTCATAAGAAGATATATCATGGGAAAAACGAACGATAAAGCGGTAATATATTTTCTTGCCGCAGTTTTAGTCTTATCTGTAGTTATATATATCATAAGGATGATTTTTTTATATCCTATGGAACCTGTACTTACATATTACGGGGACAATCTTTTTTCACACTTTTTTTCTTGATACTGCGCGGATGTTATGCTAACATTATTTAAATATAATAAGACTGAAAGGAATTATGTCATGAAAATCAAAACAGTAAAAGGCACTAACGATTATCTCCCAAAGGAGGCGGCTCTAAGAGATTATCTTCAGAATACCATTCTTAATACATATATAAATAACGGCTTTGAGCATATAACTACTCCCGCGATAGAAGACGCGGAGAATCTGGATAAAAGCGAAGGCGGGGAAAACCTTAACCTTATATTTAAGATACTTAAGCGCGGTGATAAGCTTGAGCGGGCTATTGAAGAAAAAAAGTATGACGAACTGTCCGATATGGGATTAAGGTACGACCTGACTCTTCCGTTGTCAAGATATTATGCGAATAATAAAGCCAATCTTGTGCTCCCTGTTAAAACAATACAGATAGACCGGGTATACCGCGCTGAAAGGCCGCAGAAGGGAAGGCTTAGGGAATTTGTGCAGTGCGATATAGATATACTCGGTTCCGAATCTTCATCTTGCGAGACGGAGCTTATATATACCACGGCGAAAGCGCTGCTTGCGATAAATATCAATGAATTCAGGATAAAGATCAACGACAGGCGCATACTTAATTCGGTACTTTTGCATATGGGCTTTGAAAAAGACGACCTTATGGGAGTATGCATTATTTTTGACAAAATGGATAAGATCGGAAAAGACGGGGTGATGAGCGAACTTGCCGAAAAAGGATATGAAAGCGGCGTGCTTGACAGATTTTCGGAGTTTGTTAACGAGGAGCACCTCGACCTTTTAAGCATACGTTCTTATATTGCCGAAGAAGACGAAGTATATATCGACCGGATTGAAAAGATCATATCGGAATCAGAAAAGCTTGCGGCAGGCAGGTATGAGATCGTATTTGACATATCTTTAGTGCGCGGACAGGGCTATTATACAGGAACGATATTTGAAGTAGAGAGCTTAAGGTTCAAAGGCGCGATAGCGGGCGGCGGAAGGTATGATAACCTTATCGGGAAATTTACCGGTGAAAATATCCCGGCAGTAGGCTTTTCAATTGGCTTTGAAAGGATATTTTCTATCTTATCCGAACAGGGATATATGCCTTCTTCCATGAGAAAAAAGGTTGCGGTATTTTATTCGGGCGATGAATATGTAAACGCCGCGGCCAAAGCTGACGAACTAAGAAAAGAATACGACGTTAATATGATCGAAAGGCCGAAGAAACTTGGCAAATATCTTAACAGGCTGGAAGAACAGGATTATTATGGTTATATGGTGTATGGCGAAACAGAGGATATAAAATATCTTTCGGTATAAATTGTATCCGGATTGGAGGGACGGAAGTTGAAGGAAAGATTTCTCAGGTTCATGCAGGGAAGATACGGAGTTGATGAATTTTCGCGTTTCCTTATCTGGATGGTGATTGCGTTTTGGCTGCTTGCAATCGTTATCCGTATGGGAGGGGGAGCCGAAAACCACGCGGCTGCCGCCGCCGGAACTGTGTGCGATTACATTTCATTTGCCGCGATCATTTACAGCTGGTTTCGCATGATCTCAAAGAACATAGCAAAAAGGCAGAATGAAAACCGTGTGTATCTGAAATATAAGCAGAAAATATCAGGTATATTTAAATCGGCGAGTACGGATAAAACGCACAAAATATATAAATGTCCCAAGTGCGGACAGAAGATCAGGGTTCCGAAGCATAAAGGGAAAATAGCAATATCATGTCCTAACTGCAGGACGGAATTTGTAAAAAAGACCTGACAGGTGATAATTGTTTATGTTTGGATATATTATATTTAATAAGCCGGAACTGAAATTCAGGGAATTTGATGAATACAGGGAGTGTTACTGCGGCATATGCAGGAGGCTTAAGAAGAATGCGGGAAACGCGGGACAGCTTGCGCTTAATTATGATATAACGTTCCTTTTTATGCTGCTTACGGGATTGTATGAACCGGCATGCGGCAAAAAAAAGATCAGATGCATGATACATCCGTTAAAAAAGCGCGGTATCATTGAAAATGAATTTGCAGATTACAGCGCTGATATGGGACTTCTTCTGGTATATTATAAGTGTCTTGACGACTGGAATGACGAGAAAAAACTTTCCAGATATATATATTCGGCGCTGATCAAGAAAAAAGTCCGTCTGATAAAAGATAAATATCCAAAAAAATGCGAAAATATTGAAAAACTGCTCGATAAGCTGAGCGAATATGAAAAACGCGGAGAGCGCAGCATAGACATGGTATCCGGATGCTTCGGGAGCATAATGTCGGAAATATTCGGATATAAGGACGATATATGGAAAGATACTTTGGAACGCCTCGGATTTTATATGGGGAAATATATATACCTTATGGACGCTTACGAGGATATTGAAGATGATATAAAGACGGGGTCTTATAATGTCCTTCGGAATGTCTATGAGAAGTCTGCGGCTGAATGCGATGACAGATACGCGGCTTTTATGGATTTTTCGGATAAGTGCAGGAAGCTTATGACAATGATGATAACGGAATGCGCAAAACAGTTTGAAAAGCTTCCGGTAATCATATATGCAGATATACTAAGGAATATACTGTATTCGGGCGTATGGTGCCGCTTTAATGAAATAACGGCAAAGATGCTCAAAACTTGTAAAAAAGGGGAAAAATAATGGCTAAAGACCCATACAGCGTTCTTGGCGTTCCAAGAAACGCCACGGATGATGAGATAAAAAAAGCATACAGGAACCTCAGCAGGAAGTATCATCCCGATGCCAATATCAATAATCCTAATAAGGAATACGCTGAGCAGATGTTTAAAGAAGTACAGCAGGCATACCAGCAGATCATGGACAGCCGGTCAGGCGGTTACGGCTCATATAATTACGGCGGCGGTTTCTATGGATATAATGAGAATAAAGAATATGAAGATGACGATACAAGATATATGAAAGCCGTGATCAATTATATCAACAACAGAAGGTTTAACGAAGCGTGCAACCTGCTTAACTCGATAAAAAACCGCACCGGTCAGTGGTATTATTACAGCGCTATCGCAAACGCCGGAGCGGGAAATAATGTTACTGCGATGGAACATATAAATACCGCATGTGAAATGGAGCCTTACAACACTGATTATGCGCGTCTTAAGAACCAGCTTGAAAACGGCGGCGACTGGTACGCGGGACGTACCACGATGTATGGTTTCCCGGGAAGCGACAATGCGGGCATGTGCGGCAAGCTGTGCATGTATTACTGCCTGTGCAACCTGTGTTCGGGCGGCAGGATGATCATGTGCATGTAATTTTGCTCTTGAATAAGAGCGGGTATTCCTATATACTGTTTGATAAGGCTTAGTTGATGTAAGGAGGAAATCAAATGTTAGATATGCAGTTTGTCCGTGACAATCCGGACATAGTGAAACGTAATATCAAGAATAAGTTTCAGGATGAAAAACTGCCTTTAGTTGATGAGGTTATAGAATTTGATAAAAGATCGCGCGCGGCAAAAAAGGAAGCCGACGACCTTCGCGCGGAGCGAAACGCCATATCAAAGCAGATAGGCGCGCTTATGGCTCAGGGCAGGAAAGAAGAAGCGGAAGAAGCCAAGAAAAAGGTCACTGAAAAATCAGAGTATCTCGCATCCCTTGAAGAAGAAGAGGCGAAACTTAAAGAAGAGATAAGAAAGAGGATGCTTGTCATACCTAATATTATCGATGAAAGCGTCCCTATCGGAAAAGATGACAGCGAGAATGTCGAAGTTAAAAGGTACGGAGAACCAAAAATCCCGGATTTTGAGATACCTTATCATACCGATATAATGGAAAGGCTTTCCGGAATCGACCTTGATGCGGCAAGGAGAGTTGCCGGAAACGGTTTCTATTATCTTATGGGCGATATTGCGAGGCTTCATTCAGCGGTGATCGCATATGCAAGGGACTTTATGATAGACAGAGGGTTCACTTACTGCATACCGCCGTATATGATAAGAAGCGAAGTTGTTACGGGGGTTATGAGCTTTGCCGAAATGGAAGCAATGATGTATAAGATCGAAGGCGAAGATCTGTATCTTATAGGTACGAGCGAACATTCTATGATAGGAAAGTTCATCGATACGATAATCCCGGAAGAAGAACTTCCAAAAACCCTTACAAGCTATTCACCGTGTTTCAGAAAAGAAAAAGGCGCGCACGGCCTTGAAGAAAGAGGCGTATACAGAATACACCAGTTTGAGAAACAGGAAATGATAGTTGTGTGCAAACCCGAAGAAAGCCCGGTATGGTTTGACAGGCTGTGGCAGAATACCGTGGATCTGTTCAGGTCGCTTGACATACCTGTAAGAACGCTTGAATGCTGTTCGGGAGATCTTGCGGATCTTAAAGTAAAATCGATCGATGTTGAGGCGTGGTCGCCAAGACAGCAAAAATATTTTGAGGTCGGCAGCTGTTCAAATCTCGGCGACGCTCAGGCAAGACGCCTTAAGATACGTTATAAAAAAGAGGACGATAAGTCCAAAGTCTTTGCGCATACTTTAAACAATACGGTTGTTGCGCCTCCAAGAATGCTCATAGCATTTCTTGAAAACAACCTTAACGCAGACGGATCGGTGAACATACCCGAAGCGCTGCGTCCTTATATGGGAGGCAAATCTGTTATTAAATGATCTGAAATATATTAAAATAAAAGGAGGACAAGTATATGTCAATCGAATTAAAAAAAGTTACGGACGAGGCATTTTCCAAGTACGGAAGGATAATAAGCGGCTATGATACGGCTGAGCTTATTGAAAAAATGGGCGCAACGCCTCTTCCTGATGATGTGATCTATGTTGCATCGGATCCTGCGCTTGAGGCGCTTGATATCGCAAAAGATTTTAACATGAGCCTTTACGGAGGACTGCCTGTGGAGATAGGTTACTGCAACGGACATAATAAGTTCCTTAATGCCGTTGAATATCATAGGACTTCGGAATTTAACATTGCGTGCGATGACCTTATTCTTCTTCTCGGAAGCCAGCAGGATATAAAGGAAGATTATACTTATGATACGTCGCTTATCGAGGCTTTCCTTATTCCAAAGGGAACGATGATCGAATGTTATGCGACTACGCTTCATTATGCGCCGTGCAGTTATATGGGAAATGGTTTCAGATGCGTTATTCTCCTTCCTAAGGAAACTAATTATGACCTTGAGGCTGTTCCGGCGATCACTGACGAAGATCCTAAGCTTGCCGCAAGGAACAAATGGCTTATCGCGCATCCTGACGCAGGCATTGAAGGCGCATTCTGCGGACTTAAGGGCGAGAATATATCGGTAGACTGATGAAGGAAAAATATATATTGGCGTCAGGCTCGCCAAGAAGGAAAGAAATTCTGAACCTGATTGGCATAGAATTTGAAGTGATAAAGAGCGGCTGCGAAGAATGCGCAGCAAGTACCGAGCCTGAAGAAATGGTAAAGGAGCTTGCCGGCATGAAAAGCCGTGATGTGGCTGAGCAGATCATATCGGGAAGCGCTGCCTTAGATGCAGAATACGGACAGGACATATACATCATAGGCGCCGATACAATGGTATTTTATAACGGGCTTGCGCTCGGGAAGCCAAAGGATGAAGATGATGCGGTATCAATGCTTTGTATGCTTTCCGGCAATACCCATCAGGTGTGTACCGGAGTATCCGTATTAAAGCTTGTTAAGGAAACTGACGGTTTATGCATAAGAGACAGCAGGTCCTTTTCGGAAACTACTCATGTAAGCGTTGCCGATATGGAAAAAGAGGATATACTTGAATATATAAGTACCGGAGATTATAAGGATAAAGCGGGCTCATACGGAATACAGGGACTATTTTCAAGATATGTGCGAAAGATAGACGGCGACTATTTTAATGTCGTGGGATTTCCGGCCTGCAGATTCTATACGGAAATGAAATACCTTAAGAGCGGTAAATAATTAAAATGCTTTCTGCAGATAATGATAATAAAAATTATCGGCAGGAGGCATTTTTTTATGCTTAAAATAGCGTTTTATGATACAAAACCGTATGACAGGGAGTGGTTTGAAAAGAAAGAACATAATGGTATAGAATTCAGATATTATGAACACAGGCTCGATTCCGATACCGCGGACTTTGCAAGAAACTGCGACGGGGTATGCGCGTTTGTAAACGACACGATAGACAAAGAAGTGATCGACAGACTGTATGATATCGGGATACGGCTCATTGCGCTGAGGTGCGCCGGATATAACAACGTGGACTTTAAAGCAGCGTATCAGAAAATAAGCGTTGTAAGGGTGCCGGGGTATTCGCCGTATGCGGTGGCAGAACATGCAATGGGACTCCTTTTATGCCTTAACAGAAAGATCCATAAGGCATATTTTAGGACAAGGGATTTTAATTTCAGCCTTAACGGGCTTACGGGATTTGATCTGCATGATAAAACCGCAGGCGTAATAGGAACCGGTAAGATAGGACAGGTATTCATATCAATATGCAACGGTTTCGGTATGAACGTCATTGCATATGATCCGTATCCCGCAAAAAATTCAGGCATAACTTATGTTTCAAAAGACGAGCTTTTTAAGAGGAGCGATATCATATCGCTGCACTGCCCGCTTACTGACGAGACAAAACACATTATCAATAAAGAAAGCCTTAATAAAATGAAAGACGGCGTATATATAATCAACACGTCCCGCGGCAGCCTCATAGAGAGCGAAGATCTGTATGAAGCGATTAAAAGCGGCAGGGTGGGCGCTGCGGGGCTTGATGTATATGAAGAAGAGGCAGACCTTTTCTTTGAAGATATGAGCAACTGCATAATAAAAGACGATGTGCTCAAGCTGTTTTTATCGCTGCCAAATGTGCTTATAACGTCGCATCAGGCATTTCTTACCGCCGAAGCGCTCTCGAACATTGCCGGATGCACAATAGATAATATAAATGCATATTTTAGTGGTGAGGCGCTCGAAAATGAGATATGTTATAACTGCCTTCCGGGCGAAAGACACGGAAAATGCCGTAAAAAAGAAAAAGGACGCTGTTTTTAGTGTTGATATTTTAATATAAAGGGTGTATTATAACTAACGGAGAAAAGACAGGAGGATATATAATGAATATACCGTATACGAAACTGAACAAAGATCAGCTTATCAAAGAAAGAGAAAAGGTAGAAGAAGAGTACAACAGATATAAGGAAATGGATCTGAACCTCGATATGTCAAGGGGCAAGCCCTCAAAAGAACAGCTTGACATATCCGTGGGGATAATGGACGCCGTAAACAGTTCATCCGATTATATGAGCGGCGCAGACGTAAGAAATTACGGACTCCCGGCAGGAATACCGGAAGCAAAGAAACTTATGGCGGATATGCTTGATGTGGAAACTGACGAGATCATAGTAAGCGGAAACTCAAGCCTTAATATAATGTTTGACCTTGTGTCAACTGCAATGATCAAGGGAATCATGGGACACACTCCCTGGTGCAGGCTTGATAAAGTAAAGTTTTTGTGCCCGGTTCCCGGTTATGACAGACATTTTGGGGTAACCGAATATTTCGGAATAGAAATGATAAATGTACCTATGACGGCAGACGGACCTGATATGGATATAGTCGAAGAGTATGTTAATAATGATGAATCCGTAAAGGGAATATGGTGCGTGCCTAAGTATTCCAATCCTCAGGGGATCACTTATTCAGACGAAACGGTAAGGCGGATGGCTGCGCTTAAGCCGGCGGCAGAGGATTTCAGGATATTCTGGGACAATGCGTATTGTATACACCATATATATGAGGATGTACAGGATAAGCTCCTTCCGATACTTCCGGAATGTAAGAAAAACGGCAGCGAGGATATGGTGTACATACTCGGTTCGACATCTAAAGTAACTTTTGCCGGAGGCGGAATATCTGCAGTGGGAGCTTCAAAGGCAAATATTGCGGATATTATGAAAAGGATCACGATACAGACGATAGGACATGACAAGATCAACCAGCTCAGGCATGTAAGGTATTTTAAAGATATAGACGGCATGAACAGGCATATGATGAAACATGCAGAGCTTGTCCGTCCCAAATTCACGCTTGTCCTTGACATCCTTGATGAGGAGCTTGGAGGTCTTGACATAGCCGAATGGATCAAGCCTAACGGCGGATATTTTATATCTTTTGACGCAATGGAAGGCTGCGCTAAAACGATAGTGGCTCTTGCAAAAGATGCGGGAGTAGTGCTTACGGGAGCAGGTTCAACGTTCCCATACAAAAAAGATCCAAAGGACAGCAATATAAGGATCGCGCCTACATTCCCGTCTATGGAAGATCTTGAAATGGCTGCAAGGCTGTTTGTGATATGCGTAAAACTCGCTTCTCTTGATAAACTTATCAAGACGGCGTAAAGGAGTTGTCTTATTTGCAGGATAACCGTATAAATTACCAGAAGGAGCTTGATAAGCTCCTTGATAACCTTTCGGATAATGAAACGACTGACATAATGCTGCATGCGTGCTGTGCCCCATGCAGCAGTTATTGTATTGAATATCTTTCGGAATATGTTAATATAGTAGTATTCTTTTATAATCCCAACATTTCAAGCGATACCGAGTATATAAAAAGAGCCTCTGAGCTAAAAAGGCTTATAAGGGAAAGCAGTTATAAAAATAAAGTAACATATATAGAGGCGGATTATGAACCGGATGAGTTTTACAGCGCGGTCAAAGGATATGAGTCATGCCCCGAAGGAGGTGAACGTTGTTTTATATGTTATGAGCAGAGGCTCAGAAGGACGGCAAAAGAAGCGGTAAAGCATAACTGCAGTTATTTTTGCTCAACGCTTACGATAAGCCCGTTAAAGCCTGCCGCAAAAATAAACGAGATTGGCATAAAGATCGCGAAAGAAGAAAATGTATTGTGGCTGCCGTCTGATTTTAAGAAGAAAAACGGATATAAAAGAAGTATAGAATTGTCAAAAGAACACAATCTGTACAGACAGAATTATTGTGGGTGCATATATTCAATGTAATGCATAATGGGAAGGAGTAAAAAAATGAGGAAATATTTTTATTTGTTTGTATTAATGGTAATGACCGCGGCATTTGCTGTACTTATGGCTGCATGTTCCAAAAAGGGCGAATATGTATCGGATGAATATGTGTTTGAAAAGATACCGCTTAAGGCAGATGCCGGTAAGTATGCTTCTGAATATGAATACGGCATATCGCAGCTGTATATAGATCAGGAGGCCGGTACAGCGCTTAACGGAAACGAACTGTATTATATACTGCAGCTTACGCTTTATAATCCTGAGGAATATAAAAATGAGCGCGGCAGATCCGTTACAAAATTATGCAGGTTCAATATCAAAACGGGTGAAGATAACGAATTATTTGATCTGGAAGACGGGATATATATATACGGATTTCATGTTGATAGTGAAGACCGGTTAAGAATGGTATGTTCCGATTCCGATGATGTCTTAAGGCTTGTAACTTATACAATGACCGGCGAATGTATTTCCGATGTGAACCTTACGGATATAATATACGGAAAAAACGATAATAAGGGGATAAACACTGCCTTTTTGGCGGACGGGACATTGTATGCCCAGACGGGCGGCGAAGAAGGCGGATATATTTATAAGCTTGATCTTGATGGAAATATAGCGGGCGCAGTACCCGATGAGGGCCTTTATTTTAGCAATATGATCATAGATAATAACGGAAATGTCATAGATTACGAACTTAATGAAGAAGGTATCTGCTACAGGCATCTGGATTTTGACAAAGGAGAGGTAAGTCAGGGAAAAACCATACCTTTTGTAAATCCCGATAACGAAGATGAGAAATATGATTTTGGAAGCGGGATAAATTCATCCCTGATAGACGGAAGCGGCGACACCACATTTTTTGTCAAGGAACTGGAAAAGCTGTATCAGTATAATGAAGATACGGGTGAATTAAAACCCGTGCTTAACTGGCTTGATACGGGGCTTGTCGGTGAGTTTGTAAAAAGCATGACGCCTATGGACGACGGAAGGTATTTCTGTATATGCAGTACGGAATCAGGCGCTGAGACCGCAGCCGGATTTATTAAAAAAGCGGATGAAAATGCTCCTGCGAAAAGGGTTATCACATGCGCGGCGGTAAATCCTGACAAAAAGCGCGCCTATGATCTTGAAAGCCGGATCGCAGATTATAATATGACTAGCGATAAATACAGGGTTGTGTATAAAAGTTATGCAAAGTCGGATAATCCCATATCAGATTTTGCGCAGGATATAATATCCGGAGAAGTACCGGATGTGCTTGGGGTATCTTCGCTTGATATAAGAGAGTATATAAATAAGGGGCTTATGGAAGATCTGAGTCCGTACCTTAAGAAGGATGATACGCTTAATGAGGGGTATTTTGTGGACGGACTGCTTGATGCGTCGAAAATTGACGATAAAATATATTATCTTATAAGCGGGTTTGACCTTGAGACCATTGCCGCAAAAGCATCCGACGCAGGAAAATATAAAGACGGTTACACGTACGAGGACCTTCTTAAGTACTATCATTCAAAACCTGAGGGCACAATGCTTAATACATATGAATCTAAAGAAAATATATTTGAAAGGTTTATCGGTTACGATATTGACAGTTATATAGACTGGGATACCGGTCAGATAAGTTTTGACAGTGAAAAATTCAGGAAAATGGCGGAATTCTGCAATGGATTCCCTGATGAAGCGGACATAGACATCTCATGGAAAGAGGTTTATGAAAAAATAAAGGACGGTACGATGCTTACCAATGACGCCTCTTGTTTTTATGATATGGGCATATTTATACGGTTAAATAAAAAGCTTTTCGATAATGACGCAGTCTATATAGGATATCCTTCGGAAGACGGCAGGGGCACATATATCAATCCGGACGCCGGCTCGCTGGCAATGACTTCTGTATCGGAAAATAAGGAAGGCGCATGGGATTTCATAAAATATATCATTACATCTCCGCCTGATCATTCGGCCGTTCTTCCGTCCGGTAAAAAAGAGTTTGAAAAGATCGTAAAAAAGTTTTCCGCAGCGGAACCATATGTTGATGAAAACGGACTTGTCGTGACGCCGTATAACGGCGGGGCAGGCGGTTATGAAGACTTTAGCGTGGAAGCCGCCCCTCTTACGAAAGATGAGGTGCAGATCATATACGATCTTATAAAAGACAGCAAAGTAAAGACTGATAACAGCGAGATCGTTAATATGGTAAAGATAGCGCTTGGCGATTATTTTAAAGGAAATAAGAGTCTTGATGATGCAATAGGCATTATACAGGACAGAGTAAAAAAATATGTAAATGAGAACAGATAAAAAAGGATATTTTTCTTTTTGCTTGTATTTTATATTATGGGACATAAAATATTGATTGCGGGGATGTTTCTATGTTACAGGATTCGGGTATTACCATAAGGGAAAGGTTTGAGAAAAGAGAGCACGAGATATTAAGCCCTTATGCCGCTTTCAGCGATGAAAGCAGGGGACGCAGCCGTAATGAAGAACAGTGTGATATAAGGCCTGTGTACCAGAGGGACCGTGACAGGATACTGCACTGCAAAGCGTTTCGCAGGCTGAAGCAGAAAACGCAGGTGTTTCTGGCGCCGAGAGGCGACCATTATCGGACAAGGCTTACGCATACGCTTGAAGTATCGCAGAATGCAAGGACCATTGCAAAGGCATTAAGGCTTAACGAGGAGCTTACGGAAGCGATAGCGCTTGGGCATGATCTTGGACATACCCCATACGGGCACTGCGGCGAGCGGGTGCTTAATAAGCTTTGTCCCGGCGGATTTGCGCATAATAAGCAGAGCGTAAGGGTCGTTGAACTGCTGGAAAAAGACGGCGCCGGCCTTAATCTTACATATGAAGTACGAGACGGCATACTTAATCACCAGACGTCAGGGAATCCTTCCACGCTGGAAGGAAAGATCGTCAGGTTTTCAGATAAGATCGCTTACATTAATTCGGATATTGACGATTCCATAAGGGCGCACATACTTAAAGAGGAAGATATACCGACGGAGTATACTAAAATACTGGGAAATTCTATCAGGACGCGGCTTAACACACTTATCCACGACATCATACAAAACAGCGAGGGAAAAAACGATATCTGTATGTCGGATGAAGTGTATAGGGCTCTTATGGGACTGAGAAAATTTATGTTTGAAAACGTCTATACGAACCCTGCTGCCAAAGCGGAAGAAAAAAAGGCGGAAAATGTCGTACAATATCTGTTTGAATATTATTGCGGACATATTAATGAGCTGCCTGAGGAATTTTATAACCTTATAATAAACGGAACGGACAAGGAAAGAGCCGTATGCGATTATATAGCCTGCATGTCAGACATGTTTGCAACCAATACGTTTAAGCAGCTGAATATCCCAAGGACATGGAATATTCTCTGACAGTTACGGAGGAAGTAAATGTATTATCCCGATGAAACAGTAGAAGAAGTCAGAAGCAGAACAGATATTGTAGATCTTATATCTTCCTGTATCAATCTTAAGAGGCAGGGGGCTAATTATGTCGGGCTGTGCCCGTTCCATAATGAAAAGACCCCTTCTTTTTCCGTGAGTCCGGCAAAACAGATGTATTATTGCTTCGGGTGCGGGGCAGGAGGAAATGTCTTTACATTTGCCATGGAATATGATAATCTGACATTTCCCGAGGCCATACAGATGCTTGCGGCGCGAAGCGGGGTTGCGCTTCCCGAAGCAGATGAAAATGAAGAGCTTAGAAAAAAAGACAGTATAAAAAAACGCGTGTCGGATATACAAAAGGATGCCGGGGTTTTCTACTATTCGGTATTAAAATCGGATAAAGATACGGCAGGTTATGATTATTTTAAAAAGAGAGGACTTACCGACGAGACAATAAGGAAGTTCGGTCTCGGTTATTCCGGGAAAAGCGGAGAACTTTACCGTTATCTCAAAAAAAAGGGATACAGTGATAATGAACTTAACAAGTCGGGCCTGTTTACATTTGATGAAAGGAAAGGCGCGCGCGATAAATTTTGGAACCGGGTAATGTTTCCGATAATGGACGTAAATAACAGGGTTATAGCTTTCGGAGGACGGGTTATGGGAGATGCGCTCCCAAAATATCTCAATTCGCCCGAGACCGTGATCTTTGATAAAAGCCGCAATCTGTATGGGCTTAATTATGCAAAAAGGACAAGGCGGGGATATTTTATACTGTGCGAAGGCTATATGGATGTCATAATGCTCCATCAGGCGGGATTTGAATGCGCATGCGCCTCGCTTGGCACGGCGCTTACGGGACTTCAGGCAAGGCTCATTAAAAGATATGTTAATCAGGTCATAATATCATATGACAGCGACGGCGCAGGGAAAAAAGCTTCCTTAAGGGCAATACCGATACTTAAGGACGCGGGGCTTTCGGTAAAAGTGCTCGATATGTCGCCATATAAAGACCCTGATGAATTTATCAAGAATCTTGGTACGGATGAATATGAAAAGCGCATTGAAAATGCCCAGAACGGTTTTTATTTTGAGATAGCGGTGCTTGAACAGAATTATGACTTTTCGGATCCCGAGCAGAAAACGGAATTTTACAATGAAACGGCAAGAAAGCTGCTTGTATTTGAAGACGAACTTGAAAGAAATAATTATACCGAAGCCGTTGCGGCAAGATACAATATAAAATCCGAACAGCTTAAGCGGCTTGTTGCAAAACAGAGCGCAGATATTGCGGGGATACCTGTAACAACGCGCATGCAGCCTAAGCGCGGAAGAGACAAAAAAGAGGACGGAGTGGGACAGGCACAGGCTATGCTCCTTTCGTGGATGGCAAACGAACCGTACATAACAGACAGGCTTAAGGGATATATAAGCGCGGACGATTTTTTTGAAGAGCCGTGTCACAGGCTTGCGGAATTGATCTTTTCGCAGTATGAAAATGAAGGCGCCATAATGCCGGCAAAGATTCTTAACAGCTTTAATGATGTAAATGAACAGAAGGCTGTTGCGAATATACTTAACCAAGATGTACCGGATCGCTTAGGCGATAAGTACGAAAGAGAAAAAGTACTGAATGAAATAGTAAAACGCATCAGAAAACAAAGTATTGACCGTATGACAAGGAATGCAACAAAACCTGAAGAGCTCCAGAGTCTGATGATTATGCGGGCCGATTTACAAAAATTGCATATTTCTTTGCAGGATGGTTAAGTTATTAAAAGACAGGAGGACCTTATTGATGGATGAAAACATGGAGAAATTCACGGAAAAACTGAATGAGCTGATAAAACTTGCCAAGAAAGAAAAGAATCTTCTTATGCCTGACGAGATCAATAATTATTTTAAAGATATGAACCTCAGTCCCGATAAGATTGAGCAGATATATGACTATCTCGAAAAAAACGGCATTGAAGTACTCAGAATGACCGATGAGAATTCAGTGGTAGATGATGATATCATTATGGAGATGTCAACAGTCGAAGAGGAAGAAGATATAGAAAGCATTGATTTATCAGTACCTGAAGGAATCAGTATCGAAGATCCCGTAAGAATGTATCTTAAAGAAATAGGAAAGGTTCCTCTGCTTACGGCTGAAGAAGAAGTAGAGCTTGCAAAAAGGATGGAAGCCGGCGACGAAGACGCGAAGAAAAGGCTTGCCGAAGCAAATCTGCGTCTTGTAGTAAGCATTGCCAAGAGATATGTAGGACGCGGAATGCTTTTTCTTGACCTGATCCAGGAAGGCAATCTCGGACTTATTAAAGCGGTAGAAAAATTTGATTATAAAAAAGGATACAAATTCAGTACTTATGCGACATGGTGGATAAGACAGGCTATAACAAGGGCAATAGCAGACCAGGCAAGGACGATAAGGATCCCTGTCCATATGGTGGAGACTATCAACAAGCTCATAAGGGTGCAGAGACAGCTCCTTCAGGAACTCGGAAGGGAACCGTATCCGGAAGAGATAGCCGAGGAGATGCATCTTCCCGTTGAGCGTGTACGCGAAATACAGAAAATATCACAGGAACCTGTTTCTCTTGAAACGCCTATAGGCGAAGAAGAGGACAGCCATCTCGGTGATTTCATACAGGATGAGAATGTACCTGTTCCTGCCGAGGCCGCAGCGTTTACGCTGTTAAAAGAACAGCTCAGCGAGGTGCTTGAAACGCTTACCGAAAGGGAACAGAAGGTATTAAGGCTCAGGTTCGGACTGGACGACGGACGTCAGAGAACGCTTGAAGAAGTGGGCACCGTATTTGAAGTAACCCGTGAGAGGATACGTCAGATAGAAGCCAAGGCACTCAGAAAACTGCGTCATCCGAGCAGGAGCAGAAAACTAAAGGATTATCTTGATTAGGTGATAATATGCAGTTGTCAAAGAGACTTTATGCAGCCGCATCATTTGTGACAAAAGGAAGCGTGGTGGCAGATATCGGATGCGACCACGCTTATACTTCGATATATATTGCAGAAAACGGGATCGCAAAGCGCGTCATTGCGGCGGATATAAACGAAGGCCCGGTAAGAACGGCAAAAGAAAACGTAAAAGCCTGCGGTATGCAAAAGTACATTGAAGTAAGGCAGTCATGCGGACTTGAAAAGCTAAGGCCCGAAGATAATGTCGATACGCTTCTTATAAGCGGCATGGGCGGAAATCTGATCATAGATATACTTAAAGGCAATGCCCCTGTAATGGAAAATGTGAAAGAGCTTATACTGCAGCCGCAGTCTGACATTTACCGCGTAAGGCATTTTTTGCATGATACGCATTTTAAGATAGACGCGGAGAAAATGATTTATGACAACGAAAAATATTATACCGTAATAAAAGCGGTAAGAGGAACGCAGACATTCGATAACGAATATGAATATATATATGGAAGATATCTTATTGATAACCGGGATGAGATATTTATGCGTTATCTTAAGAAACTGTACGCATCAAATTTAAGCATCATAGACAGCCTTAACAAGCGGGATTCAGAGACTCAGGCGCAAAGGCGCATGCAGCTTATAAGCGATAATGAGATAATATCAAAGCTTCTTTATGAAAGCTGAAAGGAGGATGCCGGATGAAAACGGTTAATATTGAATTGTTCGGAAATATACGGACATATCCTGAAAATACACGCGTCGGCGATATCGCAAACGATTACCGCGACAGATATGAACACGATATAATTGCCGCGGTTAAAGATAATAAAATATGTGAACTCAATAAAAAGATAACCGGAGACTGTAAACTTGGATTTGTAACTACAGATTCCGCCGAGGGGCATAATGTTTATGTGAGGGGAGTATCGATGATGCTCCTTAAGGCGATAAACGAGATGTTCCCGGACGATGCATCTGCGAATATCAATATCGAAGCCGCGATCGGAAACGGTTATTATTGTGAATTTGTTTCAAATGAACATCTTAACGAAACAGTGATAAAAGAGCTTGAGAGACTTATGCACGGATATGTAAGAAGGGATATTGCGTATACCAAGACCGGTATGGATACGGACGATGCGATAGAACTTTTCAAAAAAAGGCATATGGAGCATAAGGAAAGGCTGTTTATGTACAGAAGGGTTTCACGGATAAATATATATAATCTTGGCGGATACGAGGATTATTTTTACGGCGCTATGCCTCCGTCCACGGGTATCCTGAAATATTTCAGGCTTCAGATGTACGGAAACGGGTTTGTATTTATAGTGCCCGGACAGGATAACCCTGACGAACTTGCGGAATTTGTCCCGGGACCCAAATTTTATAATATTGTAAAAGAGGCCAACGACTGGATCTGCAAAATGGATATTGACGGCGTCGGAGCCTTAAATGATGCGATAGCCAACGACAAGCTTAAAGATCTTATACTTGTACAGGAAGCTCTGCATGAAAAGAAGATCGGCGATATAGCAGCCCGCATTGCGGGTACGCCGGGTATGAAATTCATCATGATCGCAGGTCCCTCGTCTTCCGGAAAGACGACTTTCTCGCACAGGCTTTCAATCCAGCTAAGGACACTGGGGCTTACGCCTCATCCGATCCCGCTTGACAATTATTTTGTTGACAGGGAGAAAACGCCGTTAAATGAAGACGGTTCGTATGATTATGAATGTCTTGGAGCGATAGATATAGAACGTTTTAATTCAGATATGGCAAAACTGTTAAAGGGAAAAGAAGTTGTTTTGCCGGTATATGATTTTATCACGGGCAAAAGAAGCCCCATAGGAATAAAAAAGAAGCTTGGTTCAAATGATATACTTGTAATAGAAGGGATACACGGCCTTAATGATGAACTTTCGTATTCGCTTCCGGCCGAAAGCAAATTTAAGATATATATAAGCGCGCTTACGCAGCTTAATATAGACGAGCATAACAGGATACCGACAACAGACGGAAGACTGATAAGAAGGATAGTAAGGGACGCAAGGACGCGGGGCGTCGACGCGCAGGCAACCATCGCTATGTGGAAGTCGGTGCGAAACGGAGAAAACAAGTATATATTCCCGTATCAGGAACAGGCGGACGTTATGTTTAATTCCGCGCTTATATATGAACTTGCAGTTTTAAAACAATATGCCGAACCGCTGTTATTCAAGGTTTCAAGGAATTCAAAGGAATATATAGAAGCGAGAAGGCTTCTCAAATTCTTTGATTATTTCCTTGGCGCGGGAAGTGAAAATGTAAATTATAATTCCATACTTAGGGAATTCATAGGCGGAAGCATATTTTCAGTATAATATCAATGAGCAGCACAGATGGTCGCGCCTGCATGTTCCGAAAGGACGCAGGTGAGGAAAGTCCGAGCTTCACAGGGCAGGATGCCGGATAACGTCCGGTGGAGGTGACTCCCAGGCCAGTGCAACAGAAATAAACCGCCCGTTTCATACGGGTAAGGGTGGAAAGGCGGGGTAAGAGCCCACCGCATTTTTGGTAACAGAAATGGCACATGTAAACCCCATCTGAAGCAAGACCGAACAGAAAGCCATACGGTTGCCCGCCGTGCTTTCGGGTAGGTCGCTAGAGTCTGCCGGTAACGGCAGAACCAGATAGATGACCATCCGCGACAGAACTCGGCTTATAGTGCTGCTCATTTGTATAACAGGAGGATTTTTAAATGGACAGACTTAATAAGCAGATGCAGTTTCTGCTTGAAATGGACAAGCTTAAAAATATTAAAAGACAGACATATATATCAGACGGGACAAGAAAAGAAAACGATGCCGAACATTCCTGGCATCTCGCGGTTATGAGCATGCTTTTATCGGAATATGCAAATGAAGACGTAGATGTCCTTAAAGTAATGTCCATGGTTCTTATACACGACATAATAGAGATTGATGCCGGCGACACGTATGCTTATGATGAAGCCGCAAATAAAACCAAACGTATGCGTGAATTAAAGGCCGCCGAACGTTTATTTAACATACTTCCAAAGGATCAGGCGGATTATCTGAGAAGCTTATGGGACGAATATGAGGAACGAAACACCCCGGAATCACGCTTCGCAAACACTTTGGACAGGATACAGCCTACGATGCTGAATGATGCGGCGGGCGGTATCTCATGGTCTGAACACGGCGTCTGCGCCTCGCAGATACTTAAAAGAAACAGCCTGTCGGCAGAAGGTTCGGAAAAATTGTGGAATTACGCCCTGTACAGATATATAGGCAAAAACGTGTATGAGGGAAATATAATATACGACAGGGAAAATATTGATTTTACACGCTATAGGCTTGCGTATGAGAGGATATGCTCAATACCGGAAGACGATACGGATATGACAAAGCCGTACAGGGATTACTTTAACGAACTTTGCAAAGCGTTCGTATCGTATGACAAGTGCATAAAATGGGTCATGGGTAACTGTTACGCATACGCCGAGCCGGTATACGGCTGGTATAAGCAGATATCTTTGGAAAAATGGCAGGAGATGAACGCGCTCGCAAACAGATTCAGGTATGATAAGGAATATTATAAGGATTCGTACGCAAACCCTTGTAACGCCGTACGCGATTTCGGAAAGGAAATGGGCGGGATGCTTTCATTTTTGGCTTCCGAAGTATTAAGCTTAGGTTCATACTGTTTTGAAATGAGATTTTTTGAACTTGTAACCATATCGGAGCTGTTCTTAGAGATATATAACATAATAGAAAGTTATGACAAAAAGGATCACGCAGGCTCCGTAAAGCAGGCGATATATTACCATATATATGATTATATGGATGAAGTATGCGAATATAGGGTGCGTGATACGTTGTCTCAGGAAAATACGTTTTTTACCGACATAATAAACAATATGGATATGACGGACGTAAGAAGCATTTATATGTACGGGGAAAATATAGGCATTAACGAAATCGGTTCGTTTAACTATATAGGAAGCCTTCCCGAGGAAACTATAGACCTTATCGCCAAGGCATATACAGACGGTTATATAAAGAGTTTTAAGGAACTCGGAATAGATCTTTCAGAAAAAGAAACAGTACAGATAAGATATCCCGTAGGTTTTGAAAGGATAGTAAAAAGATCGATAGGATATTTTAAAGAAGCGGGACTTTCCCCGCTCATTATAAGAAACGGCAGGGGAAAGCAGCATATAGCCGTATCGCAGACGGGCAGCATTGATTACAACCCCCAGTTTGCATACGACCACAGATATGATAATGCAATATATTTTAATAAAGCTTTAAAAGAAAGACAGCTTACTTCATTAAAAAACGCATACGACAAATATCAAAAAGAAGCTTCGGTATATGCGGGTCCCGCAGTGATAGAATCTTTCGGGGAAGAAGATTTTTATCCGGAAATAAAGGAGGAAGCCTTAAACTTAAATAAAACCCAGCAGGATCTCCTTACTTCCTACAATATAGACGCCGCAAACCTTGTAAACAATTATATAAGGCATGACAGCTACAGTTTTACGATCATTGCATTTCCGCTTCCGTCGATAGGAAAGGATTATGAGAGCATATTTAATGATACAGTGCGCATTAATACGCTTGATACAAAGATGTATGAAGAGATACAGCAGAAGATGGCAGATGTATGCGACAGATGCAGATACATCCATATCAAAGGAAAGGACGGCAATGAAACTGACCTTGTGATAAATCTGCATGACATAGACGAACCCGATAAGCAGACGAGATTCCATAATTGCCTGGCGGACTGCAATATACCTGTAGGAGAGATATATACAAGCCCGCGCCTTAACGGGACCAACGGCTGTCTGCATGTAAAAAAAGTCTATATTAACG
>CANQDW010000004.1 GCA_947593975.1 uncultured Lachnospiraceae bacterium
GCTTTAGAACTTTTTCGGTCTGGAGGAAGATAGCATGAACAAAAAGATTAAGACAGAAGCGGTGGATCACCTGTTTGAGGCAATATTGACGTTGAAAACGCCGGAAGAATGGGTGGATTCTGTGATAGGATTTGAAAAAGAACAGGAAAATGTAATCCGTACAGCAGGAAGGGGAAAGAACAGACGCCGTATGCGGACAATGGCGGCGATACTTGTATGCGTGCTGGTGTGCGGCGCATGTATAACGTTTGTCGCTGCGTCCTCCGATACGTTTCGCGCGTTTCTTGCGAGGGTTTTTGGGCGGCAGAATGTATCGGTAGTTCAGCTTGGCGGGAAAGATGCGCAGGGAGATGCCCGCGCAGAAGAAACTCCGGACAGAATTACGGATGCGGAGACTGTGACGCCGGATATACCGGCGGATGGCGGCGGTTTGATCAGTCTTGGAAAAGAAGATACTATGCTTGTGGGTGAGAAGGAAAGTTTTATCAGTGTGTTTCACCGGGAAAAAGAATCTGAGGAAAACGTAGACCATGTATATACTGTGGCAGAAGACGGATTAAAAGAACTGCCGATCCGGCATATAGAGGGAGCCTTTGAGGGAAATCCGTTTTCTTTCGAGTATGTGACCCAAAACGGGGAAATCTATGGATTCAATCAGCAGGGCGAGGTCTGCGAGGTATTTCATCACATGGACGGTAATGTGGTTTATGTCACGTTCTGGCAGGTGGAAGACGATATAGTACAGCGGGAGTGCATTGCGTCTGTTGATCTTGTGACCGGTAAGACGGTGAGATTGTCGGACGACGATATGATCTGCAATTTTTCAATGTCGCCGAACGGCAAAGTGATCCTGTGCGGTCATAGCGCGGACGGGTACTGGTCTGTATTTGACATTGCGGCGCGGACGGATAAAAAAGTGCCGGCGATCAACGGATATGCGCGAACGGATGAGATCGAATATCTGGATGATTACCATATCCTTACGCTGGGCAAGCCCGTTATTAAGAAAAATACGGAAATTTACAAGACGATACGGGTGAATCTTGCGACAGGCGAAGCGGAACAGGAGTATGATGGTTATGGCGAGATAGGGATGCAGTGGTCTTATAAAGTTAAAGGCCGGGCGCTTACCGTATACGGCATCACAAACGACAGTTCCTTTTCAGTCGAAGGTGTGAACAAGCATACGCATCCTTTGGCTGCGCAGGGAACCTATGCGCTCTTTGGCGCTCTTGAGGAGCCGGATGACGCCTTTTATCTTGTCAATATGGAGAAGCAGACATGGATGAAGTTAGATCTGCCCGAGGAAATGCGTCGGGACGGAGTGGATATCCATCTGGTGGGAGACCGAGGGAAAATGCTGTTTATGAACTATGATGAGGCGAAAGCTTATCTGGTGGACATCAGTTCGCTGTAAAAGAAATATTGCACGCAGGATAAATGTCGTGATAAAAGTGACCAAATATGGCATAAAGTGTGTTATAATGTGTGATTACAATAACATCGGAGGACAAAAAATGAACTGTAAAATAGAAGAAAACAGCAGATTGTTTGATATTTTTTTCGAATTAAGAGATGGTTATGAAAGCGGTAGTTTTAGAAGCTTTTTTCAGTATTTGGCATATGATTACAACTTTGACGCTGTAAGAACATATTTTAATAACGGTAATCCCATAAACATATGCGATGAAAACGGCAGTTCTCTCTTGACGGCATTTCTTGGCGGCTATGCGAATTATGGTGATAATGCTGAAAATGAAGAAGAACTGCTGGCGGTTCATGATGAATGTGATCATGGATTTTGGGACAGGTTTTTATCAGAGAAGCAGAAAACGCCGCTTATTGAGCGAAACGGCGGGAGTATTGTTAAGCAATTAGATTGGTTTATTTCTAATGGAGCAGATCCTAAGGTTTGGCTGTTTTCAGCTGATCATAAAGAACAGGACTATGAAAAATGGCTGATAGAGCATATGGATGTAAAGATGATGGAATCCGAAGGAGAGAAATTTTATAACGAGCTTCGTATTGCTGCTCTTCTTGCACACTATGGGCTGGATGACTTTAATGGAATATGTATCTCGATTGATAAGGAAAAAAGGATTGTCAGCGGTCGCTATCCGGAGGTGAAATTTTAACAATAACTTTGTTGAGATGTTTTTAACTTTAAATAAATAGACTTGATTCTGCATAAAACCTGCAAAATCAGATATATTATAATTGACATTATGCTAAAATAAGGTATAATACATATATGATTTTGCAAAAATAATGCAGAATGGAGATGATAATATGCTGTTAGAATTTAAAACTAAGAATTACAAGTCCTTTTTGGAATATGCTGACCTAATCATGACTGCAGCGCCAAAACAGAAAGGGCTTGATTATAGTTTGTGCAGAGAAAAGATTAAAGGCAAAGAAATCCGTGGACTTAGTACTTCCATATTATACGGTCCAAATGCATCTGGAAAGACAAATATTATAGGTGCGATGGATGCCCTGAGAGCAATCGTGCTTCGCGGCAACATACGGAATACAGAAGAGCAGATTGTGCCGAATCCGGCAGCAGCCAATCTGGAGCTTATACCGAATAATCAATACGGAGATGACAAACCGGTAGAATTTGTGATAGAGTTTACGGAGGGCGGATACAGGATTCGCTATGAACTTGTTCTGTATCTTGGAACATTCATGGAGGCCGCGGCAAAAAGAAGGGTCGTTTTAGAAATATTAACGGTAAATGGAGAGACAATATTTGAGAGAAATGACCATCTAAAGATCGGGGAACTGAAATCTATCTCTGAATATGCACAAAATGATTTTTCCGATAATTTGTTGGAAATTGCAGAAAATGGATTGAATCCTGAAGAACTGTTTCTTACCAATGGATTCAAATTAATCTATTCAGGTACATTTGCGAAGCTAATTACGGATTGGTTTGCAAATAAGTTCATGGTAATATGCCGTGCAGATTCTATACAATTGATCAAACGTTTTTCCGATCCGCAAAAGTCTGCGATATATATCGAGAAAACTACCAATGACGCGGCAAAAATATTTGGTATCAATTCCAATGCGGTTGGGTATGTGGTGTCAGATGATGAGTCAGAAACAAGACTTTGTTCAATTTTTAAAGGATTAAAGAACAAGAAGACTGTGGCGATCGCTGCCGATATTTTTGAGTCTTATGGAACGATTCGTTTTATTACAATTTTTCCGCTGGTCATCAAAGCGCTACTTACAGGTGCGGTTCTGGTTGTAGATGAGTTTGATGCATCCATTCATCCTATGGCGCTTAACAGCATTATCAATGTATTTCATAATGACGATATAAATGTGAAACATGCACAGTTGATATTTAATACACACAATCCGATTTTTTTAAACTCCAATATTTTTAGGAGAGATGAGATTAAGTTCGTAGAGCGGGATGAAGAGACAAATCAAAGTATTCTCTATGCGCTGTCAGACTTTGGAACCACAGGCGACAAAGGTGTAAGACAGCATGAAGATTATATGAAAAATTATTTTATTGGTCGTTACGGCGCAATAAAAGATATCGATTTTACTCCAATCTTTGAAGAACTTCTCGGGCAGGGGAGGTGACTGAATGATTAAGCGCAAAAGTACGTTAAAGTATTACTTTAGTGTAGAAGGAGAGACAGAACAGTGGTATCTGGAATGGCTGCAGAAACAGATTAATGATAATCCCGCATCAAGCAATAAAGTATCTTTTAATCATCAGATACAGAAAAATCCGCTGAAGCGGGCAAAATCGCTTGCAATAACGGACAAAGTGGAGATATGGCATTTGTCTGATTATGAGAGCTCTGAGGAAGTTCATGTAAAGCAATTTACAGAGACTATGGATCGAATGGCAGATACTAAGAGTTTGAAGAAGCAGATATCTTACAAATTTGGCTATAGCAACTTTACTTTTGATCTTTGGATGATCCTGCATAAGATGGACAGCCGAGGAGCTTTTTCTAATAGAAAACAGTATATTACGCTGATAAATAAGGCTTATGGTGAGAACTTTGAGAACATGGATGAGTTTAAACATGAGGCGAACTTCAAAAGGTGTCTTAAGAAACTTTCTATAGAAAATGTGATAGAAGCGGTGGATAGAGCTAAAGCAATTATGGAGATAAATAAACAAAACGGATATACGCTGCATCGGTATAAAGGATATTGTTATTATAAGGAAAATCCATCGCTCACGGTATGGGAAGTCATAGAAAAGATACTGATAAATTGTGGATTACTAAGGATCATGTGATGAATATGGTCCTTTTATTATGCAAAATGGTACTGTCCTATAAAAAATTAAAAATTGATTTTACAACTCCATAATATTGTCCAGGTATACTATAAAGTTATAAAACAAAGAAAGCGAGATGTTAAAATGGCGAATATTCTGGTCGTTGAGGATGATAAATCCATAAATGATTTGATCGTGATGAACTTAAAATTAGCAGGGCATACATGCCGGCAGGCATTTGACGGCGAAGAAGCCGTTCGAATGGTAAAAGAGAGGCAGATGGATCTGGTCTTACTTGATGTACTGCTTCCTTATCGGGATGGTTTTTCGCTAATGGAACAAAAAGTGTTTCGGGATAAACCTGTTATCTTTCTGACGGCTAAAAACGCCACGGCGGATAAAGTGAAGGGATTAAAACTCGGAGCAGATGATTATATAGTAAAACCATTTGAAACTGTGGAGCTTTTGGCGCGCGTAGAAGCGGTTTTGCGGCGTATGGGACCTTCGCAGCGTGTTTTTGAGATCGGAAATACAGTTGTATATTTAGACCGGCGTACAGTAACGGTTGATGGTATTTTGACAGAACTGACTAACCGGGAATTTGAACTGCTTGAGGTTTTGATCAACAACCGCAATCTGGCTTTGTCACGCGAGAAACTTCTGGATTTGGCGTGGGGCTATGACTATTACGGCGATACGCGTACAGTGGATGTACATATAACTAAGCTGCGCAAAAAATTGAAATTGGAAAACGAAATTAAAACAGTATATAAACACGGGTACAGGTTGGAGGTATAGTGTGAAATTCTGGCAGAAAATATTTTTGGGAACGCTTATTATTTTTATAGCCGCATTTGATGCGGGAGTCTATATTTTAACGACATACGCGTACGATTTCAACAGGCAGAGGGAAACTGAAAATGGAATCAGGGAACAGAGCGTAATTGTCTCATCTGTTACGGGAAGGATCGCAAATGCGGAAACGATTTATTATGACGCGTCAACAAATAAGGAACGCCTGGCTGCCATTTTGCAGCCGCTTTCTGATTATTACGAACCTCAGGGCGTCCTTCTTGGATTGTTTGACGGAGATACGGAGATTTGTTCTGATATAGGAAATTTTGATAAACGCCTGTTAGAACTTAACAGTACGCAAACTAAAAATACTATGGATAGTTTATCAGATGACAGACGCTATGTTTTTGTAGCTTCGCAAATCCCGGAATACCCGCATTTGACTTTTGTATATGCCCGTGATATCAGCCGGATTGACGCTTTTCGCAAAGATATAAGCCGTATCTTTTTGGCTCTGAATATAGTGGTTATTGTATTCATGGGTGTTTCAATATACCTGCTGCTAAGATATATGACGCGTCCGATTAAGGAACTGAACAAGGTTACGACTGAGATTGCAGGGGGCGCGTACGAAAAAAGGGCGGCGCTGAACCGGACGGATGAGTTCGGCAGCTTGGAGCGCAATTTTAACCTTATGGCGGATTCAGTCGAGAAAAACATGGAACAGCTTAAAAATGCCGCAGAGGAGCGTCAGCAATTCATTGATGACCTGACGCACGAAATGAAGACTCCGATGACATCCATTTTGGGTTATGCCGAATATTTGCAAAATGCAAAAAGTACATGTGAAGATCGTGAAATTGCTCTGGCAAATCTGTATGACGCGGCATTGCGTTTAGGAAACTTATCGGAAAAGCTGACTGAAATTGCGTACCTCAGAGGAGAAAAACTTGAAATGCAGAGCGTAAACGTAAATGAGCTTTTTGATACTTTGTCTAATATGACGCGCCCTGTTTTAGAAAACCGTCAGCTTACGCTTGAGACACATGCAGATGTTGCCGAAATCAAAGGCGATGAAACACTTTTGATTTCCATGCTCACAAATTTGGTGGAAAATGCGGCGAGGGCTTCAAAAGCGTTAAGTACGATCAAAGTAAGCGCATTTATGCGCAAGACGCCTGTAATTGAAGTAAAGGACTTTGGATGCGGCATTGAATACAGTCAAATACAAAAGATAGTCTCCCCGTTTTATAGGGTGGATAAGTCCCGCTCCAGAAAATTTGGGGGAGTAGGATTGGGACTCAGTATTGTTTCGCAAATTGCGGCGCTTCATGGCGCGGAGCTGGAAATAGATTCAGAGCCGGGAGTTGGTACGACTGTGCGTATAATTTTTGCAGCTTTATAACAACTCTCTATCATCCGGATAATCATTTGCCGGTATTATATGCAATGAACAAACAAAAATACGTTCAGGTTTGGAGGATGCTTATGAAGATCAGAAATCATAAAGGAGATATTGCAGCGCTTATCATTACGGTTATTGTACCGGTATTCAGTTTTATTATAATGTCGTCTGCACTTGAATCCGCCGCAGCCTCATCGGATATTCAAACCGCAGCGGCTGACACGATTGCTTTGCAGATAAACAAAGCGTCCGGCAATACGCAAAGTCCGGATATTAACGCTGTTTCAGAAGAGCAGGCAGTCAAAAACGCTATAGCAGCGCTTGAGTCGCTCGGTTTTGATACAGATGATTTTGAAAAAGAGCCCGCGGAAATAAGGTACGTATCGGAAAATGCCCCGGCGGGCAATCCTGTTTGGGCTGTTATCTTTCGTGATGACAATGAAGGATATGCCGTTGCTTTTGGGGATGACGTAAATGATGAAGTCAGAAAAAAGATCGCCGCTGCAGGCAAAACGGAGAAATGTACCGATGAAAATGGCATACCCGGTATTCGCGCTCATTATAGCTATACCAGGTACACACTTGTAGAGATCAACGCGCTAAACGGCGAATACGTCCGCCACGGAGAGAGTATTGTTGAATATGGGAAACCGCTCAAAATAGAAGAAACATATTGGGCGCCGACTACAAAAGAAGCCTGGGAGACGGAACGAAAGCGGCAGGAACAATTAGAAAACGCTTTAGGACAGGAATAACAAACAGGAAGGAAAAGGTTAAAAATGAAAAATTGGAAATAAGGCGCGAAGATACTGTTCGCCGCGCTTGTATTATTATGCGCTTTGACGGCTTGTAATCCCAAGAAAAATGATGCCGATAAAGCGGCAGGGGCGCAGATTATGCCGGGCCTTGCCGAAGATCAGCCGCAGCAGGATGATATACCGCAAAAGCAGCTTGGAAAGATGGGAGAACCAATCGGCGCTATGGATGTAAAAAACGGAAAAGCTGTTGCTTGCGCCATGTTTTATACAATAAGTAAAGCGGCGCTGTTTGATAATTTTGAAATGGCCGGAATTGAGACGGATGAGATGGTTTCTTTTTTGACGGATGAAAGTTTGACTGACGGAAATGGTGAACTAAAACCAAGTGTAAAATTCCTGTTTATTGAATTGACCGCGCAGAATGTAAAAGCCAACCCGGAACGAAACATTACAGATTTGCGCATAATTAGCGCCCAAACCGCTTCTTATGGCGGCAAGGATACAAAAGACAGCTTTTTTGATCTGTATCCGGCTGAGCCTGTTTATTTTTCTAATCCCAAAGGAAAGAGGATTGGCGATGACTGGAAGGAATACTATGATTACAAACTTCCTGTAGGGCAAACCAAGACTTTTAGGGTTGGATGGTATGTAGATACAGAGAAATATGATGTGAAAAATATGTATTTGACTTTCGGCTATGAAGAATACCAAAAGTATATCAGGATTGAAATTTAGGAGATGACGGACATGTTATGGAATACTTTAAAGCTGGAATGTAAAAAGGCTGTCCATAATAAATTCTTTTTGACCGCAGTGCTTACGGGTATCGCCATTACATTTTTAAGCCTGATACCAATGCTTAAGAGCTATGCGGATGATATGAAAAACCATATGCAGATTTCAGAGGAATTTGGTCTGCGAAATCCTCTTATGCCGATGGAAACGCTTTTTAATCATTGGATTGGCGGCGAACCGTACACACCCGGCTCAGCGGATTATTTTTTCATGTTCCCGCTGCTTGTATCTATTCCTTATGGCTGGTCTTACTGCTCCGAGAGGCGCAGCGGATATCTGAAAAATATGGTAGTAAGGGCGGGAAGGATGCGCTGCTATTTGTCAAAGTATATTGCTTTGTTTCTTTCAGGCGGCCTTGCTATGGTAATTCCTCTGCTCTTTAATTTTTTGCTTGCGGCGATGTTTATACCGGCAGTCATGCCCGACCCGTCGTATATTACGGCATACGGTATCGGTTCGTCTTCGTTTATGTCCATGATTTTTTATTCGCATCCGTTTATCTATGTGTTTCTGTATCTGTTTACAGACTTTTTGTTTGGCGGGCTTACTGCGTGTTTGTGCTTCGCTGTTTCGGATATAGTGAAAAATCGTGTTGTTGTTACCCTTCTGCCGTTCTTTATCCTGCTTGGCTTTAATTATCTCTGCTATTCGTTTGTATATACATCGGCGGCGAAGATCTATATGGAGCTTTCGCCTATAGTCTTTTTGCGGCCTGCTCCGGCTTCGTACGATACGACATTCGCTGTCGTTTTAATATGGGGCGCGGCGCTGTTTGCATTTACCTTTTTGATGACAGTTGTGAGGGGGATAAGACATGAGATATATTAAACTCCTGTGGTTTGATATTCGCCGGGGTCTGCTTGGAAAACCTTTGCTCTTTACAATTCCGGTCGTTGTATCGCTTATTGCATGTTTTGATCTGGCAAACCGCGCGGAGGCGCTTAATATGTATTTTAATACAGGGTTTGCCGACTTTATTATATACATTTACGGCGGTATGGATATATATACTCCTGATTTAGGAAATCCGTTTCGGTTCCTTGTACGCTGGAGCGCCGTATTTTTATCCGCCGCGTTTATTACGCTGAATTATCCGTATAATGATATGCATACTTATGGACAGCAGATCCTTATCAGGACAAAAGGACGTACAGAATGGTGGTTATCCAAATGCAGTTGGAATATCATAAGCGTACTTGTTTATCACGGCATGATTTTCCTTACCGTGATATCATTCTGTATTTTTGCGGAATTAAATGTAACAGGCGCGGTCAATAAAGAACTGCTTTATACCGTTTTTCAGACAGCGGCTTATCATATGACGCCCGGCGCTGCGGTATGGACGTTTACAATGCCGCTTACGCCTGTATTTGTATCCGTGGGGATGAATCTGATGCAAATGGCTGCAGCTTTGTTCATTAAGCCTGTGTTTGGTTTTCTTGTTACGGTGTTTTTGATGATCACGTCAGCATATTTCACCATGCCGTGCTTTATTGGAAATTATGCTATGTCAATGCGATTAGATGTCATGATTACAGACGGCGTAAACGCCTCTGCGGGTATCCTTATTTCGGCAATATTAGCTGCCGCCGCCATAGTTATAGGGATTATCCGGTTTAATCGATATGATATTATAAGCTGAATCGGGAGGTTTTAAATGACGGTTATTGAGATAAAAAATCTATGCAAAATAATAAACAAACAGACGGTCATACAGGATGTCTGCGTATCTATGCAGTCAGGAAAGATATACGGCTTTCAGGGGATAAACGGATCGGGAAAGACTATGCTTATGAGGCTTATTTCCGGACTTATCTTTCCCACATCGGGGAGTATAGAAATCAATAAAAAGACGCTGGGAAAAGATATCGCTTTTCCGGACAGCATCGGATTATTTTTGGAAAATGCGGCTTTTTTGGACAGCTACTCAGGATTTCAAAATTTAAAAATGCTTGCGTCCATCAAAAATAAAATTGATGATGCGCAGATAAGCGATACGCTAAGCGCTGTAGGGCTTGATCCGGCAGATAAAAAGAAATACCGAAAGTATTCTTTGGGAATGAAACAGCGGTTGGGAATTGCCGCGGCTATTATGGAAAAGCCGGATATAATAATCCTTGATGAGCCGACAAATGCTTTGGATGCAGATGGTATCGCGCTGGTAAAGAAAATCCTTGAAGAACAGCGTGGGAGGGGCGCGTTGGTTATTATCTCCTGTCACGACCTTTTTATATTGCGGGAGATGTCGGATGAAATTCTTTTGTTTGATTCCGGCCGCATAAGCGCGCATTTGTATGCGCCGGATTTTCAAGATCAATAGGGAGGAACTTACGGCATGAAAAAAATATGTATCGTAATTACGGGCATCCTCATCATTTCGGCTTCATGGGGCATACGCTTTTATTTAGTCAATAAAGATGTGGATGCTCCTGTTATACAGGTGTACGAAAAAGGCGAGGAAGTTCCGATAGGAAAAGATTTCTTTGACTATGCGAGTGAGGGGATGGACGGTTATACGATTACCGTTTTGGATGCAGAGCTGCTTCCCGCGGCGGATTTCCTGCAAAAATATGATGCCGCGGATCAGGCGGAAAACCTCGGATTGTTCACGGACTATATTTATACAGTACACATTCTGGCGGCCAACCGGCATAACCCGTACACGGGCGAAAAAGGCGTTGCCCTGCAGCAGTATGTTCTGCAGGGGACGGACTATGTTTTAAGTCTGGAGGATACCTGTTACCGGATAGCCAATCCCGATATGCCGGGGACTTCATTTTCACTCAGGGAGGGAACAGACATGGAAATAACCCTGACCTTTGACGTTATGTCCGGGACTACCGGTATACGGCATATCATGGATGATCCGCCCGGGCTGCTGATCACGCAGTATCCTCATAAGAAAGTGATTGAAAATATATACCCTGTTACAGACTAAGGTGATAATATATAAGTGAAAACTTTGTTTAATCCCATAAGAGAAGGTGATTCTATGATCATTAGCGCAAGCAGGCGTACAGATATACCGTCTTATTATTCGGAATGGCTGATAAATAGATTAAAGGAAGGATATGTATATGTAAGGAATCCGATGAATACGCATCAGGTGAGTAAAATAGATTTATCGCCTAACGTCGTTGATGCAATAGTATTTTGGACTAAAAATCCCGCGCCGATGCTGCCGCGCTTAGAAGAACTCAAAGATTATACATATTATTTTCAGTTTACGATCAGCGCGTATGGTCCCGATACAGAAAAAAATCTGCCGTCAAAAAGCAGGGTTATTATTCCGTCGTTTCAACGGTTATCGAAAGAGATTGGGAAAGAAAAAGTTATATGGAGATATGACCCGATTTTCTTTAGCGCAAAATATTCGATGGAGTATCACTGCAGGAGTTTTGAAGAGTTGGCGTCTCAATTAGGGGATTACACAACAAAATGCACCGTGAGTTTTATTGACATGTATAGAAATACAGAAAGAAACGTAAAATCTCTTAATATTATCAGGGAAACGTATGAAATGCAGGCGGAACTGCTGCGGCGATTTGCAAAAACAGCAAAAGAACATGGATTATATATTGATACCTGCGCCGAAGCAGAAGATTTTCATAACATAGGGGTTGAACATGCGCATTGTATCGATAAAGAACTGATAGAAAGGATTGGCGGATTTAAACTCGATGCGGGTAAAGACAGCAATCAGAGAAAGGAATGCGGATGTGCGGCAAGCATCGATATAGGTGCTTATAATACTTGTAAAAACGGATGTTTATATTGCTATGCAAACTATAGCGCCAATACGGTTAAAAAGAATTTTTGTATGCATGATCCAAAATCCCCGTTATTATTTGGTGAATTGGATGATAACGATATTATAAAAGAAAGAGAAATAAGGTCATTTAAGAATGATCAAATGAGTTTGTTTGATTGCAGCTGGTATAGAAAAATGTATTGACGAATGACCGTCGGCATGATAGAATCAAATTACCTGATGGGTAATTTGATTCTATTGCTTTAGGAGGGAGAACTTGGAATTAGTATATACATCTGATAAAGTCGAAAATCAATGTACCGGCGTAAAAGCTGCAAAGAAACTATTCGGCGGAGATACATTGCTTGCAACTAGCCTTCTTGCAAGAATAAATGCATTGGAAAAGGCTGAGACTATAAGAGATATTATAGTTCAGCCGGCATTTCATTTTCATAACTTAGGGAATAAGCGAGGAAAAGATTTACAAGGTTTTTTTGCAATTGATGTTAAATCCAGGAGAGAACAATGGCGCATTATTCTTCGACCTCTTGATGAGAATAAGAAACCTTATGAACCGTGTTACATAGATCAAATATCGTCGTATGTTAGAATAGTAGAGATAAAGGAGGTTAGCAAGCATTATGAGTAATTATATTGAATATAATGACAAAATTGCTTTTCATCCGGGGTATTATATTAAGGAGATAGTTGAGGAAAGTGGCTTGACGCAGGAGGATTTTGCTAAACGGCTTGACACTACTCCAAAGAACCTTAGTCTTCTGATTAGGGGCGAACAGAGTCTTTCTATTGATATTGCAATGAAATTGTCAAGGATGATTGGGACAAGTGTTTCTTATTGGCTTAATTTGCAGAATGCTTTTGATGCTTTGATAGCAGAGTTTAAATCCGGCGAAGAACTTGTGCAGGAAAGAACAGTTTTTTCATTTATTGATTATAAGTACTTTCGTGAGAATTTTAATCTGCCGGATTTGCCCAGAAAAATTGATGAACAGATTGTACAGGTTAGAAACTTTTTGAATGTGGCTACTCTTACTGTTTTTATGAAAAGAGATATGGCAGTAAGTTTTCGCAGTGTCACGGGTGAACTGTCAGAAGCTAATATTGTAAAGGCCAATATTATGGTACAATTAGCAGCCAATATTGCCTTAAAAACAGCTGCGCCGAAGTTTAACAAAGTTCTTTTTGAAGAAGCAGCAAGGTACGCGCTTACATTAACAAATAGTCATAGTACGTTCTATCCACTCATAAAAGAAGCATTTTATAAGGCGGGTGTTATTTTTGTAATCCTTCCCAATATTTCCGGGTCAAAAATTAACGGCGCAACGAAAAAAGTGGGAAATAACATTATGCTGATGGTGAATGACAGACGGCTTAATTCGGATACATTCTGGTTCTCATTATTCCATGAGATTGGACATATTATGAATGGTGATTATGGTATTTCTTTTGATGCAGAAACTTGCGGACAGGAAGAGATTGCTGATAAATATGCGGAGGATATGCTGATCCCGTCTGAACAGTATAAGCAATTCATTGAGGAAAATAGATTTGATGCCAAAGCAATTAAAACATTTGCAAAAAAAATTGACCGGGATCCGGGAATAGTACTGGGACGATTACTGAATGATAAAAAAGTTGACTATAATGACTGGACGTTACACGGGCTTAGGCACAAATATAGAGTAAAAACAACTTGATTTCATTCACCACGAATTCATAAGCAAAAGAATATTATTATACCGGAAAAGAAAACGGTAAAATTCAGTTAAAACGGAGGTAAATATGGAATTAATTGTATCAATAATTGCTATAGTAATATCACTTATTTCTATTATCGTATCGGTGGTGATATATCGGGGAGAAGTTCAAAGAGAAAAGAAAGAAGCGACTCTTAATGCATATAATGTTTTGCAGGAACAGGCGCTTGATAATATTAATCAATATAAAAAAGCTGAGATCAAAGAAATCTGTGATGAATGGAAAAAGATAATAGACTGGCAAAAGAAAATGGAGAAAGAGGGCAGCAGACTAAACTTTACGGCTAAACAGCAGGAATGGATAGAAAAGTATAATAAACTGTCGGGATATTTGGCGCGGATAGAACATTTTGCGCTTGGTGTTAATACGGGTATATATGATGCAAAAACTGCAGAGAGAGCGGGAACTTATTATATAATAAATTTGCATAAAAAACTTGAGCCTTTAATTGAAGGAAAAGGAGGTGCCGAATTCTATGGTGAATTTAAAAAACTTGTTGATAAGATAGCTAAAATTGAAAAGAAAAGACGATCAGGGGGGAGATAAAGATGCCGAAAAATCGGGATATGATAAATAAAGAAGTGCAGGAACTGGTTAAAAAAATACAATCCGGTGATAACGAGGCATTGAACAGCCTGTATGTGCACGTTGAAAAATATATTCATTCCCGCGCATGGAAGTGCTTGAATAAGTATAAGATAGATTCAAAACAGAAAGAGGATACAGAGAAGGACCTGTATCAGGCAGGATGGATGGGTCTGTTGACCGCTTTAAAGAACTATGATCCGGATAAGGGAACGTTGTTTTTGACATATGCCACACATTTTATTGACAGGGAAATGTCAAAAGTAATGAGATCAGAAATAAGGAGTTCTTCACATGAAGTTAAGAAAAAGGCGGATTATTCGCCTGGTATTGATATTAAAAAAATAAGACGGCTGTTTTCAGACGGAGAGGGACTTTCGGTTGCGGAGGCGCCTGACCGCGGGAAATACAGCGCGGTAAGGTGCGCTCTTCAGATTCTTAGAGTCCTTTTTATTTGTACGGATGAAACACATAGCCTGTCAAAAAAAGAATTAAACGATCTGCTGCAACTTTACCGCAGCGCAAAATATGACAACGGTACTCCCATAGAAGCGAGAAATACGATCACAAGCATTTTGGAGGATATTCTGATGGAGTTTGATCCATTGGAATATACAGGTGACAATGATAAAGATTACAAAATCAGATACGAAGGTTATAAAGAGAACCGTCTGAAAACCAAACATAGCGGGGAAAAAGGAAAAAAGGCGGAGAAAATAACCGGATTTTCCTATGTACATATATTTGATCCTTCGGAATACGATAGGCTGATACAGCTGATATGTTTTTCGGATATGTTTTTAAATGAAGAGAAAAGGCGTCTTGTAAGTAAGCTTGTTTCTACAGCCGGCATGTACTATGAGACGCCGTTTTTTGACGGCGATGAAATCAGATTCATATCCCAATCGATACACGGCAGGTTCAGTACGAGGGCAATGAAGGATAAAAAGCAGTTTGTGGAAAACATCAATTTGATCAAACAGGCAATGAATGATCTGTGTCAGATACGGTTTAAATTTAACTGTTATACGGCGGAACACACAATGAGGCCTGCGACAGAATATCTGCATATTTTAAGCCCTTATCATTTGGTGGTTTATCATGATAATTACTATTGCATTGGCATGAAAAAAGAGGACAGGCGCATATGGCATTACAGAGTGGATCTGATGTCGGAAGTGGAGATCCTTATGGATGAAAACAAAAAACCTGTTCCCATAGATCTATGCGCGTTTGAAGGACTTCCCATCTGCAACGCATGCTGGGATCCGGAGAAGTATATGGCGGAACACCTTTACATGGCGTATGACGAACCAAAGGAGATACGCATTAAGATAAGGAATACGGGCTATACCATACTGCATGACTGGTTCGGGGATCATTATGAGAAGACAGATGAAATAATTGAAACCGATGAGAACGGACGCGGGGCGCAGTATGATATCGTAAAGGTCAGAACTTCGCCGTCAATGATTGTACATTGGGCCATGCAGTATGCCGGAGCGGTTGAAATTTTGGACGAGGAAATCAGGGAGAAGATTCGTGATGAAATTGCAAAACTGAAGAAAAAGTATGAATAAAATTATTATGTTCAAAATCTTGAACATTGACATTTACATAATATATATTGAGAATAAAACAGTAAAGGGAGAGATTGAATGAAAAAACACCATAATAATTTTGTGGTATTTTTAGATGTTGACGGTGTGTTTAATACCCGGACAACAGTCCAGCGCACGCCTGACGGCTACCAGGGTATAGATGATGCGCGTGTTAAACTTTTGGCAGATGTAATAAACAAATATGGCGGGGCAGATATTGTTTTATCCTCGGATTGGAAGGAAATGGAACAAACAGATGATGATTATATCTATCTTGCCTCAAAGCTTGAAAAGTATGGTTTATCAATATCGGGACATACGGAAGATAAAGCCGGCAAAAACAACAGAGGAGCCGGAATCATAGCATATCTGGAGGAGCATCCGGAGATAGAGGAATATGTTATTTTGGATGATCATGAATATGATTTTGAAGATTATAAAAAACTTTGGGAAAGATTGCTGCTTACGTCCGGTTTGGAAAAAGCCCGGTTCGCTGCAAAAGAGCCGGCTGTTGAAGCGATTTTGTTTAGTGACTATATGAGAGAAATTGAGGAACAATGAAAGGGAAAGTTATTATAAAAAATATGGGAAAAATCTGAAGCCGGTGAAAGGAGAAGCAAATGAGTTTTGTGATTGCAGGTGATACACATGGTACATTGGATCTTGCTAAGGTGATGCAGTATTACGAGGGCAGAGATGCAGAGTTCTCTAAGGATGAGGATTATCTGATTATTTTAGGTGATGTCGGTGTTTGCGGTTTTTCTGCTTCGGATGAAGCATTGACAAGAACTACACTTAGGAATCTTCCTGTTACAACATTGTTTATTGACGGTAACCATGAAAATTTTGAACACTTAAATTCATATACGGTAGATAAATGGAATGGTGGAAAGGTTCATTTTGTTGAATCGGATATTATTCATTTAATGCGCGGGCAGGTGTTTGATATTGATGGAACAACTTTTTTTACCTTTGGCGGAGCATACAGTATTGACCGCATGTATAGAGCGGAAGGAATATCTTGGTTTCCGGAGGAATTACCAAACTATAAAGAATATGAGGAAGGTTGGAATAATTTGGAATCCTGTGGGTTTAAGGTGGACTACATCTTAAGTCATTCCTGTCCGCGAGAGGTTGCTGCTGCTATGGGATATGGTGAAATGTCTGATGACGAAGTGGAACTTAGACAATACTTTCAGCGAGTGGCAGATAATACAGAATTTACGGCATGGTATTTCGGTCATTTTCATGAGGATATGGAAGTGGAGGATGTGTTTTTTTGCCTCTATGATGAATTGACAACGATCTAGCAACATTGTGAAAGGAGGTTGTGAAAATGTCAGAGACTAAGATTACGTATTATGAGGATGAATGGTTTGATGCTTCTATTTTAAATAAAAATGAGTGTACAAATTACATAGAATTAATGAAAAAATTTTTGAAAGACGGCAAGTACTGCCCACAAAGAGGCACCGTCACTTCACCACCATATTATGATCCTGATGGCAGTGATAAGCGTAAGATGAGAACATGCTCCTATTATTGGGAACTGACGCAGTTTTTAAACAAACGGGAAATATGGTTGGAAAGAGGAAGAGTGGGAGAAACAAGGTATAAATATATTGCGCCAAATAATTGCAAAAAGCCTGAAGAAGTGGAGAAAAAAGGTCAGGAAAAGGGCAGCGATACAAATGAAATAATAATAAAGGGTAAAAACAACGAAGAGAAATTCCGTTTGAAGTCGGATCAGTTCGGATTTTCGGTTGGAGAAAAAAAGAGAGAAGAAATTTTTGACAAACATCCATATGGATATCTCTGCAAATTAGTTGAAAAAGAGAAAAAAGAAGAGAAAGATAGAGTTTACGGAGTTATTGCAGAGTGTATTTATCATACACGAACCCTTGGCGGTGGATTTTTGTGGCAGGTTGATGCAGGGACTCAAAACGGCATATATGAATATAATAGTGGCAGGGGAAAACCCTACATAGAAGACAGGGTTGATTTGACGCTGTTAGAGATTAAGCATCTGTTTGATTGGATAGAGTTGGAGATGCCGGAAGAAAACGCACAAAAGAAAGAGGCGGTAGATCTTTTTAATAGAATAGGGGATGAAACGAAGAATGGTCTTTATGCTAAAGTAAAAAAATGCAAGGAAAGACCGGGTGTATCAGAGTACATAAAATGGCTGCTGCATTTTGGCACGTTTGAAAACTATATTAAGTTTTTCTGTTTCGATGAATTTGTAGATAGTAAGTATAAGACATGGATGCCGTTTGATATTATGGAATCGAAACTGGTATGGAATGATAAAAGTAAAAGCCTGAGTTGGGACAAAGTAGTTTTTTTGGAAGATCCGACGAAATATAAACAGCGCAAGAAGTATTCTGTCTATCATCCAGATCGGACTGCCGCAGAATTGGAACAAATGATAGAAAATGTTCGTATTATGACCCTTGCCCGCTCTTATCGTATGCAGAAAGTTATAGATGGCACTTCAGATTGACATGGCTATTTTTAGAATCTATGAAATGGAGATGTATTATGGAAACGATTACAGAGTATTTACAAAATAATCCGGTATATTATGATTTTTCCGATGACTGTACGGAGAGCGCTGCTTACCGGGAAAAGAAAGGATATGAAAAATATTTTATTTACCGTTCTCCCAAGCCTGACGTAAAAGAAATCTATCCGGCTGCTGCCTCCGCCATAGAAAAGAATTATCAGTTATATGGCAAGGTAGGCGATCCGGATGCAGAAAGCAATCTTCTGCAAAACATTTATTCGCTTTTATGGCCGGAGATCAAAGAAAAGAAAAACGGATATATGATGTATAAGGACAGGGAATCAGGTGAGGACAGAATCTATTCCGATACGATGACGAGCTGCCAGACCGTTTTAAACAGCTATGTGAAAAGCAAGATGCCGGAGGTATTCGAAAAGTATGATGTAAAATACGTGTCCGTCAAAATGTGCATAGAACTTTATGAAACGGATCCTGCATTTAAAAAGCTGCTTGAAGAAAGTAAAGATTTAAAGAATTTTATCAAGGTGTACCATACGCTTGGGAATTACATTCCGGTTCCTTATGGGTTTAATGGCGCCAGAAGCGGTTATTTCGGTTCGCATGACAGCTGGGACTTAACTTTGATGAAAATAAAAGAATACTATGACGCCGTAAAGGAAAATCCGAGTAATTCCGGAGAACTATTCGTATGTCCTTCGGAAATAAGAATAATGGAATTGCTGCATTGTGACAAAGAAATGCTCAGCTGTTATCAATGGCTAAATAGTTTTGCGGGATGGGAAGATTTTATTGAGAAAAATTTCCTTCAGGACTTTGTCGGAGAGGATTATCAGCCGATTCCGTTTTGTAAGGACCACTCCTGGAAACGCCCGCAGATATTGGATAATTTCGATGAATTTTTCAGGAACGCAGGGCAGATGATTGAGAAGCGAAGCGGAAGGATGATCGAAGAGATCAAAGAGATAGAAAAAAGAAAGAGGCAGTCTATACGGATAAGTTGAAAGAAGGGGGGATCTGTCATGAGAAGTAATCAGGTAAGCATATTGATTGAACGTTTCGGTAAATATGTGCCAAAGGACTATCCGGCGGACGTGCAGAGGATCAGCGTGTATTGTGATGACTTTCAATCTGTTTATGCGGCGCTTTCCAAGGCGTACGCAATGGCGGTAAACGAGCTGAATGAATATGAAAGCATCGGTGTTAGGGCGGATGTTTCCACCAATGAATTTTCTTATGTAGATTACAGAAAAATGCACGGCACGATACCAAAATCACGGCGCAGTTATAACGATGATATTGATTTGGAATACGTGGATACAAGATTGACTCTTCTGAGGGATTACGCATGGAGCTATGAGCACTGCGGTGAGATCATGGAGGTCATTAAAAGTTCGGTAAAAGAAGATGTTGTCCCGGCGCTCCGGGAGCGTTTTGAGCTGGATGATGTTCAAGTCAGAAAACTTTTGCAGCTCCGGATGGATATGCTTGATCGGGACAGCTATGAGGAAATCTGCCGGGAGATTGAAGATTTGGAACGGGAACAGAAGGAAAATTGCAATAATGTTCCGAGAGAAACGAATAGGGCGAAAAGATGTATTTACTTGAAAAATAAGATACGGGAACGAAAAAAAGAAATTGATGCGATCAAAGCCTATTTCACCGCCGCAGACCACTATGAGAATATTATTCGGGTATTGCGGGATTCCCAAGAAGACGAGTATATGGAATATATGAAAAATACTTATGGTTTTTCACCTGAACAGGCGAGAGCGATTAAGTATGCTCCGGCGGAGTATTACAGCAGACAGGGGAGAAGCAGGCAGGAAGAAAAACTGAAGCGGTTGGAAGAAGATCTGAAGGACTGTCAGAAATGGTTGGAGGAAGCGTCTGCAGTTTATTCTAAAGTTGACGAAAGGAGAGGATGAATGATGAGCAAAGTTATTTTACATTATAATGATGATAATAAGGATGAGATTAAGAAACAAATTGAGGAGTATTCACATTATGATAATAATTCGAATCTGGTTATAGATAAATATGTGCATGTCATTGTAGATGAGGGCGTAACCAGCATTGGAGAAAGTGCGTTTATTTTCTGCAGCAGCCTTACAGGTATAAAGATACCGGAAAGTGTAACTGGTATAGGGGATATGGCATTTGCTGGCTGCAGCAGTCTTACGAGTATAGAGATACCGGGAAGCGTGACCAAAATAGGAAAGGGTGCATTTGGTGGATGCAGCAGCCTTACAGGTATAGAGATACCAGGGAGCGTAACCGACATAGGGGATAAGGCATTTTTGGGCTGCAGCAGTCTTACGAGTATTAAAGTAGCAGATAATAATAAGATTTATGATAGCAGAGATAATTGTAATGCAATTATTAAAACAGAATCCAACACGTTAATTGCAGGCTGTAAAAACACCAAAATACCGGGAAGTGTAACCGGCATAGGGTATAGAGCATTTGAGGAATGCAGCAGTCTTGCGGGTATAGAGATACCGGGAAGTGTAACCGACATAGGGGATATGGCATTTGCTGGCTGCAGCAGTCTTGCGGGTATAGAGATACCGGGAAGTGTAACCGACATAGGGGATATGGCATTTGCTGGCTGCAGCAGTCTTACGAGTATAGAGATACCGGGAAGCGTAACCGGCATAGGGTATAGAGCATTTGAGGGATGTAGCAGCCTTACGAGTATTAAAGTAGCAGAAAATAATAAATTTTATGATAGCAGAAACGATTGTAATGCAATTATTGAAACAGAAAGCAATACACTAATTTCAGGCTGTAAAAACACTAAAATACCAAAAAGCATAACCAACATTGACGAATGTGCATTTGCCGGATGCAGCAGTCTTACGAGTATAGAGATACCGGGAAGCGTGACCAAAATAGGAAAGGGTGCATTTGGTGGATGCAGCAGCCTTACAGGTATAGAGATACCAGGGAGCGTAACCGACATAGGGGATATGGCATTTGATGGATGCAGCAGTCTTACGAGTATAGAGATACCGGGAAGCGTAACTGGTATAGGGTATAGAGCATTTGGTGGCTGCAGCAGCCTTACGAGTATAGAGATACCGCAAAGCGTAACCGGTATAGGGCATTGGGCATTTGGTGGCTGCAGCAGTCTTATAGGTATAGAGATACCGGAAAGCGTGACCAAAATAGGAACGGGTGCATTTGGTGGCTGCAGCAGCCTTACGAGTATTAAAGTAGCAGAAAATAATCAATTCTATGATAGCAGAAATGATTGTAATGCAATTATTAAAACAGAAACCAACATGTTGATTACGGGCTGTAAAAACACTAAGATACCGGAAGGCATTACGAGCATAAGGAATTATGCATTTAGTGGCTGCAGCAGTCTTACGAGTATAGAGATACCGGGAAGCGTAACCAGCATAGGGTATAGTGCATTTGAGGGCTGCAGCAGCCTTACGAGTATTATATGGCAGGATAAGACCTACGGCAGCGCATATGAATTTATAAAGGCGTTTAAAACCGGACAGTAATATTAAGATAGTACAAGGAGTCTGTTGTTATTGACGAAACGGAAATAAGGAGAAAAAAATGAAAAAGGATGATAATACACGTACAGAACCTCAGTATCATGAAAAAGCGGTTGTTTTACATTATAATGATGATAATAAGGATGAGATTAAGAAACAAATATTTTATTCTGAGAGACCGGTTCATGTGATTGTAGATGAGGGCGTAACACGCATAGGGAATGATGCATTTAGAGGATGCAACGGTCTTACGAGTATTAAAGTAACAGAAAATAATCAAATATATGACAGCAGGAATGATTGTAATGCAATTATTGAAACAGAAATCAACATGTTGATTAGGGGCTGTAAAAACACCAAGATACCGGAAGGCATTACAAGCATAGGGAATTATGCATTTTGTGATTGCGACAATCTTGCGAGTATAGAGATACCGGGAAACGTAACTAGCATAGGGTATGAGGTATTTTGGGGCTGTAGCAGCCTTACTAGTATTATATGGCAGGATAAAACCTACGGCAGCGCAGATGAATTTAAAAAGGCACTTAAAGCCGGACAGTAATATTAAGATAGTACAAGGAGTCTGTTATTATTAACAAAACGGAAATAAGGAGGAAAAAAATGAAAAAGGATGATAATACACGTACAGAACATCAGTGTCATGAAAAAGCGGTTATTTTACATTATAATGATGATAATAAGGATGAGATTAAGAAACAAATTGATGAGTATTCACATTATGAAGTTCATGTTAATTATTTGAAGCTGGTTATAGATAAATATGTGCATGTCATTGTAGATGAGGGCGTAACTGACATAGGGTATAGAGCATTTGAAGAATGCAGCAGTCTTATAGGTATAGAGATACCGGGAAGCGTAACCAGTATAGGGTATGGAGCATTTAATGGCTGCAGCAGTCTTACAAGTATAGATATACCGGGAAGCGTAACCGATATAGGGAATATTGCATTTAATGGCTGCAGCAGTCTTAAAAGTATAAATATACCGAGAGGCGTAACCGACATAGGTGAAAAAGTATTTGCTTACTGCAGCAGCCTTACGGGCATAGAGATACCGGGAAGCGTAACCAGTATAGGGGATTGGGCATTTGCTGGATGCAGTAGTCTTAAAAGTATAAATATACCGAGAGGCGTAACCGACATAGGTAAAAGTGTATTTTGGGGCTGCAGCAGCCTTACGGGCATAGAGATACCGGGAAGCGTAACCGGCATAGGGGATAATGTATTTTGGGGCTGCAGCAGCCTTACGAGTATTATATGGCAGGATAAGACCTACGGCAGCGCAGATGAATTTATAATGGAATTTAAAGCTAGGCAGTAATATTAAGATAATACAAGGGAGGAAAAAGTAAGATATGTCAGTTATTTTTTATATTCTAACTTCAGTAGTGCATATAGTCGTTTGTTTAATTATGGTTTTCTTTTTGGTGCCGTTGATTTCCAGAGACTGGAATGAACATGGGGGACAGTTACATATCCCGGGGATAATTACAGGATTTTGCCTGTTGGAAATGCTTATTATCAAGTCCTCTGCTGCCTCAAAGGTTATACGAATCTGTTATAATTTTTTGAGCGACCCGTTTGGACGGCGCCGGGCAAAGGAAGGGCTTCTCTTTAAGGCTGCGGGCGGAGGAGAAATTCTTTTTTGGATCCTGCTTGTAATTATGATTGCTGCATTGATAAAATTCATACAGATGAATTGGGGACACCTGCGGAAGGCGCTTCCGATTTTTCTGTTTTTGGTTTTGGAAGGATGTATTTTATCAATGATGTTGCTTTCCGGCAGAGTTATTGATATCATCTGTCTTATGATATACATCCCGTTTATGTTTTTTGCAGCGGTATAGCAAAAGCCGGTACAAAACTAAGTTTCTTTATTTATAAACTTATCAAAATCAAATATAAGCAGATAAAAAATGAAATGGAGGATGAACGATGAGTAAAGTTATTTTATTGAATGGAAGCGCCAACAGGCATGGATGTACAGCGACGGCGCTTGAAGAGATGATAGGGGTATTTGAAGCAGAAGGTATAGAGACCGAACTTATCCAAATAGGAACGGAAGATATACGTGGATGCATCGCCTGTAACAAATGCAGTGAAACAGGCAGGTGCGTGTTTGATGACCTTGTGAATGAAGTGGCTCCGAAGTTTGAAGCTGCGGATGGTTTGGTGGCAGGAAGTCCCGTATATTATGGATCTCCGAACGGAAATATTCTATCCTTCATGGACAGATTGTTTTACAGCACACATTTTTCAAAGCATATGAAAGTGGGAGCTGCGGTAGTCAGCTGCAGAAGAGGCGGCAATACTGCAAGTTTTGATGTGCTGAACAAGTATTTTACGATAAGCAGTATGCCGGTAGCTTCTTCAACATACTGGAATCAGGTGCATGGTTTTACGGCTGAGGATGTAAAAAAGGATACGGAAGGGCTGCAGACCATGAGAAATCTTGCCAGAAATATGAGTTTCATGATAAAAGCGTTTGCCGACGCTAAAAGTAAGTATGGTTATCCGGAACAGGAAAGAGATTTCTTTACCAGCTTTCCTGACGGGAAATAAATTTAGTTTTTTATTTTAAGATTATTAGGAACAAAAATAATAAGCCTGTCTGCATAATGCAAATAGGCTTAATTTTTATTCATCTTGTTCTTTTTCAAGTTCCTGCAAAAATTCTTCGGGAGTAATGTCGGCAGGAATGATACCCAAAAGCGACTTGGCGGTTTCCACTCTGTCGGCGTTCGGGTTTGTAAGTTTTGCGACTACCTTACCGTTTTTGGTGATGTAAATATCTTCGTTTTCGGCAAGCGCCAGATATTTTCCAAGATTGAGTTTAAATTCGGTAGCAGTAACAGACATAGTAAGCACCTCCTGTAAGCAGTGTTTGCTTTCCTATATCTATTATACTCAAATCGAACGATTTTGCCAAGAGCTTCGTTCGATTTTTCTGTATTCCGGCGCACGGTCATACCAATCCTATACTGCCTGTTGCGGCGGAACTGTTTCAGCGTGGGAATGTAGTCATATTCTATTCGTTTAACGAATTTGAGAAGAAAATCGCAGCGACCGGTGCGGAATATCTTGTGATTCATATCTTCCGAAGCTGACAAATTTGCCCCGACGTCGTGTATACGGATTTCTATAACAAATGTATTGAAGCGTTTAAAGAATGGAATGCGGATGTCATTATATCCTGCGGTAATGCGATAGAGCCTGACAATTTTTGCGTATTGCCGCATGCTATAGGCAGGGAATTGTTTTGTAAATCTTGTCATTTTAAATTGATATTTATAAATTTGTATATTATACTATCATAAGAAGAGGATATGTTGCCTGGTTCAGACATGTTATCATGCCCCCAGGTCTTGAACAACATATCCTCTTATTTCACGGTTTGGACGTACGAGGAAGGCTTTTGGCATGACTCACCTGAGATGCTCCTTTTGTATCATTTTTACCCTTTTTGGTTCATTTTATTGACGAAGGAAGCGTTTTTTGCAGTCATTTCAATCCATGCGGGGCGAAAACCGCTCTTAATTGCGTTGCGGACTGATTTGATATTTGACCAGGCGGCGCAGTAAAACGGCGCTTTGCCGCGTTCCAAAATCTCAAGAGCCAGGCGGCTTGTAAGAGCCGATGCAATGCCCTGTCTTCGATAGGCGGGAAGCACGTCAATTCCAATCTGCCACATGGTTTCACAATCGGCGGAACATGCCGCAAGACCGATTAAAGTATCGCCGTCATATGCGCCGACACCCAGAGTATTAAGTTCACGGTACGTTTCACACAGCGCATTGTTCCACCCGGAAGCATAAAGCGCTGAAAAGTCTTTCGGGTACAGCAGCTTTGTTGTATAGGGACAGTCCAAGATCTTTAGCCGGTGAAGGTCGGGAAGGAAATATTCCGCCATAAAACAGATCCTCAAATCTTCTTTCTGCAATTCGTCGTTCAGGACGTGCAGATTCGGAGTTTCAAAGCAGTGTTCAATAGGGAATCGGTTGATGTATTCTGATATGATGGCGCGGTATTTTTCATTTATGGAAGCTACAATATTATTCCCGTAAGAAATCAGATTGCAGTCAAGCGGGAGAGACAGATACCGTCGCGCGTTAGGGTTTGCAGCAGATGTAACGATAACGTTTTCTGACCGCATAAAATCTTTTTCATTACAATTTGCATCAACTGCGGATTGCTGCATCGCAATCTGTAATATATCAGAGTTTGTAAAATTCATATCCGGCCTCCCTAAAAATCATGAAATATTGTACAATATAACATACACCGCATGGATATACAAGGTTTCTTAAAGATTCAAAGTGACATTTCTTTATTAATTGTGATATACTTCTATATAGATGAATTATTGTTTATTGTAGAACGGAACGATGAAATAATAAATAAATTACTACGAAATTGCAATTTGACTGTTATATTTGGAAAGAATAGCTATTGTTAAGCTATATAAATGATTTCTGAAATACAAGGAGATGATATCACATGAATGATATAGTATTTACATTAGAAAGCATCATAACTATGGTAAAACCAATTGCTGAAAAATATCAGGTTCAGCAGATTTATTTGTTTGGGTCATATGCAAGGGGGGAAGCCGACATAAACAGCGATTTAGATTTTTTGGTATATGGCGGAGAAAACTTTAAGCTTACTAAAATCTTTGCACTTGCGGAAGAATTAAGGGAAGTGCTTAACAAGAAGGTGGATGTATTTGAAATTCATGAGATTAATACTGATAGCGATTTTTATAATACAATCATGAAAGAGAGGTTACTTGTGGCATGAAATATTCGGATCAACAGCGTATTCAAAGGATATATGACAATGCAGTAAAATTATATAAATATATAAGTGAAAACCATGTAAGCAAAGAAGATTTGTTAAATGATTTTTCTATGCAGTGGCTTGTTACGACGCCGCTATATAATATAGGCGAACATGTTTATAACTTGTCGAAGGATTATAAAGAAGCTCATAGTGAAATTCAATGGGCGCTGATTGCCGGAGTCAGACACCGATTGGTTCATGACTATGATGGGACGAATTGGAATATAATAGCCGATGTTGTTTTTGAAGAACTACCGGTTTTAATAGAACAATTAAAAGAAATTATGGATAAATAGTAGTGATTTTGATTAAACTTATCCCATAACTCTTGTGGGTGGCGAGAGTTAATATCGAGGGACTGCCGCCCCATAGTCGCTCTCTCAGAAATTGAAAGGAGACAGAGACTATGAAACAAAAGTTAATCAACGATGTTATTCAAGAAATGTTGCCTTTTTTGAATAATGCGCAAACTGAAAGGCTGCAAGACGTACTTCAGCACGTACTTTGGTACTATGAAATCTGTGAAACAGAAAACGAAGAAATTGAACAGGAGCAGGATTTAGTTGCAATGTTCCTGTCAGCAAAAAGGATTGAGGGATGTTCGGAAAAATCCCTGAAATACTATCAGTCAACAATTCAATCCATGCTTGATAACTTTGGGAAAAAGGTAAAAGAAATTGTAACAGAAGATATACGAGGATATTTGATGAATTATCAATGTAAGAATCAGTCAAGCAGAGTGACAATAGATAATATCCGTCGTATTCTGTCTTCGTTTTTCTCTTGGCTTGAAGATGAGGGCTATATCCTCAAAAGTCCGGTAAGGAGAATACATAAGGTTAAAACAGCAAGTAATATTAAGGAAACGTATTCGGATGAAACGCTTGAACTTATGAGAGACAATTGTTCGGAAAGGGATTTGGCAATGATTGACTTGCTTGCATCTACAGGGATGAGAGTTGGTGAGATGGTACTTTTGAACCGAAATGATATAGATTTTAATGAACGAGAATGTATTGTGTTCGGTAAGGGCGATAAAGAACGAATGACAATAGGTGGTATTGAGATTCCTTTACAGTTGAGGGACTGACAGACAAGCATATTGTTAAATGCCAGAAAGATTTTTGGAGCACTTTAAATGATAGAAATAAGGTATCCAAGAATATTTTGTTGAATCATCATGTACAGACTGTCGAAGTAGAAGACAAAAAGATTCTTAGAATTGATATCCCGGCGGCAGACAAGCATGATAAACCGGTTTATATTGGAACGAATCCAATGAAAGGTACTTATAAAAGAGATTATGAAGGTGACTTTATCTGTACTGAAGAGGCAGTAAGGGCAATGTTCGCAGACCAGAGAGATGTGTCCGGTGATGTGGAAGTGCTGGATGAGTTAGGATTGGATGTGCTGAACAAGGATACGATAAAAGGCTATAGAATTATTTTTGAACAGCTCCATAGCGGACATCCATGGAATGCCCTTGAAAATGATGAGTTTCTTATGAAGTTAAGGGCTGCGGCAAAGAATAAGAACGGAACATTATCTCCAACGATAGCAGGGCTTTTATTCTTTGGAGAAGCTTACCATATTACTGAGATTTTTCCTGATTATTTTCTTGATTATCGTGAGGAATGTGATGATAAAGCGGTACGTTGGCTGTTTCGCACACATTCTAATGAGGGTGATTGGAGTGGTAATATATACGACTTTTTCTGTAAGGTGCGTACAAGAATGGAAGTATTTCAACGCAGAAAGTAATGGAGACATGCGATTATAAATCCAGAACCGGAGCAAGAAAGTTAATAGATAAAATGATTAATGCAGGTCTGATAGAAAAATTTGGTGAAAGAGCAAATACAATTTATAGAATAAAAAAATAGATTGATGGTCACTTTAAATACTAGAATGACCAATAGGTGGTCACTTTTATGATTAAGTGACCACTAAGTGGTCACTGGAGTCCACCGAGTGACCATCGAGTGACCACCGAGTGACCACCCGAATCAATGTGAAGAGTAATCTATGCAGGCAGAACTGTAGTCATACGGATTTATCTTCACATTTCTTAAATATCCTCTTTAAAAATACAACAGCGGCAGCAGAGAGGATCAGTTCGGCGCAAAATTGCGAATAGCTCAGGCCGTATAAAGGAAACAGCCTGTCAAGGATAACTATTGCCGGTATCTCGAGTATGCATTTCCTAAGGACTGCAAATATGAGCGAGTACATCCCGAAACCGCATGCCTGAAATACTCCGACTGCAAGAAAATCCATACACAAAAACGGAAGCGCAAGGCAGAATCCGCGCAGCATGATCTTGCCGTGACTTATGATCACATCGTTCTTTATGAATAAACCTGTGAGCATACCTGAATTTATATAATAAAATACTGCGATCGCAGTTATAAATGCGATTGATAATTTAGCTGTAAACATGAAAGCTTTTTTCATTCTTTTAGAATCCCTGCTGGCGTAATTATAGCTTACGAGCGGCATTATTCCCTGTGAGAGGCCAAATACAATATATGTTGGGATCATATTTATTTTCTGTGTGATGCCTATTGCCGCAACGGCGTCAGAGCCGTATGAAGAAGCAAGATTGTTGAGTATAGTCATTCCGGTCACATTGAGAAGATTCTGTATTGATGCCGGGATCCCCACGGAAAATATACCTTTCAAAATATGTTTTTTAAATGATATAAAAGAAGGTTTAATGCATACGAAGGTATTATTTTTTTTGATAAATATGTATATGAAGAAATACATACAGGCGGCGCAGTTTGATATAAATGTTGCCAGGCCTGCGCCTGCAGCGCCCATATCAAGGAAATTGTGATGTATAAACAGCGGGTCAAGTATGATGTTCAGGATACATCCGCTCATAGTCCCTATACTTGCATGAAAAGATGCTCCTTCTGCGCGTACGAGATATGCAAGCACCACATTCAGTATAGCAGGCGTGGCCCCGCATGTAACGGTCCAGAAAAGATAATCCGAAGTAGGGGATATTGTATCGGCGGCAGCTCCGAGCGTGTGAAGAAGCGGCGCATTAAATACAGTATATAAAAGAGAAAATATAATACCGCATAGAAGGCTCATATAGAATCCAAGGCAGGAGCTTCTGTATACGGTATCATAATGTTTGCTTCCGAGAGCGCGGCTCATCATACTTGACGAACCAACCCCAAACAGGTTGTTTACGGCATTAAAAGCAAGCAAAACCGGCGCTGCCAGCGTAATGGCGGCATTTTGTACGGGATCATTTATCATTCCGACAAAAAATGTATCGGCAAGATTATATATGATCATTACAAGAGAACTTAGTATTGTAGGAACTGCAAGCTTTGCCACGGCTTTAGATACGGGCATCTGTTCAAACAGATATATCTTATCTTCATTATTCATATAACGGTCTTCTTTCATTCACGTATAAAAATTGCAGTGTTATGATATCATAAAGGAGAAAGTTTTACAACGTTTAGAACAGATGACGCATATGATAAGAATCATAATGCTTAACGTATGAGAGCCGCCTTATGTGCGGTTTTTTTGTTTTAGTTTATCACACCTTGGCGCATAGTATTGATAGGTTTATGCATTTATGATAAAATATGCTCACTTATTAGGAGAAGGATGAAAAACGGTATGTTAAACGGCAGAGTTATTATCGCAGAAGATGATATCATGTTAAATAAGGCTTTGTGCAGGACGTTTTCAAACGCGGGATATGAAGCGCGCTCAGCTGCGTCCGTACGGGAAGCGGAAGCTTTTATGAAGGAGGGAGCGTCGCTTATGATAATCGACGTGGGACTTCCGGACGGGGACGGTTTTTTTCTCTGCAAAAAGGCGCGCAAAACGCAAAACCTTCCGGTTATTTTCCTTACGGCGCGTGATGAAGAGACCGATATGCTGAGAGGATTTGACTGCGGCGCGGATGATTATCTTGTAAAGCCGTTTTCCATGCCTGTGCTGTTAAAGCATGCGGAGGCTGTTTTGCGAAGGACGAAAAGCGATGAGCCGGAGATATTTTTTTATGAGGATATCAGTATAGATTTTGAGCGCAAAAGGGTGTTAAGGCAGGGAGAGACCGTCAATTTGACGTTAAAAGAGTACAGTCTGCTTGAACTGCTTGCAAAAAACAGGAAAAAAGTGATCACAAGACAGATGATGTTAGAGAAACTATGGGACAGCAGCGGTTCATTCGTAGAGGAAAATACAGTAAATGTCACGCTGTCAAGGCTTAGGAAAAAAATTGAGCCGGATCCGGCAAATCCCATTTATATAAAAAATGTGTTTGGAATAGGATATACGTTTGGAGATTGATCATGTTTCAAAAAAGGAAAGAGATGGAGACGTTTTCCCTTATGTTGGATAAGCTGTTAAACGGGGAAGATCTGGACGCCCACATTGAGTATCTGGATGACCTGCCGTCTAAGATACGGTATCAGCTGCTGCGTCTGTCAGAGAAAATGAAGGAAATAAAAGCTCAATCGGAAAAAGAGCGAAACGAGGTGCGCAGGCGCATCGCCGAGACCGCGCATCAGATGCGAAGCCCTCTTGCCAATATGAAAAGTTATCTGGAACTTTTAGAAAATGCAGAAAGCGAAAAAGAACGGGCGGAGTATACCAAGGCGGCGGAAAATGCGGGAGAGCAGCTGCATTTCCTGACAGAAGGGTTTATAAAGACGGCAAGGCTTGAAAACCATATTATCCAGATAAGGCGCGAGGCGGATGCGCTTTCGCATACGATCATGCAGAGTATCTTAAAGGTAAAAAAAGCGGCGGATGAAAAACATATCTTTATCGAACTTGATATGGATGAAAAGCTTGAAACCGCCCACGACGCAAACTGGCTTGGCGAGGCTGTGTATAATATCCTTGAAAACAGCGTAAAATATTCGCCGGAGGGTTCCGTAATACATGTGTCGGCAATTAAGAATGAGATGTATACGCATATTGCCGTGTCGGACGCGGGGATCGGTATTGAAGAAGGAGAGGAAGGAAAGATATTCCGGCGGTTCTACCGGGGAAAGAAAACGAACGGGCAGCCGGGATTCGGGCTGGGACTTTATATTGCAAGGGAGATCGTCCTTATGCACGGCGGTTTTGTGAAAGCCGCGCGGAAAGATCCGGGATTGGAAATCTCTGTTTTTTTGCCGTAATGTAAGCAGATTGTAAGAACTTCCTGTTAAGATCAGCATATAAAGACGGGAGGGTTAAAAATGGATATATTAACAACAAAGGATTTAAAGAAAATCTATCGGACTCCGTCAGGCGAAGTGCGCGCCCTGGACGGAGTTTCTATTTCTGTAGAAGAGGGCGCGTTTGTTTCTGTTACGGGTTCGTCGGGAAGCGGAAAGACTACGCTTCTTAATATGCTCGGAGGCTTAGATAGCCCTACGGAGGGATCTGTTATCGTACGCGGGGAGGATATAAGCAAATTAAAGAACGACGAACTTACCGTGTTTCGGAGAAGGAATATCGGGTTTGTATTTCAGGATTACAATCTCGTTCCGGTGCTCAATGTGTATGAGAATATCATGCTTCCGCTCAGGCTGGATGGCAGAGAGGCCGATGATGCGTTTATTGAGCGCATTATCGATACGCTAAAGCTGTGCGACAAACTTGACAGTATGCCGTATATGCTGTCAGGCGGCCTGAAACAGCGCGCTGCGATCGCAAGGGCGCTGTCTGCGAAGCCGGCAGTGATACTTGCGGACGAGCCGACCGGAAACTTAGATTCCGTTACGGGAATGGAAGTAGTCGGCCTGATGAAATCCAGCGCGGAGCTGTTTCATCAGACTATTGTAGTCGTAACGCATAATGAAGAGATTGCGCAGATGACGGATTATATTATCAGGATCGAAGACGGTAAGGTGAGGGGTTGAAAGTATGAAGAATAATAATAAAAAAGTAATAGTTCAGTTTGCCAAAAAGCAGTATAAAGCCGAGTTTAAGCGGCATATGGTCCTTATCTTCGCAGCTGCGTTTGCGGTAATGACGCTTTTTTCCGTATTCAGTTTTGCATACGGAAAACTTGAAACCGATATGCTGCGTGAAGCAAGGATGAGAGGCGCGGTATCGAATACGAAGCTTGAAGATGCCACAAAAGAACAGTATGAGCAGATAAAAAAGCTGCACTACGTTAAAGATGTCGGCAAATGCATACAGTTTGGCAATTTATCCGTGTCAACATGCGCGGTACTTGACGACGCTGCGTGGGAAAAAATAAAAAAACCCGCATTTACGGATATATGCGGGACATATCCTAAAGAAAAAATGGAGATCATGCTTCCTGTGAGCGTACTTGACGCAATGCAGATAAAAGAACCGTATGTGGGCATGAAAGTACACGCAGGCATTTCCTTTTTTGATGAGAACGCTAAAGCCGGGGAATATGACTTCGTTTTGTCAGGATACTATACGGAATATATCGACACTGTGCGGTACGGACTTCCGGAGACGTATTTTTCCAAGGAGTTCCTTGATTCTGTGAGCGGCACCGGCTATCCCGATATGACGCTGTATATCAGGCAGAATGACACAATGAGCGGGATAGATGCCGAGAACGCGCTCTATCGCGATGTTGAAACGCGCGATGTAAACCAGCAGTTTCTGGGATATGACACGGCGGCGGGAAAGGCGTTTTTTACTCTGGCGGGAGGATTTGATACAGCGCTTATACTTGCGGTTGTTATCTTGATTAGCGCAGGGCTTCTCATATATAATGTGCTTCATATCTCTTTTCAGAGTAATGTGCGCGGATACGGACTTCTAAAGACTATCGGAACGACAAAAAAGCAGCTTAAGGATATTGCGCGCCTGCAGATCAAAAAGGACGTCTTATACGGAAGCCTGATCGGAATGACCGCGGGTATACTTATTGCGCTTGTACTTATCCCGGCGCTGTTATCAAGGATGTATCTGTACGGATTCGGAAGCGCTGCGGGGATGATAACTTTCCATCCGCTTTTTCTTGCGGCTTCGGTCATTTTTGTTGGCATAGCCGCATATTTTTGTTCCATGCTCGCCGTAAGGCGCACGCTTAAGCTTACGCCCGTAGAGGCGATGGGCTATATGGAAAATATTGGCGGCGTAAACTTAAGGAAAAAGAGTATCCGCAAAAAAAGGCATATTGTTTCCGTGCCGTATATGGCGTGGCGCAATATCCTCCGGTTTAAAAAGCGTTTCTTTATCAGCGCCGCATGCCTTAGCCTTGGATTTATAGTATCGCTTGGCATAATTATGATTTCTAAAGGTGTGGATACAAAAAATGAAATCGAATACGATCTGCCTGATATCTCTGTCATAACAAGGATGAATGAAAATTTTTATCAGTCATATAAACCGTGCGATATTTTCCCGGACAGCCTGATAAACCGTATACAGGCGGTCTGCGAAAACCAAAACTGCGTTGTCGAAAGAGGAGGCTTTGGGGAGATAGCGGTAGAAAACGAAGTGTTTGACCCGGTACGGGAAGGCATGGATACGTCAATCTATTTTTACCGCATGCCGTGCACGGTCCAGATCAAGAGCGATGAATACTTAAGCCGATTAAAGGCATTTGCGGAAGAACAGGGACTGTATCTTGACGTGGATCCCGTACTTAACGGCGATGGCGTGATATTTCTCCATGACCATAGGCTTTCCCATGAAGGTATTGAGATGAGTAAAGATACGATCGGAAAGACGTTGGAAATATATGGCGAAAATAATACAAAAGCGGATATGCGTTTTTGCGGTTATCTGGATATAAGGCAGGAAAACCTGCCTGACATCAATAATACCTGGATGAGCGGAAACGGCGTTTTTCTTATTGTAAGCGAAAAAGGGTTTGGGAATATACCGGTAACGAAACAAAACTTTCTCGTGAATATATGCGCGGACGCTGACAAAAGGGCCGCCCTGGGACGCGAAGTAAAAAAACTTACCGAAGAGTATAACAGCCTGTATCCTCCGGATGAATACGGCAATCAGGATTTCAGAACGCTTGATATACAGCTTAAAACCGATATCCTGCAGGAAATGAGGGATTATATCGTTTCAAACAGGCTGGCGCTCGGAGCCTTATGCGCGGTTTTGCTCCTTATGGGCATCGTTAATTATATGGATGTGGAGATTGCGGGTATTTCCATAAGGAAAAAAGAACTTGCGGTAATGGAAAGCATAGGGCTTACGGGAAAGCAGCTTAAGCGGATGCTGATCCTTGAGGGAGTTTTTTACAGTACGATAATTACGGCGATTACAGGATTTTTCGGCGGAGGGATTTTATTTCTGGCGGGAAGGATAATGAGTAAAAGGATGGATTATTTTGTGTTCCGCTATCCGATCGCGGAATTTATCGTCTGCGCCGTAGCGCTGTTTATTTCATGCGCCGTCATCGTGCTTTTGCTGTATCAATGGTACGGCAAAAGGAGCGTTTCCGAAAAGCTTAGGATGTATACGGATTAAAAATCATAAATATACTTGCACAAATGTCCGGTAAAGTGTAAAATCTAATTGATTATATAAAAGAACCTGAAATATGGTCATTGAAAGGGAATATTAGGATGTTTTATGAAAATATACTGGATGCGATAGGCAATACCCCGATCATCAGGCTGAACCGTATGACAAACCCGGACGATGCAAGGATACTTGTCAAATTTGAAGGCTTGAATGTGGGCGGTTCGATTAAAACGAGAACTGCCTACAATATGATATGCGCAGCTGAAGAAAAGGGAATCCTGAAACCTGATTCTATAATAGTAGAACCTACGAGCGGCAATCAGGGAATAGGCCTTGCGCTTGTTGGCGCGGTGAAAGGGTATAAGACGATAATAATCATGCCGGACTCGGTAAGCAAGGAAAGAAAGATGCTTGTAGAACATTATGGGGCGGAAGTTATACTGGTGCACGATAAGGGAAATATCGGCGACTGTATCGATGAGTGTATACAAAAGGCGGATGAGATGGGAAAGAGCGATCCGCGCGTTTACATACCGCAGCAGTTTGAAAACGATGCGAACCCGCAGGCGCATAAGATACATACCGGTATTGAGATACTAAAACAAGTAGACGGACCTATAGACGGTTTCTGTTCGGGAATAGGAACCGGCGGAACGATCACGGGAATCGGAGAGACGCTAAAGAAGGTCAATCCGGACATTACGATATGGGCAGTAGAACCCGAAAACGCCGCGATATTGGCAGGAGGTACCGTCGGCGCGCATATCCAGATGGGAATAGGCGACGGGGTGATCCCGGGAGTGCTGAATCAGAACATCTATGAAGATATAGTCGTTATATCGGATAAAGAGGCGCTTCAGACTGCTAAAGACCTCGCACGTTATGAAGGGATCATGTGCGGCATCTCAAGCGGCACCAATGTGGCGGCTGCGCTTAAGCTGGCGCGCAGGCTTGGAAAAGGAAAGACAGTGGTGACGGTTCTGCCGGATACTGCGGAGAGATATTTTTCTACGCCTTTGTTTGAGTAAAATATAAAAAGAAAGAGGTATTTTATGGGGGACTATATAATAAGCTGTTCGTCAACCGCGGATCTGTCGAAAGAGCATTTTGAAAAAAGGGATATAAAGTATATATGTTTTCATTTTGAGCTTGACGGGAAACAGTATACTGACGATCTGGGGCAGTCTATTGCGTTTGAAGATTTCTACAGGGCTATGGAAAACGGCGCGATGACGAGGACGTCGCAGATCAATGCGGATGAATTTGAAGAACATTTTGAAAAATACGTTTCCTGCGGGAAGGACCTTATCCATGTGAGCTTGTCGTCGGGGATTTCGGGCGTGGTCAATTCCGCGATGATCGCAAAGGCAAACCTTTCTGAAAAATATCCCGACAGAAAAATATATGTTGTCGATTCTCTTGCCGCATCGTCGGGCTATGGACTGCTTATGGATAAAATGGCGGATCTGCGCGATGAAGGCATGGGTATAGAAGAACTGTACAATTGGGTTATGGATAACAGGCTTGGCGTACAGCACTGGTTCTTTTCAACCGACCTGAAATATTATGTGCGCGGCGGAAGGATATCAAAGGCAGCAGGATTTTTCGGCGGAGCGCTGAATATATGTCCGCTTCTTAATGTGGATAATGAAGGAAAGCTCATACCGCGCATGAAGATAAGGACTAAGAAGAAAGTTATCCGCGCCATAGCGGACATGATGGAAGAAAATGCTAAGGACGGACTTGATTATTCAGGCAAATGTTATATATCGCATTCCGCCTGTATAGACGACGCCAAAGCCGTGGCTAAGCTTGTTGAGGAAAGATTCCCAAATATTAACGGAAAGGTCCTGATCAATAATATAGGGACTACGATAGGAAGCCATACAGGACCGGGAACGGTAGCGTTGTTTTTCTGGGGAAACGGCTTAAACAGGGATTATACGTCTTGAATGAAAGTATGTAATATGGAGCGCTGCCGCTTTGGCTGAAGCTCCATATTTGTTGTACCGCTTAAAAAGATCATTCAGCTTTCATCTTGAAAGATTCGCAGTCAGTACATTCTACTTGTGTAGGATTGCTTTCGTGCGTGCCAATCTGGATTTTGTCCAATGAACAATAGTCGGCAGTCTGGCAGTGATGCGCGCAGTTGTTTATTGTGCACTGAATAGATTCATTTTTTTCGGTATTGCAGTTATCGCAGGACATTTTGTCACCTCCTTTGGCTTATTTATATATAGTATTGCCTTTATTGCGATTAATATAATAGCCGATTTAAAATAATTTTTAGGATATGTTTTTGGGAAGTGTTTTTATGAAGATAAGAAACGGCAGGTTTTCGCGTTTCGCCATATGTGCGGTAACGGCTGCATTTTTGATGTTTGCCGGCTGCGCGTATGAAAAAACGGATATTTCTTATAATACCGCGGAATGTGACTTAAGCGATATACCTGAATTTGACGGCGAACCGTATGAAGTGTTAAACGGGAATATACCTGAGTTTGATGAAGAGGATTATACTACGGAAGCGTTTGAAGAGTACAGCAAAAAGGACAGCCTCGGAAGATGCGGTACGGCGTATGCAAATATATGCGAGGAGATCATGCCCGATAAAAAAAGGGAAGATATAGGCATGGTCAAACCGTCGGGATGGCATACCGTAAAATATGACTGCGTGGACGGACTGTATCTGTACAACAGATGCCATTTGATAGGTTATCAGCTTTCGGGCGAAAACGACAATGACAGAAACCTTATAACCGGGACAAGGTATATGAACGTACAGGGCATGCTGCCGTTTGAAAATATGGTTGACGATTATGTTGAAGATACGGGAAACCATGTTTTATACAGAGTAACGCCGGTATATGAGGGAGACGACCTTGTGGCAAGCGGCGTGCAGATGGAAGGCTGGTCGGTAGAAGACGAAGGCGAGGGCATATGCTATAACGTCTTTGTATATAACAGCCAGCCGGGCGTCGATATAGATTACGCAACGGGTGACAGCAGGCTTTCGGAGGATGAGCCCGCGCAGGATGAGGAGCAAAAAGAAAGCGGATACGTGCTTAATACCAATACAAAGAAATTCCATTATAGTTCATGTGAAAGCGTATCTTCTATATCGGAGTATAATAAAGAGATCTCATATGAGAGCAGACAAAAGCTTATAGATGAAGGTTATTCCCCGTGCGGAAGGTGCAGGCCTTAACATAAGCGTATGGATAAGAGGGATATTATGATAGCTGTGATAGCGGCGTATTCAAAGAACAGCAGGGCCATTGGCAGAAACGGCAAACTTATATGGGATATTCCTTCGGATAAGCAAAGGTTTAGAAAGCTTACCTGGGGAAATGTAGTCATAATGGGAAGAAAGACTTATGAGGAAATAGGAACTCCTCTGCGCGGCAGGATGAATATTGTGCTTTCAAAGAGCGCGCTTTATTCGGACGAAAATCTTACTTCCGCCGTTTCCTTAAAAGAAGCGCTTGATATATGCGAAAAAGACGCCTCCTTAAAAGAAAAAAAGATCTTTATATGCGGCGGGCAAAGCGTATATGCGGAGGCGATGCCTTTTGCAAACGAACTGTACCTGTCGGTAATTGACGGGGAGTATGAAGGCGACGCGCATTTCCCGGAGTTTGACGAGCGTATGTATGAATGTGTATATAAGGAGCATATTAAAGAGGCTGTGCCTTATACGTTTTATAAGTATATAAAAAGATAAATTAAAAAGTTGTCCTAAAATCACACCTTACGGCATATGATTATAATTAGAGTATATGCTGTAAGGTGATTTTTATGCGAAAAAAACGGATCGTAGTGATAATAATGGCGGCGGCTATGTTTATGATATTTGCGGCAAGGGTTGCGGATATAGTAAAAAACAGGATATATGATAATAAGAGTACGGCGGGGATAGGGATAGACAACGTATATATACCGAGGGCGCTTGCGGCGAAGATGCTTGCGCTCCTTAAGTATTCCCATAATGAGATCGCGGGGATAGAACCAGAAGAAACGTATACGGACGCAGACGGCGGGGAGTGGTACGATAAATATTTTGCGGCGTCAGGCATGCTTGGGATAGACTGGGGAGATAAAAAGTGCAGGCCGCAGGATGAGCTGACCTGCGGGGAATGTATAGATATAGTAAGCGAAATGACAAATGATGCGGACGGAAAGACAGCGGAAGAGATAAAAAAGATCCTCGGTAAGTTTGAATATGATGAAAAGATAAGCGCGGCCAAATGGCTTGCCGTGTATGAAGCTATACCTTCTTTGGCGGGAGATGGAAGTGATTACAGAAAGATCTTAAAAGAAGATCTGTTTTTGCTGTCGCTTCTTGATAAAGAAGACAACTCCTGGGAAGCCGCCACCGGTTCCGGGGCGTATCATTTTGACGGGTTCGCCCTGGATGCGTATGCAAACAGGACGCTAAGCGTATTATCCGACGGAAATGAGATCATATATATATACGGCATATCCGAAAAAGATACGGTTATACAAAATGCCTGGATCGACAGCATAAAGGGCGAGCAGATGATACTATATTATTCGGGCGTATTTGCGGAATTTTCGTTGAGCGATGAGCTTAAGGAAAATATCCCGGCTGTGAATGATACGGTTGCCGACGTTACGATATCCTCTGACAGGATTACCGGTGTAAAAGTAAAAGGCGAGCGTGTAAACGACAGGATACTGTCGGTAAATGACAGTTCTATTGAAACGGCTTCATACGGAAACCTGATGTTTGCGGATAATTATAAGATATACGGGATATACGGAGAGATAAAACAGCTCGGGATATCAGACATAAGCGTAGGATATCAGGTGTCCGATATCGTTATCGATGATAATACGGTATGCGCCGTTCTTGTTAAGGGGCAGGTTGCGCCCGCAAATATAAGGGTAGCGATAATGACAACGGGATATAAGGGATATTATCACAAAAAAGCCGTTATAGCGTCTGATATGGGTATGAAGATTTTGGTAAACGGGACCGAGAACCATTACGCGGCGGGCGAAGAGGCGGCCTTTAACGCGGATAACGAGCTCCTTAAACAGGGCAGGGTAACGATCGCTCCCGAAAACGGCGGCAGGCTTTTGTTAAAAAGCGTAAAAAGAAACGGTAAAGCGCATTATTACAGGGGAACTGTTGAACTGCGGCTTACCGATAACGGGATAACGGTAATAAATGAACTTTCAATAGATGAGTATCTGTACGCCGTAGTGCCGAGCGAGATGCCCGTATCTTACAATATAGAAGCACTTAAGGCCCAGGCGGTATGCGCGAGGAGTTATGCCTACAGGCAGGTAATGTCGGGCGGTATATTGGAACTCGGAGCCCATGTGGATGACAGTACGGCATACCAGGTATATAACAATACGCCCGAAACGCCCGAATCAATAGAAGCGGTAAACCAAACTTCCGGCTGCGTGCTCACTTATAACGGGGATATAGTAAGCGCCTATTATTTTTCAACTTCCTGCGGATATACCGCAAACGGTTCCGACGTATGGTTTGGGATGAAGGATGTAGGATATTTGAGCGCATTGCTGCAAAACGATATGCCGACGGATGCGGCCTATGATATGTCTGACGAAAAAACATTTAAGGATTTTATGGATAATAAACCCGTGTCTACATACGACGCATCGTTTCCGTGGTACAGATGGGAAGTGCGGCTTAGCGAAAGCATGGCGCGCTCGTCGTTTGAAAGATCGGTTAAGGCAAGGTACGCCGTAAATCCGTCTCTTATCCTTACAAAAGACGAAAATGGAAATTATATAAGCAGCCGGATTGACGGGATAGGAAAGATTAAGAATATAAAAGTCGGCAGACGTTCGGACGGGGGCATCATAACTTCGCTCATAATAAAAGGAAGCAAAAAAACGGTAAAGATACTGTCGGAATATAATATCAGGCTGCTTCTTGCCCCGACGGATTCGGTTATAAAAAGAAACGACAGGAGTACGGTTAACGGGCTTTCGCTTCTGCCAAGCGCATTTTTCTATATCGATACCACGACAGAAAACGGCGAAAAAGTATTCGTGCTTCACGGCGGCGGATACGGGCACGGCGTCGGGATGAGCCAGAACGGAGCCGGCAAAATGGCGGAAAGCGGTTATGCGTATACGGATATACTTGAACACTATTATAAGGGATGCATTGTGGAAAAACGTTAGCCGTCTTTTCTGCGCCTGCTTAACGCGACGTTTATTTCCGCGCCTATGAACAATATATACATACAGAAATACAGCCACATAAGAAGGAGTATGATAGTGGAAAGGCTTCCGTATATTGAATTTTTGAGATTGACGAAATCCATGTATATTGAATAGATATATGAGAACAGGACCATGCCGGCGGTCGTAAATACCGCACCCGGAAGCTCGTATCTGATCTTGGTTTTTCTGTCCGGGATCCACGTATAGATTATGATAAATATAAAAAAGCACATCAAAACCGCGATCATGATTCGCATATCAAAAATAACAGACGTAAAGCCTATCCATGCCGCAAGCTTGTTGCCAAATATGATAAGGGCTAAGGATGCGAGTATTATTATAATGAGTAAGAGTGTGTAGATTACGGCAAAAAAGCGTTTGAAAAAGTAATTTTGTCTGTAATCGCAGCCGTATATACTGTTTATGCTTTGTACGATTCCCCAAATGCCTTTTGATGATGACCAGAGGGCTACTATGATCGATATCGACATGATGCCGGAGCTTGAGTTATATATTTCATGTATCCATGACGTAAGCATATCGCCTATTGCGCCGGGAGCCAGATTCTCAATAAAATTAAGAAGCACATCTTTGTCAAACGGCATATATTTTATAAAAGCAAGCAGCGCCATTATGAACGGAAAAGCCGAAATAAATAGGAAGAATGACACGTATGCCGAGTATGCCGGAACGTTATCCGACGACATCTTCGATGTGAAAAGTGAAACTCTTTTGATCGTTTTTTTAATTATCTGCATATATCTTTTACCTGCTCAATCCTTAATATCCAATATATATAGTTTAAGTTTGTCATATGTACATATTATAACAGAAAATGTTGGCGCGCGGCAAATTAATATGAATTATTCTGCATATTATACTTTTATAAACATGCTGAACGTGCTATACTCACAATATACGTATTCTTACTCATAAAATTAGTAAAATATATGAGTAAATGAGTAAATATGCTAAAATATGAGTAATCTTACTCATATCGTGAGTAAAAATAACGGCGGCATACAAAAGGGAGATGTAAGATTGCTGAGAAAATATATAAGAAGGATAAGATTTTACATGAAACTAAAACAGGCGGACCGCTTATGGTATTATATGGGAGGGAATGGCTTCGGGCTGTTTCCGCCGTCTTTTTGCCTTAAGCATATGAAGGATATGCCGTATATTGCCGATAAAACTTTAAAGGAGCTTAAGCAGATGATCGATGAGTATATATCTGACAACTGAATCGTGGGATACTTGCCAAAATCAAAAGTGTGCTGTACGATATAATGACAGGAGGCGACTTGCGTTATGAGTAGTATAAGGCAAAAAGCATCTGCCAAAGATATGACGGCGGGAAATATTATTTTTTTGCTGATACAGTTTTCGGTACCTTTGATCATAGGTAATCTTTTTCAGATGATGTATAATACGGTGGATTCCCTTGTAGTAGGCAATTTTGTGGGAAAAGAAGCTCTTGCGGCGGTTGGCTCTACTACAATGATAATCAATATGCTTGTATTCTTTTTTAACGGCGTGTCAATCGGAGCCGGCGTTGTTATCAGCCGTTATTACGGGGCGAAAAAATACGACAGTTTACATACCGCGGTTGAAACGACGATTTTTGTAACGCTTGTCTGCGGAGTGCTGTTTACGGTTATCGGTATATTATTGGTTCGTCCGATGCTTATTTTTATGTCCACGCCGGAAGACGTTATGGATTCGGCGACGGTATATCTGAAAATATATTTCGCCGGTATGCTCGGGCTTTTGGTCTATAATATGGGAAGCGGGATACTGCGCGCCGTAGGGGATACGAAAAGACCGCTTATGTTCCTTATCTTTACCAGCGTTGTCAATGCCGTGTTAGATCTTTTGTTTGTGATAGTCTTTCACGCGGGTATCGCGGGCGTGGCATATGCGACGATCATCGCGCAGTTTATTTCGGCGGGCATGATACTGGTTCTCCTTACGAGGACGAAAGACGTCTATTATCTGTCCTGGAAGGATTTAAAATGCGATGTTTCGGTACTTAAGCAGATATTTACGATCGGACTTCCGACCGGAGTACAGTCTGTGATCACCGCGTTTTCCAATATATTCGTGCAGTCTTACATTAACAGTTTCGGTTCGGCGTGCATGGCGGGCTGGAGTTGTTATAATAAGCTGGATATGTTTATCATGCTGCCGATGCAGAGCGTGGCGCAGGCGGCGACTACGTTCGTAGGACAGAACGTCGGCGCGGGAAAAGAAGACCGTGTAAATAAGGGGACCGTGCAGGCTGTAACGCTTGCCGTGGGTATTACCGCGGTAATCGCCGCGTTTTTATTCGTTTTTGCTTCGCCGGCGAACGGGATCTTTACCGACGATGACGGCGTTGTGCGTTACGGCGTGCTGTTTCTTAAGACGAACGTATTTTTCATGCTGTTTAACTGCGTAAACCATACGCTTGCGGGAGCGCTCCGCGGACGTGGAGACTCGGCGGGGCCTATGGTGATAATGATATTAAATTTCGTAGTGGTAAGGCAGATATACTTATTTATAATGACGCATTTTATAAGCAATACGGAAAGGCTCGTCGGTTTAAGCTATCCGGTAGGCTGGACGGCGTGCTGTATAGTCGAGGTTGCGTATTTTTATCTGCGGTGGAAGAAAAAAGCTATAAGATCCGGCTATTGACAATAGCAAAATGTTCGTGCTATTATATGCGGTAAGGCGATGATGGTGCAAAAGAGTTATAAGATACTTACAGAGAGACGGGGTCACTGGCTGCAAGCCCTGTCAGTCCATGTTATAACTTTAATTTCACACCGGAGTTTCGGTTCTGAACGGGTTTTTACGCCCCGGTAGGGACCTGCGTATGATGTGCGTTAAACATGACGAGGGCCCGGTGTCTGTAAGGCGTTGGGAACGAGGGTGGTACCGCGGAATATCCGTCCCTTGCAGAGTTGTCTGCAGGGGGCTTTTTTTCTGAAAAAGAAAAATATAAAAAACCTTAACAGGAGGACATATGAAATGAAAGATAAGCTGAACAAGATCGTGGAAGACGCAATAGCAAAAATTGATAATTCCGACAGCCTTTCCGCCCTTAATGATATTAAGGTATTCTATCTGGGCAAGAAAGGCGAGCTGACGTCCGTGCTGAAATCCATGAAGGATGTGCAGGCGTCGGAGAGACCCGTAATAGGACAAATGGTGAACAACGCAAGAAATACCATTGAGGAAATGCTTGAAACCAGGAAAAAGGCGTTTGAAAAGAAGATAAGGGAGGAGAAGCTTAAGGCGGAGACGATCGACGTTACGCTTCCCGGAAGAAAGCCGCATATGGGACATAAGCATCCTAATTCTATAGCGCTTGACGATGTGGAAAGGATATTTATAGGAATGGGATATGAGGTAGTTGAAGGGCCTGAAGTTGAGTATGACTATTATAACTTTGAGGCGCTTAATATACCGGCGAACCATCCGGCGAAAGATGAGCAGGATACGTTTTATATTAACGATGATATAGTTTTAAGGACGCAGACGTCTTCCGTCCAGGTCCATGTAATGGAAAAGAAAAAGCTTCCTATAAGGATGATAGCGCCGGGCAGGGTATTTCGTTCGGACGAGGTAGATGCGACGCATTCCCCTTCGTTTAATCAGATCGAAGGGCTTGTAATAGATAAGGACATAACGTTTGCGGACCTTAAGGGAACTTTGGCTGAGTTTGCAAAGAGGATGTTCGGCGAAACTACGAAGGTAAGATTCAGACCGCATCATTTCCCGTTCACGGAGCCGAGCGCGGAGATGGACGTTTCGTGTTTCAAATGCGGCGGAAGCGGCTGCAGGTTCTGTAAGGGAGAAGGATGGATAGAGATACTCGGCTGCGGGATGGTACATCCGAGAGTGCTTGAAATGAGGGACATAGATTCCGAAGAATACCAGGGCTTCGCGTTTGGTATGGGACTTGAGAGGATAGCGCTCCTTAAATATGAGATTGACGACATGAGACTTTTGTATGAGAACGATATACGTTTTCTTGAACAGTTTTAAATAATAATGAATGGAGGCATATTATGAATACACCATTATCGTGGATTAAAGCATACGTACCCGACCTTGACTGCAGCGCGGATGAATATATGGACAGGATGACTCTTACCGGCACCAAGGTTGAGGGATATCAGAAATTAGATGACGGACTTGAAAAGATCGTAGTAGGAAAGATAATTAAGATAGAAAAGCACCCTGATGCCGACAAGCTTGTTGTGTGTCAGGTACAGGTGGATGAAGAGGGAACGGTTATACAGATAGTGACAGGCGCGCCTAACGTGTATGAGGGCGCTATAGTCCCGGTTGTGCTTGACGGAGGACGCGTGGCATGCGACCATTCCGGAAAGAGGGTCGCCGGCGGAACGAAGATAAAGAAAGGAAAACTCCGCGGGGTTGAGTCTTTCGGGATGATGTGTTCCATACAGGAACTTGGTTCCGATACGGATATGTATCCGGACGCATGTGACGACGGCATATACATTTTTAACGACAATAAAGAATACCGCAGCGCAAAGCTCGGAAGCGACGTGCCTGAGCTTTTGGGGCTTCGCGATGTGAATTTTGAATATGAGATCACATCAAACCGTGTGGATTGTTTCTCGGTTATAGGTATAGCAAGGGAAGCCGCCGCGACTTTCGGAAAGAAGTTTTGTCCGCCGAAAGTTACGGTTACGGGAAATGATGAAAAAGCTTCTGATTATGTAAGCGTTGAAGTTGTTGATAAAGATCTGTGCCCGAGATATATTGCAAGGGTAGTTAAGAACATAAGGCTTGCGCCGTCTCCGGAATGGCTGCAGAGAAGGCTTGCGGCATGTGGGATAAGGCCTATTAACAACATCGTTGACATAACCAATTACGTTATGGAAGAGTATGCCCAGCCTATGCATGCGTTTGATCTGGATACGATCGCGGGAAGAAAGATCGTAGTAAGGCGCGCAAAGGACGGGGAGGTATTTACGACGCTTGACGGACAGGACCGCATAATGGATTCCGACGTCCTTATGATATGCGATGCGGATAAGCCTGTAGGCATTGCGGGAATAATGGGAGGAGAAAATTCCAAGATCACCGATAATGTAACTACGATGCTTTTTGAGGCGGCATGTTTTGACGGAACGAATATACGCCTTTCGGGCAAGAGGCTCGGTATGCGTACCGATGCTCAGGCAAAATTCGAAAAAGGGCTTGATCCGGAAAATGCAATGGAAGCCATCAACCGCGCATGTCAGCTTATCGAAGAGCTTGACGCCGGGGATGTTGTCGGCGGCTGTGTGGACGTATACAGCAAAAAGAGAGAGCCAAGGGTTGTAAAATATGATGCGGATAGGATAAACAGGCTCCTTGGGACCGATATCGATGAAGATACGATGGTTTCATATTTTGAAATGGTAGACCTTAAAACCGATAAGGAAAAGAAGGAAGTTACGGTGCCGACTTGGAGGCAGGATGTAGAAATTATGGCGGATCTTGCAGAGGAAGTTGCGCGTTTCTACGGATATGAGAATATACCGCTTACGCTTCCCACGGGTGAGGCTACCACGGGTGGTCTGTCTTATAAATTAAGGGTAGAGCAGATCGCGGCAAATACGGCCGAATACCTTGGATTTTCAGAGGCAAGCACATATTCGTTTGAAAGCCCGAAAGTATTTGACAAGCTGCTTATAAAAGAAGACGACAGCCTCCGCAGGACGGTAGTGATATCAAACCCTCTCGGCGAAGATTACAGTATCATGCGCACATCTTCGTTAAACGGTATGCTTACATCGCTCTCTACGAATTACAACAGGAGAAATAAAAATGTAAGATTATATGAAATGGCTAATATATATATACCAAAGCAGGTGCCGGTTACGGAACTTCCCGACGAACGCAGACAGCTCACGCTCGGAATGTACGGTTCATGTGATTTCTATGATATGAAGGGCGCGCTTGAAACAGTGCTCCACAAGTGCAGCCTGAAAAATGATATCGTATTTGATTCACATTCAAAAAGGCCGTATCTGCATCCGGGCAGACAGGCGGACGTTATTTATAAAGATACCGCGATAGGTTATATCGGCGAGATACATCCGGAAGTATGCGACAATTATCTTATTAAAGAGAAAACATATGTCGCTGTGCTGGATATGGAATACATCGTAAATTATGCCGATTTTGACGCGGTAAAATACAAGGGCATCCCTAAATATCCTGCGGTTACAAGAGATATAAGCCTTGTGATGGATAAAGATATACAGGCGGGACAGATCGAAGAAGTTATCACGAAAAATGCCGGAAAGCTTCTTGAGAAATGCGAACTGTTTGACGTGTACGAAGGCGACAGGCTGGATGAGGGCAAGAAATCGCTTGCTTATTCGATAAGGTTCAGACATGCGGAAAAGACGCTTGAAGATAAGGAAGTAAATGAAGTTATGGAAAAGATCATAAACAAGCTGTCTGAGCTCGGAGCGGCGCTCAGAAGTTAGCACGACATAGTTTTGACATATTTATAACACAATTTTACAATATTCTTATTTAGATTGTGATATTTGTCAGTATTAAAGGATGTGGATATATGTATCATATAGAAAAACAGCATGCAAAAGGAAAGCTCCATGCCATAGAGAGGATTACCGGACTGTTGGACCATAACTCGTTTCGGGAGATACAGTCCGGAGTAACTAACCTTGAAGAAACGTTCGGGATAAGTCCCGGACAGTTTCCTTATGACGGAGTTATAACCGGATACGGAAGCATTAACGGAAGAAAAGTATTTATATATTCGGAAGATTTTACCGTGATAGGCGGAACGCTCGGAAAGCAGCACGGTTATAAGATCGCCAATGTTATAAAGCTTGCGATAGAGAACCGCTGCCCGATAATCGGTATTAATGATTCGGGCGGGGCAAGGATACAAGAAGGCGTCAACGCGCTCGCGGGATACGGAGAGATATTCTATTACAATACCCTTGCGTCGGGTTATATTCCGCAGATATCGATCATAGCGGGCAACTGCGCCGGCGGCGCGGTATATTCTCCGGGTATTACCGATTTTATATTTGTTATCGACAGCATAAGCCAGATGTATGTTACCGGACCGAAAGTTATAAAAAGCGTAACGAATGAAGATATAACGTCGGAAGAGCTTGGCGGCGCGGCAGTGCACGCATCGCAGAGCGGAGTTGCGCATTTTTACTGCAGGAATGAGCAGAGCTGCTTTAAAAAAGTAAAGAAGCTTTTGGATACGATCCCGCAGTATTACGGCGATAAGAGTAACAGCGCGCCGAATTTTACGGATTATGAGACCAATTCGGTATTCCAGTACGAGATGAACAGTATAATCCCCGCCGAAAGAAACCGCGCGTACAATATTAAAGAAGTGATAAAACTTCTTGCGGACGAGAATTCTTTTATAGAGGTTATGAGGGATTTTGCGAAAAATATCGTAGTAGGCTTCGGAAAGATAAAAGGGATCACGGTTGGATTTGTTGCAAACCAGCCGAATTTTGCCGCGGGCGCGCTTGACTGCGACGCAAGCGACAAAGGAGCCAGGTTTATAAGATACTGCGATGCGTATGATATACCGCTGATCACGCTTACGGACGTTCCGGGATTCCTTCCGGGAAGCGGACAGGAAAAGAAAGGCATCATACGCCACGGTGCAAAACTTCTGTACGCTTATTCGGAGGCGACGACGACCAAACTTAACGTAATACTCAGAAAAGCCTACGGGGGCGCATATATCGCTATGTGCAGCAAACATCTGAGGGCAGATTTCGTATATGCGTGGCCTAATGCGGAGATTGCCGTTATGGGCGCTGAGGGCGCGGTTGACATATTATTTGCGAAAGCAATGAAAAATATTGAAGATCCTGATGAGCGCGAACAGTTCAGAAAGGAAAAGATTGCCGAATACAATCGTGATTTTATGAGTTCAAGGGTAGCTTCGATGCAGGGGTATATCGATGAGGTCATTAAACCTGAAGCTACAAGGGAGAGGCTTTATGCCGATCTTTTGATGCTTGCCGACAAGAGAGAGATAACTTCGGTCGCAAAGAAGCACGGCAATATACCATTATAATAAAAAATATGTAAGAGAGGATTTCATATAATGATTTTTTCAACTTATCAGTTTATATTGATATTTCTCCCAACGGTATTTGTAGTATACTTTACGCTAAATCACTTTAAATTTATACAAATGGCCAAAATCTGGCTTATAGTGGCTTCATTTTACTTTTACTCTCAGGGCAGCCCGGATTTCTTCCCGTTCTTTATGGGAAGCGTATTGGGAAATTATATACTTGGAACGACGATGAGCCGTATGAAAGAGGACAGGCTTAAGCTTGAGAGAAGGCTCCTCCTTATTGTCGGCATACTTGCCAACGTGGCTCTTTTGGGATATTACAAGTATACGGACTTTTTTATATCTAATTATAATTTTATTACGGGATCGGATTATGCGCTTAAGCATATTATCCTTCCTATAGGAATATCGTTTTTCACATTTCAGCTTATCGCATTTCTTGTCGATTCATACAGGGGAGAGACGGAAGAATATGACATCGTAAATTATCTGCTGTTTATTACTTTCTTCCCTCAGCTTATAGTAGGACCTATCATCCATCATAAGGAAGTAGTGCCTCAGTTCGCGGACGTAAGGAACCAGAGGATCAATTATGATAACGTTGCCAAGGGTCTGTTTATATTTTCGATAGGCTGCGCAAAGAAAATGCTGCTTGCGGATCCCCTTACGACCAACGCGGAACATTTCTTTAATAACCTTGACGCCCTTACGGCTGCGGGAACGCTTAAATTTCTGAATTCCTGGTTTTATTCGCTGGAGTATACGGTCTCGTATTATTTTGACCTTTCTGGTTATGCGGATATGGCTATAGGGCTTGGGCTTATGTTTAACATCGTCATCCCCCAGAACTTTAATTCGCCTTACAAGGCTAAGGATTTCCAGGAATACTGGCAGAGATGGCATATCACGCTGTCGCGCTTCCTGGGAAATTATATATTCAGGAATGTATATAAAAGGAACGTAAAGTGGCGTAATTATTATGTCGCTACAATGGTTACGTTTTTTGTATCCGGTTTCTGGCACGGCGCCGGCTGGACGTTTGTAGTCTGGGGAATAGTAAACGGAATACTTGTATGCATAGGAAGCTACAGGAACAGGAAGAATAAGAAGACGCCGGTATGGCTCGGAGTTCCGCTTACATTTATACTGGCTATACTGACCCGTGTGCTTTTCGTTTCCAATACGTTTACCGACGCGTGGGAAGTATATAAGGGAATGATAAACTTTGCGTCGCTCGGGCATGGCATAAGCGGTGTGTTCCATACCGTGGCAACTTTCATTGGCAACCACAAGTCCATAGGACTTACATGCCTTATCGGATTGTTCATATGCTGGTTTATGCCGAATACGAAAAGTATTTCGGATAAGTTCGATACAAAAAAATGGTATTATCTGATATATCCGGCAATACTTTTGGCAATATGTATATTTAAGATGGATAAAGTAGTACAATTCCTTTATTTCCAGTTCTAACTGATATACGGATAAAGGAGATTGGAGGAAAGTGATGAAAAGCTCTAAAAAATGGGTCCTGACTTTTATGACGCTTATGATCTTAGTGCTCGTATTTATCTGCACCGTGAATTATGTCGTTGACCCTTACGGATATTTCCGCTTCCAGGGCGGCAATTATTTTGAGTTAAACGACGATTATTATACACGCGTCCTTAAAGCGGAGAGGATTAAAAATTATGCGGATGAGTATGACGCATACATAATAGGCGGTTCAAAAGCAAGCGGTATAAGGGCGGACAAATTATCCGAGATCGACGGATACAGATATTATAATTCTTATATACAGTCGGGTAATTTCGAAGAATATGAGAAGTATATTAATTATATTTTTGAAAATGATAAGGATGTTAAGAAAATATTTCTGCACCTCAGCAGTATTGAGGTAAAAGCTTATTCGAGACAGCATCTGGGAGACACGTACAAAACGCCGGCGCAGGTAGATGGGCGTTCTAAGGCGGCGGAAGTCCTTCGTATGCTTTTTAAGAATCTTAAAGTAAGCGTCCAGGAGATAAAAAAGGCGGCGGAGCATAAGACGAATCCGGTGGCTTATCCGGAACTGCCGAGCGGCGAGAGGAACCTCGGCAAATACTATGACGCGGTAAAGATCGATAAAGAGTGGTTTAAAGAGCGTTATGTAATGAAAGACTACGATAAAAGCATTAAGGAACTGTTTGAAGGAAAACGCGAACAGTCGGATAATATGCAGCTGTGCCTTGATACCTTAAGGCGGATAAAAGCTGCATGTGATGAAAGAGGCGTTGAGCTTTTCGTTGTGTTCGGGCCTTCGTTTATTACGGAAATGGCTGTTTTTGACGGTCCGCAGTTCTGGAATTATTACGGTGAAGTCGTTAATATAGTAGGAGACGTATGGGATTTCAGCGACTATAACGATATAATGTTAAATCCGTATAATTTTTATAATAATCTTCACTTTTTCTATGACGTAGGGGAAGTGATGCTCGGCACGATAGAAAATAACAGCAGGCAGTATAAAGGGGATGCGGATTCGCCTTTCGGTACCTTTGGATATCATGTGTATGCGGACGCCGCGGAGTGCGCTGCCGATACTTCCGGACTTGCGGTAACTGTGCCGGAATATATAAAGCATAGGCAGGAATGTTACAATATACTCAAAAACGAATATATGTCCACGGGAACGATAGCGCTCAGGTCTTATGAGGATAAGAGCAATGTTGTTTCGGGAAGCAGATATTTTACAAGCCCCGAGCTTAAGGCAAGGGAAGGTACGAGCGACGATACCGAGCATATCTACGAACAGACAAAGAATAATTATAAAGACAAATGATATATAATATATTATAATCTGAATTGTATCTGCTGTTTTATGGAGGTCATGACATGACGGAAGATTTTATTTGTAAGGATTATCGTTTTGATAACGCGGTATTTAGCGGGATATTCCAAGTGCCTTGCGGGTTTAAGCCCGATAAGGTGTATTTTAAAGACATCAAAAACAACAGATACTGCTATGACGTGTCATATGGCCCGGGCGAAAATGATAATGAATATTATATAAGCGTTGATTGTGAAAATGCCACATTCCATTCGGGAACGTGGCATCCTGTTATGGAAGGGAACGGCCAAAAACAGTATTTCTTTTTCTACAGGAGTATGAAAAATGAAAAAAAGCAGGCGAAGATGCTGAAACTTTCAAAGGATACCCTCTTTTTTGAACCTTCTTTAAGATATCATTATATGGCGGCGATCGATAAAGATTCCCTTTTTACTTTAAGAAAATGGAGAAATAAGGCAAAAAGCGTAAGAAAGACTTATGTATATATCAAAAGTTATGAAAGCTTGGGAATGAAAGTAAGGTTTAACCTTATAGAAAGCGGATTAAAACCCGCAAAACAGGCCGAGCTTTGGCTTTGGAATAAGAATATCAGGGAAGTATACCGTATTACCCTTAATTCCAAGGATATAAACAACCTGAGTTTTGAAGTGGATTTTACCGATTTTTACGATAAATACGGAAAAGAGATAATCAGGCAATGGGATGTTTTCCTTGCCTGCAACAGAGGCGGGGCTTATTATCAGTCGAGGATAGTTTTAAAGGACGATAAAAAATATGCGAATAATGTTGCCGTGCAGAGCAGCGACGACAGCGACCGGTATATATTTAACCTGCCGGATACGGATAAGGACGGCGTCGTGCTGTCGGCGTTCCAGATGTTTTTTGACGGGATACTCAGGCTATGCGTAAAGACCGTGCAGCCGGTATATATGTACCGCGGGGTATACAGGGAATGTGTCGAGTCGTTTTTTATGAAAGACGGGATACTTAACATAAAGATCAGATGCATGAATTCGGAATTTTCGGACAGAAGGCTTATAATAAGGCATAAAACAGGCGGCGCGGATACTTTGGGCGAAGATGTCTGCGAATATAAGCCTACAAGCGTAGAAAACACGATAGGCGGAAAAATACTGACATTTACGATAGACTGCCGCAGCATTAAATGGACCCCTCCGAGATACGAGATCATCCTTCTTGCTGCGAAGGGCAAAAATGAATATGAATTCCGGCTCGTCGGAAGCGGAAAGAAGTTTGACAGGCTGCTTACTTCCGTGTATAAAAACATGTATACTACAGATGAAGAATATCTTATATATCCTACGAGGACGATAAGCGGCAAGATAGTTATGGAGTGCAGGCAGAAAAGCAGGTACGATCTTAAAAAATACCGTACGAATGAAAAGATCGCATCGGTCGTTTATTTCCTGTTAATGCCTTTCTACAAGTGTAAGAAGAATTTTCTCTTCTTTGAAAAGTTCTGTACCGCGGCTCAGGATAACGCATATTATATGTTCAGATATTTTGTCCATAAGAAGAACAGGAGGATAAGGCCGCTTTATATAATTGAGAAGGACAGGCCTGTCTATAATGAACTAAAGGCGCAGTACGGCCGCAGGATAGTAGATTTTATGAGTATAAGGCATCTGATATATCTGCAGGCATCGGATCTGTTTATCTCTACCGACTCAAAACGCCACTGTTATAAATGGAGCGCGGGAAGCGTAAGGATCTTAAATATGCTTAATAATAAAAAAGCGGTATTTTTGCAGCACGGAGTGCTTGGTTTTAAGCGGGTGGACAATATCTATGGCAAGCAGTACGCAAACCGCTCGGATCTGTTTATAGTGTCTTCGGAGGAAGAAAAGGAGATCGTAACAAGATATTTCGGATATGACAAAAAGGAAGTTGCCGTTACCGGGCTTGCAAGGTGGGATAAGCTTGTATCGTCGCCGAAAAACCCGCGGGAAATATTTTATATGCCTACGTGGCGGAGCTGGATCACCGAACTTAGCGATGAAGAATTTGTGAAAACGGATTACTTCAGAGCGTACGCAGAGATACTTAATTCGAAAGAACTTTCGGATATACTGGAAAAAAACGACCTGTATATGCTGTTTTGCTTTCATCCGAAGTTCAGGAACTATATGCATCTGCTTGATGTGAACAAAAAAAGGATAAAGATGATAAGCTATGATGATGATATAAGGATAAATAAGCTGCTTATGGAGTGCAGTATGTTTATAACGGATTATTCCAGCGCGTCATGGGATGTTTATTATATGGATAAACCGGTATTGTTTTACCAGTTTGACTATGAGAAGTATAACGAGAGACAAGGGTCATATATTAATATGGAGAGAGGATTGGCAGGCGATCGGGTTACGGATTTTGACGGCTTTATAAAGAAGCTTTCAAATGCTGCGGAATGCGGCTTCGTAAGGGATCCGGGCTCTGACGGTATGATCGCGGAGCATCTGCCGGCAAAGAGGGGCGGTCATAGAAAGAGGATATATGAGGAAATAACCAAAAGATTCTTATGACGTCGACTTAATTTGACTTTAATGTAAACTATTGGTATAATTGCTGTGTTTATTATGTAAATAGGAGGCATAGTCTGTGGATATTAGCGTTATTGTACCTTATCACGGAGAGAAAACATATCTTAAAGACTGTCTGGATAGTCTCAGGGAACAGAGTTTTAAGGATTTTGAAGTTATCCTTGTGGTTTCCGAGGCTGATATTCCCGAAGATTTAGTGGATATTTATCAGACTGATATAAACTTAAAATGTTTAAGCTGTGAAAAAAGCGGAGTAGCGGCGGCAAGGAATAAAGGGATGTCAGCGGCGGAAGGAACATATGTGACATTCGTTGACTGTGACGATTATCTGGATGTCAGATGTCTTCAGAGATTACATGAATTATGCGTAGCCGACTGCTGCGATCTGATGTTTGGAAAGATTGAAAATACCTGGTATAAGAGAAGCATTTATCTTGATAATGCGGAATCTGCGCCTGATGAGAGCGGAGACGGCGGTTCCGATGAAGAAAACGGCGGAGACGACGAACAGGGCAGACAGTTCCTTTTCTTTATAGAAGCGGGGGACAGCGAAGAAGTAATAAGACAAAAGCGCGCCGAAGCCGCTAACAGGTATCTTATAACCAGACGCAAATCAATGCAGAATATAACTGCGCTGGGAATCCTATTTAAAAGGGAGTTTTTGACAGATAACGGCATAACTTTTGACGAGACGCTTAAATATTACTCTGACTGGCCGTTTTTATGCAGGGCGCTTGATCTGGCGGAAAAATGCGACGGGGACAAGGAAGCGGTATATTTAAAAAGGACGCATAACGACCCGATACATTCGCCGTCTCTTATCCAGGATATAGGAAAGAAAGATTTTGAATACAGGATGGAGGCTTATGAGCGCTCAAGAGATAGTATAGAAGGAAAATCGCCGTATACAAGAGCGTATATGGATAACAAGCTTATACAGTATTTTGCGTCTGATGTCGCGCCGGAGATAAGAAAGAACGAGGATAAAACCTGGCGTAAGAAAAGGATGCCGGTGATAAGGGAATATATATCGGCTATGGACGCTAAGGTTATTAAAGGCGCGGGCATGTACAGAAGAAGGCTTTCTTCCGCCCTTATCGCAAATGATGTTAAGAAGCTCTGCAGGCTTTCACGCAATAAGAACCTGTATAACTGGGCCGCACGGATAATAAAAGGTCCTAAGAGGCTTAAGATCATAAAAGAGTTTATGTACAGGCATGTGTACTCCGCAAAGCCGCTCATGGAAGACGTTGTGCTTTTTGAAAGCTTTTTCGGAAAGAGTTATTCCGACAGCCCGAAATATATTTTTGAAAAGCTTAACCAGATGTATCCGGGAAAATACAGATGCGTATGGATAATAGATAAAAAGACCCGACTTCCGTATCCCGCAAAGCAGATAAAGAGATTCAGCTTCGCGTACTTTAAATATCTTGCAAGGAGCAAATATATCGTTTTTAACAGCAGGCAGCCGAAGACCTTTATAAAAAGGAAGGGAAATGTATTCCTTCAGACATGGCACGGAACGCCGCTTAAAAAGCTTGTATTTGATATGGAGGAAGTAGTGAGCGCTTCCCCGATGTATAAAAAGACTTTTTATATACAGTCAAGGTCATGGGATTACCTTGTCGCAGCAAACGCATTTTCGGAGGAAGTATTTACGAGGGCGTTTGTGTATGATAAGCCTATGCTTAAGTTCGGTTATCCGAGAAATGATATACTCCATGCGGACAATAAAGAGAGTATCGCGGCCGATATAAGAAAACGGCTGGGTATACCGGAAGGTAAGAAAGTTATACTGTACGCGCCGACATGGCGCGACGATGAATATTACGAGTCCGGCAAATATAAGTTTGACCTTAAGTTAGATTTAAAGTATATGAAAGAAAAGCTTTCGGACGAATATGTCGTGATACTGAGGACGCATTATTTCATTGCGGATAATATTGATGTGACCGGACTTTCGGATTTTGTGTTCAATCTAAGCAAATATGACGATATAGCGGAGCTTTATCTTATATCCGACATACTGATAACGGACTATTCTTCGGTATTTTTTGATTATGCCAACTTAAAGAGGCCTATGCTGTTTTTCACATATGACCTTGATAAATACAGGGATGTTTTGAGAGGATTTTATATAGATATGGAGCGGGAGCTTCCGGGACCGCTGTTGTTTACAACTAAGGAGATCGTGGATGCTATACTTGATATCAGAACCGTAAATGGCAGATATGCCGAAATATACGATAAATTCTACGAGAGGTTCTGCGGCTGGGAAGACGGACATGCTTCGGAAAATTGTATAAAAACCGTCTTTAAGTAGGATTTAGGAGTTAGTTTAGTATGAATATTTCAGATTTACATGTAATTGCCAATTTTAAAAAGTACAGATATCTTTTATCGCAGCTTGTGGTAAAAGATATCAAATTAAAGTACAGAAGATCTTACCTGGGTATATTGTGGACGCTTGTAGAACCGCTTCTTACAATGATAGTGCTTACAATGGTGTTTTCTACATTTCTCGGACGAAACGGCATAAGAGGAGGACTGCCGTTTCCTGTGTATATACTTGCGGGACGTCTTTTGTACTCTTTTTTCAGCGGCGCGACAAAGGGCGCGATGAAGTCGGTAAGGTCAAGCGCGGCAATGATAAAGAAAGTGTATGTCCCAAAGTATATGTATCCTTTATCGTCCATACTGGCCAATTTTATAACCTTCCTCATATCGCTGATAGTGCTTGTGGGAGTGTCTGTGGTGCTTAAGGTGCAGCCTACGTGGTGGATGCTTGCCGCAGTGGTGCCGCTTGTGATACTGCTTATCATGACTGTGGGAGTGGGACTTATACTGTCAACCCTTTCAGTATTTTTCAGGGACCTGGAGTATCTGTGGGGCGTTGCGCTTATGCTCATAATGTATACCTGCGCGATATTCTATGACGCGGACAGGCTCAGCAAATACAAGTGGCTGCTTAACTGCAATCCCGTATACGGTGTGATAAGGAACTTCAGGGACTGCATAAGCGGAGTGGGATTTCATATGCCGTCTCTGATATATACGCTGGTATTTGGGATAGTTACCGCTGTAGTCGGAGTTGTGTTATTCTATAAAAGGCAGGATGAGTTTATTCTGCACTTATAATGTACTTAAGTATGGATTTTTATACGGAATGGAGTAAGGATGAAAAAAAAGATTGCCATAAAAGCCGAAAATGTCGGTATGAGGTTTAACTTAAGCGCTGACAAAGTGGATAACTTAAAAGAATATTTTATCAGATTTGTAAAGAGGAGCATAACTTTCAAGGAATTTTGGGCGCTTAAGAATGTAAGCTTTACCGTGGAGAAAGGCGACAGGGTTGCAATCCTTGGTTATAACGGCGCGGGAAAGAGCACGCTTCTTAAAGTTATTGCGGGAGTGTTAAAGCCCACCGAAGGAAGCGTGAAAACTTACGGCAGGGTAGTGCCGCTTTTGGAACTCGGAGCGGGATTTGACCCGCAGTATACGGGAGCCGAAAATATATATCTGTACGGGGCGATACTCGGACATACGAAGGAGTTCATAGAAGAAAGATACGACAGTATAGTTGAGTTTTCCGAACTCGGGGATTTTATAAATGTGCCGGTTAAAAATTATTCGTCGGGAATGAAATCAAGGCTTGGTTTTTCGATAGCTACTGTTGTAGAACCGGAAATACTCATACTTGATGAAGTGCTTTCGGTAGGCGACGTAAAGTTCAGGAAGAAATGCATGAAATATATAAATCAGATGATGGATGGCGGAGTCACGGTACTGTTTGTGTCGCACTCGGTAAACCAGGTAAGGAAAGTGTGCAATAAGGGGATCTTTCTTGACCATGGCGAAGTAACGTTCGCGGGAGACCTTGAGAAAGCTATTGAGATATATGAAAGCGACGAACAGTACGGAAAGTCGAAAAAAAGAAGGAGGAGGCTTAACAGGCTATGAAAAAGGTAATTACTTACGGAACGTACGATCTGCTCCATGTAGGGCATATTAATCTGCTGCGGAGGGCCAAAGAGCTTGGTGATTATCTTGTGGTAGTGCTGTCTACCGATGAGTTTAACGCGATAAAGAATAAAAAAGCTTATCATCCGTATGAGGACAGAAAGATCATACTTGAGTCGATAAAGTATGTAGATGAAGTGCTCCCGGAATACAACTGGGAACAGAAGATAGACGACGTGCGCAATAATGATATCGATATATTTGTAATGGGCGACGACTGGAAAGGAAAATTTGATTTTCTGAAAGATTATTGTGAAGTTGTATATCTTCCGAGGACCGAGGGAATATCCACTACGAAGATAAAAGAGGACTTAAGTCTTGGGGATTAGGGGATTGTGTGATGAAGAAACTCAGTATAATAATTCCTTTTAATAAGGGATTGTGCTATCTGGACGACTGCTTCGGAAGCATACTTGCGCAGGATCTTAATAAAGACGAGTACGAGGTTATATGCCTTGGCGACATGCCTGAAGAAGGCATAGTCGCAAAAATAGAACAATATGAGAAAAAGGATCTTCCGGTAAGATATGTGCAGTGGATACCGGCTTACGGCGCCGGTTATGCAAGGAACGCGGGCATAAAGATGGCTGAAGGGGAATATGTGTATTTTCTGGACTGTGATGATTATATTCTTGACGGCTGTCTTAAGCGTATGCTTTCATACGCAAAAGAGCATGACGCGGACGTAGTTTCGGGCGGGATAAAGCACACATTTTTTAAACGGGACGCTTTTTTAGCCGATCCGAAAGAAGATTTTATTAATATGGACAGAAAGGGAACAGATACCGATATTGCAAAGATTTTCGCAGATGAGGTAACTGTTCTTAATATGTTGATAAGAAAAGACGTGATTGACGCAAATGATATAAAGTTTGCTGATAATGTGTCTTATTTTTCTGATATGCCCTTTGTAATGAAGCTTTTATCGGTTACGAACGGGTTTTTCCTTGTAAGCGGCGCGTATCTTGCGAAGCGTGAGCGAAACGATCCCATACATCTTCCGCAGCTTAATCAGAGCATGGCAAAGGAGCCGCAAAAAATGCTTAACGATATGCTTTTGGTATATCCCGAGAGCATTAAATATACCGAAGGACAGCCCAAAAGAAGAAATATCGTAATGTATATGCTCTGTAAAAATCTGCTTAAAGTAATGGAGGCGGGATACAGGCCCAAAAAGGAACTTGCGGTATGCGCCGAATATACTAAGCAGGCTGTGAAAAATGTATCTTCGCGGTTTAGGTTCGCGGAGCGCATGGCGCTTTCATGCATTGCCGCAAAAAGGCCCGCGCAGGCGCGCATATGCACGGCGTATATGATCATAAACAAAAAGAAGGACGGCAGGTTCGGAAATAAGATACAGTGGTTCCGCTTTATCGACAAACTCATTTTTTCACATATGGGAAGAAAAGATAACTGGATAGTGTTTGAAAGCTTTTTCGGCAGGGGCTATAACGACAGCCCGAAGGCGATATACGACTATATGCTTGCCGCTTACGGCGACAGGTTCAGATATATATGGATCCTTAGCGATAAGCATAAAAAGACCGGCAAAAGCACCAGATATGCCGTATATAACGGGCTTAGGCACGTATATTACGCGTCGCGGTCGAAGTATCACGTATATAATGTGCGCCAGCCCGGCTGGTTTGTAAAAAAGAAAGGCATGGTCTTTCTTGAAACGTGGCACGGCACGCCGCTTAAGAGGCTCGTATTTGACATGGATGACGTGTATTCCGCAAACAAAAACCATAAGGCGGAATTTTACAGGGATTCACGGAAATGGGACTATCTGCTCTCGGACAACCGTTTTTCCACGGATATATTTGAACATGCATTTGATATGGACAGGGATAAGATAATAGAAACGGGGTATCCGAGAAACGATATACTGTACTCCGAAAACGCGCCCGATATCATAAAAAAGGTAAAAAATAATATAGGCATACCTGAAGATAAAAAGGTTATCTTATACGCGCCCACATGGCGTGATAATGAGTATTATGAATCGGGAAAATACAAATTTGATATGGCGCTTGATTTTTCTCTGTTAAAAGAGCGCCTGTCAGACGAGTGGGTCCTGCTTTTGCGCACGCATTATTATGTCGCGGAAAAGCTTGATCTGTCGGAATACGAAGGCTTTGTGTACAATGTATCGGGTTATGGCGACATATCGGAGCTGTATCTGATATCGGACATATGCATTACCGATTATTCCTCGGTATTTTTCGATTACGCAAATCTTAAGCGCCCTATCCTTTTTTATGTATACGATATTGAGACTTATAAGAATGAACTTAGGGGAATGTATCTGGATATGGAAAAGGACCTTCCCGGACCGCTCCTTTATACGAGTGGGGAAGTGCTTTGCGCGATAGAGAACATTTCCGCGGTAAGCGAAGAATACCGCGAAAAATATGATGGGTTTTATGAACGTTTCTGCAGCCTTTCGGACGGACAGGCTTCTAAGCGCGCCGCCGAATTGCTGTTAGGCAAAAGGAGGACCGAGTGAATATAAAGATGTTCTTAAGGAAGATATTAAAAGCGTCATGTATAGCGCTGTACAGGGTCATGAACGCAGTCCTTCCGGTAAAGAAAAACAGAATAGTCATTGCCTCAAGCCTTGGGAAAAGTTATTCGGGCAATCCCAAAGCGCTGTATGAAACAATTATTTCACAAGATCTTGATAAAATCTACGAATGTATATGGTTTTATGAAAAAAAGAGGTTTGAGATACCCGGAAACAGCATCCAGGTAAAGTACGGCAGGCTAAGATATCTGTATTATATGGCTACGGCGGCATTTTGGATATTTGACGCTAGGTGCCCGGCGTTCATAAAAAAAAGAAAAAATGTATCTTATCTGCAGACGTGGCACGGCACGCCGCTTAAAAAGCTTGCGCTTGACATGGACAACGTATATATGGCGGGTGAAACAAGCATAGAAGAGTACAAGGATAATTTCCGTAAAAACGCGTCCATGTGGGATTACCTTATATCGCAGAATCCTTTTTCAAGCAGCGTATTTAGGAGAGCTTTCTGCTATAAGGGAAAGATGCTTGAGACCGGATATCCGAGAAACGACGCGCTGTTTAAAAAGAACAATGATAAAGACATCGCGGCGCTTAAAAAGGAATTTAACATACCAAAGGATAAGAAAGTTATCTTATACGCGCCGACATGGCGTGATGACGAGGCGTCTGGAATAGGGAAATACCATTTTTCAAGAGCCCTTGATATGAAAAAGATGTACGAAACGTTCGGAAAAGACGCGGTAATGATAATAAAATACCATTATCTTGTGGAAGATGATACCGATTGGTCGGTATATGGAAATTTTATACATGTTTTTGATCAGAGCATAGATATTTCATATCTCTACCTTGTTTCTGACATACTTATAACCGATTATTCATCTGTAATGTTTGATTACAGCTTATTAAAAAGGCCTATGTACTTTTACTGCTATGATATAAAAAAGTATAAGAATGTTTTAAGGGGATTTTATTTTGATTTTGAAAATATGTCTCCGGGACCCATAAGCGTAACGACGGATGAGCTTATAAGGGATATAACCGAGGAACGTCACGAAAAATACGCCGAAAGGTACGAAAAGTTCATAGAAGCCTATAATCCGTGGGATACGGGGGAGGCTTCGAAAAAGGTGCTTTATGAGTTTCTTTGCGGCGGGAAGGATATGGTAGGGGCATGAAAGAAATAGCATATATATTATTTTCGGTTATGTACTTTTTCGGCCGTATATTTCCTTTAAGAAAAGACAGGTATTTCTGCGTGATGACGCATGACGCAAGCAGCGACAGCAGCGTCGGAGTGGTAATAAAGAAGCTTAAGGAGACATATAAGGACCCCGTATTTTACTATGTAAGAAAAAGCGACAAGAACAAATCGGCGCTTGCGAAGCTTATATTTGTAAAATCAATAGAGATGGCGCGTTCGCAGACTATACTTATGGATAATGAGTTTCTGCCGCTTGCGTACGTAAAACTTAGGAAAAACGTAAGGGTAGTGCAGTTGTGGCACGGCACCGGGACCATTAAAAAATTCGGACATGATATAAACGAAGGGAAGATGCTTAGGATCGTAAAGAAAGCGGATTCGAAAATAACGCATCTTATCGTTAATTCGGATTATACGAAAAAGCTTTATGCTCGGGCGTTCGGGGTTCCGTACGATAAAATATACATTACCGGGATACCGCGTACCGACGTTTTATTCGATGATAAAATAAGAAAAAAAGACATTGATTCGTTTTTTGATGAATATGAGGATTTAAAAGGCAGAAAACTAATATTGTACGCGCCTACGTTTAGGGATAATGAAGTTAAGGATCCAAAGATCATGCTTGATATAAAGGAATGGACAGATAATATTGACAGCGATGCCATTCTTTTACTAAGGCTTCATCCGCATGTTTCAAAAGCTTTTGACGATAATATGCTTATGAGGTATAAAGGAAAGGTCGTTAATATGTCGGATCATGCCGATGTAAATACGCTGATGTTCGTTTCTTCGGCGCTTATAACAGATTATTCGTCGATTATATTTGAATATATACTGCTTGATAAGCCGATATATTTTTACGCTTATGACAGAGAGCGGTTTGAAAAAGACAGCAGGGGCTTTTATGAAGATTATGAGAGTTATGTTCCGGGACCTGTCGCATATAATACAAAAGAACTTATAGAAGCTGTATGCGGTGAAGATGCATACGGCGAAAAGAGAAAACAGTTTAAGGAAAGATCTTATAAATATACCGACGGTTTGTCAACAGACAGGCTGATCGATATATTGCGGTAATATGACAGAAATATAATACGGTTGATTGTTGGAGGTACTTATGAAACATTTATTGAGTAAGAAAATAGGGCTTGTATTTATAATAGTCCAGTTTTTATTTACGGTTGGGTTTGCGGGGCTTGCGCTGTATGTGGATATGATCCCGACGAAATATCTGCTTGCGGTTTCGCTCGTGCTCATTTTTATAATGCTGTATACGTTTTTCAGCCAGATGTCAAAAAGGATGTATGTGCTGGGCAGGGTCCTGTCGGGCATTTTCTGCGTATTGATGCTTATCGGCGCGGGGTATCTCTGGCAGGGATACAGCACGCTTGATAATATGGCGGAAGCGAACGTAAAAGTAGACGAGATCTCGGCGATAGTCATGGCGGACGACGCGGCGCAGACAATTGACGACGTGGGAGACTACAGCTTTGGGATAATTTCCGAGATAGGAAGGGAATATACCGATTCAATGATCGCTTCCATACAGACCGACCTTGGCAAAACCATTCAGGTAACGGAGTATAAAGATATAATTTCTCTTGTGGATTCGCTTTATAACAAAACGGCAGGCGTAATAATATTTAATGAGGCGTACAGGGAGACAATAAAAGAAAAGTATGAAGAATTTGATACGCAGACAAGGGTGCTGGGACAGCATCAGGTGGAAACGGTCGTAAACGTAGAAGAAGACGATGACGAGACCGAAGAAAAAGAAGACGAGATCAAAAAACCGATCATAGTATATCTGAGCGGGATAGACGTGTATGGCTCGCTGGCAAAGACAAGCAGGAGCGATGTTAATATAATCGCGGCCATCAATCCGGAAACGGGACAGATACTTCTTGTAAATACCCCGAGGGATTATTACGTTCCTCTTTCGATATCGAAAGGAATGGGGGACAAGCTTACCCACGCGGGCATATACGGCGTGGACGTATCGATAAAGACGCTTGAGATGCTGTATGACATAGATATTGATTATTATGTAAGGGTCAATTTCTCGGGACTTAAAAATATAGTAGACGCGCTTGGCGGGGTAAGGGTATATTCAGATTATACGTTTACTTCAGACTGGGGACCGAGTTTTACAAAGGGATATAATAATGTAAACGGCGAACAGGCGCTTGCATTCTGCCGCGAAAGGCATCATTTCGGTGCGGGGGATAACCAGAGGGGGATAAACCACCAGCATATGGTTGCGGCTATTTTTGACAAGGCGACCTCGCCTAAGATTATTACCAAATTTTCAAAGCTCATGAAGAGCCTTGAGGATTCTTTTGAAACTAATATGAAGACAAAGAAGATCACCAGATATGTCAAATTCCAGATGGATGAGACGCCCGACTGGAACATAGAGTCGGTAAGCGCGACGGGTACAGGCGGAAAAACGCACACGTATTCAATGCCGTCTCAGAGGTCTTATGTCATGTATCCCGACGAAAACAGCATAAAAGAGATACATGACGACATACAGACTATCCTGGACGGAGGAAAGCTTAAGTCTGATAAAAAGGGTAAAAAGAGTAAAGATAATTAGCGGGGGTATAGAGATTGCTGATCAGATGGATAAAAGACGGGAAACTGTCGTGGGTTTTCCGTATAATGCTCATAATTTTGGATATATTCAGTATTAATATGAGTTCATATCTTGCGCTGCTTGTCAGGTTTGAACTCAGATGGACTTCCATAGAACCGGAATGCCTTATTGCGGTAAACAGGATGTGTATTTTCAATACGGTTGTCACAATACTCATCTTCTTTATGCTGAGGCTGTACCATAGTCTCTGGAGATACGCAAGCGTGCGCGAGATGGTCAATATCCTGCTGGCATGTTTTATTTCATCGATCATCCATATCACTTCGCTGTTTGTGTACTACAGGTATTTTACCAAGAGTTATATAATGATATATACGCTGCTGCTGCTTTTGATGACTCTTATGATACGTTTCTCATACCGTATCGTAAGGTACTTCTTCAGCATGTATAACCATGATATTGAGACAAGGAATACAATGATCATAGGCGCGGGCGAAGCGGGAAACATGCTTATGAATGAGCTTGTGACGAGCAATCATCTGGACGCGCGGATCAAATGTTTCATAGACGACGACAGATCAAAGCACAATACGTATATACACGGAGTAAAAGTTGTGGGAGGCAGGGAAAGCATACCGGACGCCGCAAAAAAGTATTCGATAAATGAGATAATAATAGCCATGCCTACGGCTTCCAAAAAAAATATAAGCGAGCTTGTGGATATATGCAAGAATGTGCCGGGCGAACTTAAGATACTTCCCGGGATGTATCAGCTTGTTAACGGCGAGGTAACGCTTGATAAGCTGAGGAACGTACAGATCGAAGACCTTCTTGGGCGCGAGCCGGTCAAGGTTGATATAGAGTCGATAATGAATTATGTATGCAATAAAGTGGTCCTTGTTACCGGAGGCGGAGGCTCGATAGGAAGCGAGCTCTGCAGGCAGATAGCGGCGCACTCGCCTAAGCGGCTTATAATCGCGGACGTGTATGAGAACAATGCGTATGATATACAGCAGGAACTTAAGCATGATTATCCGAAGCTTGACCTTGTCGTACTTATCGCGTCGGTAAGGAATACCGAAAGGATGGACAGCATTTTCAGCAAGTACAGGCCGGACATAGTATATCATGCCGCAGCGCATAAACATGTGCCGCTTATGGAAGACAGTCCTACGGAAGCGATCAAGAATAATGTATTCGGAACATATAAGACCGCTCTTGCGGCGCATAAATACGATACAAAGAAATTCGTACTTATATCCACTGATAAAGCGGTGAACCCTACTAACATAATGGGCGCTTCCAAGCGCATATGCGAGATGATAGTCCAGGCTTTTAACAAACATTCGGAAACTGAATTTGTTGCCGTACGCTTTGGAAATGTGCTTGGCAGCAACGGAAGCGTGATCCCGCTGTTTCGCAAACAGATTGAAGCGGGAGGCCCGGTGACGGTAACGCATCCGGAGATAATAAGATATTTCATGACTATTGAAGAGGCGGTATCGCTTGTGCTTCAGGCGGGAGCATATGCAAAAGGCGGAGAGATATTTGTGCTGGATATGGGCGAGCCGGTTAAGATCATGGACCTTGCGAGAAACCTTATAAGGCTTTCGGGATATAAGCCCGATGAAGATATAGAGATAAAGATAACCGGGCTAAGACCCGGGGAAAAGCTCTATGAAGAGATGCTGATGGGCGAAGAGGGCCTTAAAGATACAAAAAATTCACTTATCCATATAGGAAAGCCGATACTGTTTGATGAAGAAGAGTTTTTTGAAAAACTTGAAAAACTTTATGAAAGCGCGTATATGGAATCCGAAGATATCAAGAGCATAGTTGAGGATATCGTACCGACATATAAGGAAAAAGAAGAAGATAAGATAAGGGATAAGGATATCTGCAAAAAGCAGTTTAAGAAGATCGGAGACAGGGAGACCATACGTAAAAACCTTCCCGGTATAGCAGATCTGCAAAGTGACGGAGGTGCTTTATGGAAAAAATAGAATTTTCACCGCCCGATATAGGCGAAGAGGAGATAAGCGAAGTAGTAAGCGCATTAAAAAGCGGGTGGATCACTACCGGACCGCGCACCAAACAGCTTGAGCGGAAACTTGCAGAGTACTGCCATACGGATAAGTGCGTGTGCCTTAATTCGGCGACTTCATGCATGGAAATGACGCTTAGGCTTCTCGGGGTAGGATGCGGCGACGAGGTTATCACGTCAGCGTATACTTATACGGCAACCTGCAGCGCTATATGCCATGTCGGTGCGACGCCTGTACTTGTAGATACGGGTAAAGACTCGTATGAGATAGATTATGACGGGATTGCAGACGCAATTACGGATAAAACAAAAGTTATCATGCCCGTAGATATTGCGGGGATGATGTGCGACTATGATAAGATATATGCGGTTTTGGAAGAAAAAAAGCATCTTTATAAGCCGAAGACCGATATACAGAAACTGTTTGACAGAGTTATCGTTCTTGCGGATTCGGCGCATGGGCTGGGAGCTTCCTATCACGGGCTGATGAGCGGCGAGGCAGCCGATTTTACATCTTTTTCTTTTCATGCGGTAAAGAATTTTACTACCGCGGAAGGAGGAGCCGCAGTCTGGAAAAACAGGGAAGGCCTTGATAATGAAGAACTGTACAGAAAATACCAGCTTCTTTCGCTTCACGGACAGTCTAAGGATGCGTTTGCAAAGACAAGGCTCGGAAGCTGGGAATATGATATAGAAGGCGCTTATTACAAATGCAATATGACCGATATAATGGCGGCGATAGGACTCGGGCAGTTTAAAAGATACGAAGGGCTCCTTAAAAGAAGGAGAAGCATCGTCGAAAGATATAATAATGGGCTTAAAGACCTGGATGTGCAGCTGCCGCAGCACATACGGGAAGATAGGACGTCCAGTATGCACCTTTATCCGGTAAGGCTTAACGGCAAAGACAGAAATTACAGCAACGGATTTATTGAAGCAATGGCAGAAAAGGGCATACCGCTTAATGTGCATTATAAGCCGCTTCCGCTTCTTAGCGCGTATAGGAGGATGGGCTTTAAGCCTGAGGATTATCCCAACGCGATGGCAGTGTATGAAAACGAAGTTACTCTTCCGCTCCATACGAAGCTTACCGACGAACAGACGGATTATATCATAAATAATTTTAAGGAGATATACGCATGACTATGCCGCAGTGGGAAGAACTTCCCGAAAGCATGAAAAACGAACGGGTACGCAGGTACTATGATATTTTGGCAAAAAAGAAAAAAAGCCTTATGTTAAAAAGACTTTTTGATATTGTTATGTCCGCGTCGCTTATTGCGCTTCTTTTTCCGGTATTTATTGTCATAGCGGCGCTTATTAAAAAAGATTCTCCGGGAAAAGTAATATTCAGGCAGACAAGGGTAACTTCCTTTGACAGGGATTTTACGATATACAAGTTCAGGAGCATGGTGGATGACGCCGAAAAGCTTGGCTCAAAAGTAACCGTATCGGAGGATATGCGCGTTACCAAAATAGGAAAAGTATTAAGAAAATACAGGCTCGACGAACTTCCCCAGCTCATAAACGTGCTTAAGGGAGAAATGAGTTTTGTCGGAACGAGGCCTGAAGTAAGAAAATACGTAGACTGCTATTCGCCTGAAATGATGGCGACGCTCCTTATGCCCGCGGGCATAACATCAGAAGCAAGTATTAAATACAAAGATGAAGCTAAGCTTCTTTCAAATGCCTCTGATGCCGATAAAGTATATGTTAAGAAAATACTTCCCGCAAAAATGCGCTGTAACCTTAGAAGCCTTAAAAAATTCAGCTGCGTAAGCGATATGGTCACGATGTTTAAAACTATTTATTTTTCTTTGCTCTGAACCGTAAAGTAGGATCGAGTATCTTTTTTCTTATACGGAGCGAGGAAGGGGTTACTTCAAGAAGCTCATCCGTATCGATATAATCAAGCGCCTGTTCAAGGCTCAGCTTTTTAGGAGGAGTAAGCTTCAGCGCGTCGTCGGAACCTGAAGCCCTCGTATTGGTAAGCTGTTTTTTCTTGCATACGTTTACTTCGATATCATCGGTCTTTGCGTTTTCGCCGACTATCATCCCGCCGTATACTTTTTCGCCCGGACCTATGAACAGGATACCGCGCTCCTGAGCGTTGAAAAGACCGTATGTGATCGCTTCTCCGGTCTCAAAAGCTATAAGCGAGCCGAATTTCCTGTATGTGATATCGCCTTTGTACGGCATATAATCTTCGAATATGGTATTTAT